>JBEVDW010000274.1:0-5545 GCA_040513115.1 Steroidobacteraceae bacterium | reverse complement strand
ACCAGAGGAGAAGCTTACGGAATGAGGGTATTCAACGCACCGAAACAGGTACACGAGACGTGAGCTTCAGGCTCGCGAATCACGTCTAGCATGGAGCACCATCTCGTGCGAAACGCGGCTCATGCGGTTCTGCCTCGGCGGCTAGCTATTCAGCTTTGTGACCAGCGCGAACAACCTGTCGCCGAAGTCGGTCCATTCACCGACATTGAGCCAGGCAAATCCCATTCGACGCAGTTCGAGCGGCACAAGCGTGCCAATGCTCGCTTGCGGAATCATCGTTATAAGAGGGGCAAAGAGCACTTCATCACCTAACGCGTGCTTCTTCTTTTTGATTGTGTTGACCTTCTCGACTTTCAGGGGATCGTCCTTGATCGTCTTGTCGACGAACTCGTCCCACGTCGGAGCGTGATTGAAGAATACTTCCTGGTGCGAGCGAACGCTGCCGTTGGGGCCTTCGGGAAACAGCATGTTCGTCCCTGAACGCTTCGTACTGTCTTTCTCGGCCAGGGCAAAAAGGTTATCGCGCACGGCGGGATTTCCATATAGCTCGAGAAAAACCTTGCGCTCGGCGTCGGACATGATCGGATCTTTGAACAGCAGGCGAAACGGCGTCTTGACATTGATCGGGAGATAAGCTTTGGCAAACCCTTCGTAGTCCCACGACTTGCTTTGATTGGGCTTCGGTGGAACGAAGTCATATTTCAACTGGCTTGTCCGAAGATAGCTGACCAGCAGGATCATGAACCCCTGTAGTGTCTTGGTGAAGTTCCTGTCCGTGACGATGGTGGTGGCATCTATCCTGGTCTTCCTTCTGATGTGTTCATTTCGGCTCTTGTTGACGGCGCTTTGGGCATCGTAAAGCGCCTGCGAGCGAAGGCCCTGGCGGTGCCTCCAGTAGCCACTTAACGATTGTCCGGGCCGCCTATCGTTGGGGCGTTGCGGTTCGCTAGTCTTGACTTCCGAAACCAGGTCATCGACTCGCGCCATCGGGATCGTGATGGTAGCCTGAGGAACACCGGCAACGCCGCAACTTTCCCGAAAGGCAGTCTTCGTTTCTCCAAGCGGGAGAATGGGAATCGATGCGAAGGGTCCTTCCCCCAGCGTGAAGTGACGAGGATGTCCCACTTTCGCGTTGCCGCTCGGCAATGTGATGGTGACCGATTTGTCCGCTTTGGCGTTGCCGCACTTCGTGTTCATTTTCGTTGTAAACGCCCTCATGTCTTTGAGGACCGTGCCCCAGCGGGCCTTTCCGCTTTTCCAGATTTCGAAGGGCTCGGTCGCTAATTCATAGCGCGGGCCGTCGAGCTTTACCTTGAACCCATCTTTGCCCGGAGCGTCGTTATGGTCGGTGACCGCGACATGCTCTTGAGGCCACGTCGCGTGGTCGACGGCAAGTGCGGCTAGCACCTGGCGATCGATTCCGTAATTCAAATCGAACTCGAAACCGATGGTCGGCGGGGGTGGAAAGGTGATCCATGGTGGCAAAAAATGCTCGCGTACCCCCAGGTCCTCGAGCTCACGTTCGAAACGCCGCCTTTCGCTCATGGCATATTCCTGTCACGGATGTTCGCCACACCAGCTCATCGGAACACGGATACCGCCGGCGAACCACGTTCGCGCACTCACACCGAAGCGAAAAATCGTTTGTCGGTCTCGACGAGTTGAATCGTTGGCGACCCTGAAATAGGAAACAGATTCATGAACAGCGTGTTATTCGCCGGATCGACGATTGGAGCAAGCACTGTGTATTCATGTCTTGTTCCGGAATACGAAAGCTCACCCTTGCTCGCATTGAATCTGAACCTCCAGGTATAGCTATCGAGATAGGCATCGATGTCTTTGAAGCCTGTTCGCGCGTAGAAAGGATAGGCATGACCCGTTTTGAATCGGTCATCGTTCTGTTCCAGCCGCTTCCGGATCTCCTGCTTGCGTTTGGCATCCGTGCCGGGGTCAGCGGACAAAGCGAGCTGATGCCACTCCTTGCCGAAAAAGAATGTCTTTCGATAACGAAATTGGCCATCGGCAGTGTCGGCCTTCGAGGATAGGCTCGAGCTCACTGCAACGTTGACGATCGCGGTTTTTTCCGGCTGAGGTAGTTGGCGCGGTATCCATCTGTCCCAATCGGATTGAGGCACAACGTTGCCGTCGATGAGCTTCATGTCCGGTGCTGCCAGAAATGCCGCACAGGCATCGGCCTTGTTGGCCAGTTGCGTCGTCCGAAAGAGCACAAACTCGTAACTGAAGAACTCCCAGATTTCCACAATCTTGTTCGAGATCACCCGCTGGCCGCGTTTTTTGATTTCCCGGACTACTTTCATCGAATGAAAATGCTTGGGGGCCGTGACCGGTATCTTGCCGCCAAGCGCCTTTTTGAAAAGGTCGAGAAACGGGCGGGCGAGCGGGTTGCCGATGTTGCAGCCTTTGATATGCAGTTGGGCGGGGCGCGTCTGGCTACCGACTTTCGGGCGCGGGTCGAGCAATTGAGGATCGATTTCCAACGACTTCAAAGCCAGCATCGGTTCCAGGTCCTCCCACGCAATTTCCTTGACCGTGGCTCCACTATTCAAACGCATTGCCAATCGGCCGGTGCGGGAAGCGTGCGACGCAATGATCAGGTTGCGAACGGGATGCGTCAGCCGCTCGTCCTTTTTCAGACTTCTGATAAAGGAAACAAGCGAATCGATCATGCTGTTGCTTAAAACCACCGTCTGCGGATACAGGCGGAGAAGTTGAATAACGAATTTCTCATAATCGTCGGCGGGGTTCGGGTTCGCAAAACAATAGTCGCGGTAGTCAGCCTCGGGAATGGTCTGAACTTTGCTCGCACACGCTGGAGGCAGCGGCGACTTGAGTTCGATTCGATCACCGTTCTTGAGCCTGTCACCTTTTTTCAGGACGCTGGTGATGCTATTTCGTGTCAATTTCAGCGCACCGCAGTCGAGGTGCGCCAGCACTCTCCACGGTTGCCAATCCTTCTCACTGCGCAGGAAATGGTCGATTGTCTCGCTGCGACCGACATCGAAGGCTTCATACTCCCGGCGCAGGCCTAGAGCAGCCATTTCGGTGTCGAAGGCTATGCGTTCTCTCATGGCGTGGTGCTCATGTGCTCCCCGCGCGAAGGCTTCGCGAGCCTGCCGGAAATGTCGTAATTGCGTTGCGGGACGGTGTCGCGACGCAGCCTCGAGATCTCACGCTCGAAATGGGTTCGCTCCCGCATGCTTACCCGTCGTCCCTGGCCGGCAATGGCCCCGTGAACAGTGGCTTCTTGACGCCCCCGCGTAGAGCATCGACTCGTGGCGGAGTCAGTAACGCCACCTGCGCCAACGCTGTCGGCAGGTGGATGCTCGCGACGACGCCAATCAGATAGTTGTCGTTGTCATGGAAGAGGAATACCGGCCCACCACTCTGGCCCGTGCACGCATCCATCACCACGTCCGCGATGCCGCGTTCCCGGTTGATCGCCCTGATGGAGCCTTCCACCTCGTACATTGCATCAAAAGATCGCCGCTGATCGCCCGGATATCCGATCGACGTCACCTTCATCGTCCTTAACTGCGCGTCGGTTACTTTGGGCAAGCCCAGGATATGGTCCGTGGGATACAGGCCCATGGCGTGCGCGAGCTTGCGTGGTCCGGGGTCTCCGAAATACCGCAGGTTCAACGCCGTCTTCACACGAGACTGAACATCGTTCGACAGCTCGATAGCGCCAAGATCGTCGGCGCTGCTCTCTTTGCTCCGGTACGCACTCAAGACAAACCGGTTGCGTGAGGCGATCTCGACGCCGGGCCCTGATGAGCGCGCCCCGGGCTTGACCACGACTTTCTCGAACTTCGCGCGTTTGCGGTAGACCACGTGTCCGGCGGTCAGTACATGCCGCATGCCGATGAGCAGCCCAGTCGAGCGCCTTATCGCCGATTCCTGGTCTGTTTTGGTCTCGATGAGGCAGATCCATCGGTACGGCGTGACGGTGACATCGGAGACGCTTTTGCGGCTCGAGCCATCCGGGTCGATGCAGCTCGTCTCCCCTTCGCGCAAGACATCGAGCTCCTGCTCCAGTCCCAAGCGCTCCGCTAGTTGCGTCACACCGCTTGCTCCGAATTGACCGCCGACGCCAGGTCGAGCCCTGTGAGCGTCTGGTATGCAGTTCGATAGCCCTCCACCTTCGGTTCGACCAGACGCAGCCAGCCGTCGAGCGGTCCGCCTTCGATCGGCGCTGCGAGATCGGCATCGCTCAGCCCATCAATGTCCATCACCAGGTCACGCCCGTTGCGCGCGCATGTGCGATGCACCGTGAATCGATTCGGATCGGGCGTGGACATTGCGCGTCCCTCGACCAGCAAGTCGTATGCGGCAGGGATGTACTCGTGCGGGCTGTTGTAGGCCACCGGAATGCCGAGCGATGTTCGCAGCTCGCGTACGATCGAGATTCCCGCGATGACCCACACAATCCCGTTGAGCACGTTGTAATAGTTTCGGCCGTAATCGAAGCGCTCCAGATGCTGCTTGAGGATGCGCAGCGTGTCACCGATCGCCGTCAACGTCGCGCTGGTGGGCGGCGTCGAGCCGCCCAGGGTGCCCTGGATCGCCTGCGCCAAACGGCGGTCGCGATAGAAGGCCAGGATCTCCTTCATCGCCTTGTTGAGCAGCTTGTCCACGCCGGAATTGGCCATGGCAGGCGATCCAGCCTGGCGGCCAATGTCGCTCGTCCATCCCATCACCCGTCGGTAGGAGCTGTCACGGTCGCGGACTGACGATGCCACGCCGGTCTTCAACTGCTCGACCATGATCTCGAGCGCCTGCGCGGCATTGTCATCTCTGCTCGTGGGATCGATGGCGCCGCTGCTGATCGGAAACCGGCCGCGCGTCGCGTAGTCGTCGAGCAGTGCGCCAAGAATCTTGAAAATGCCCAGCCGCTCGTAATAAAACAGCCAGACAATGTCGCCCGCGTACACGCGCCCATGCCGCAGGACGGGCGTGGGGTCGGGCGACGCCACCGGCGGAGGAATGTTGCGCTTACCTTTTAGCACCACGAGCGGCAGGCACGCGCAGCAGTCCGGCAACCAGTTGCGTTTACCTTGCCGGAGCAGCGTGACGAGCGCCGGATTCAACCCGCTCACGGCTGCATCGCTCACGTCAGCAACGCCCGCCTCGTAGGTGAAGTAGTCGTCGAAATCTTCGCGCACGAAATCTGTGGCGTCCGCCGGCACCATGGAGAGCAGCACCTCGATGCAGGGCGGGTAGGGTTGGCGAGGCACCGGCCGCGACAGCAGCGCGCCGCTGACGTCGGGTGGCACCGCCAGCGCCCGGCGCTGGTTGATGACGCTCGCGGCTTCCGACAAAGCCTGCAATACATCGTCTTGCTTGGCCATCGTCTTCTCCTGTCCTAGGTCCAGCTGCTGCGGGCACTCGAAAGCCCCACCAGCCAACGACTCATCATCACGTCGAACTTCTCCTCGGAGAGCATGACTCGCTCTCGCATCAGACGGAACACCGCGAGGTGAGCAGCGGCGGGCAACCCTGCGAGGTTCACGACCCCATCGCTGGC
>JBEVDW010000273.1:0-6837 GCA_040513115.1 Steroidobacteraceae bacterium | reverse complement strand
TCCGGCTACTCACGTGAAGAAATCATAGGCAAGAAGGTGCTGGACTTCGGCACGGTTCGATCCGAAGACTTGGAGCGAATGCTCGCCGCCATCGAGAAGGACGGCGCGGTCGTCAACTTCGATGCGGATATTCGCACGCGGGACGGCAGCATTCGTCACGTGCTTTCTTCGGTTACGCAAGTGCAGCTCAGCGGATTGCCTCACCGTCTGTCCACGGCCCTCGACATCACGGAGCGCAAGCAGATCGAAGCGGCGCTGCGGGACAGCGAGTCGAAGTTTCTCGCCGCTTTTCGAGGCAACCCGGCAGCCCTGACGCTCATAGGATCCAACGGCGAATATGTCGAGGTCAATCAAGCCTTCTGTGATCTGACTGGCTACGCACGCGAGGAAGTTCTAGGGAAGAGCGTAGTAGAGATCGGCACGTTGAGTGAAACGGACCAACAGAGAATCTACTTCGATTCAGCGAGCGCCGGGCGTGAGATCTTGGCAACAGAGTTCCAGTACCGGACGCGAGATGGGCGCGCTCGGTACGTCATTGCCTCCAGTACCCCGATCATGGTGAACGGCGTTCAGCATCGGATCAATACGGGTGTGGACATCACCGAACGCAAGCTCGCCGAGGAACGTGTTCGCCGCTTGAATCGAACGTACGCAGTGCTGAGTGACATCAACCAGCTCATCGTGCGCGAGCATGAGTCGCAGACCGTTCTGGAATGTGCATGTCAGATCGCGGTGGCGAGAGGTGGATTTGCGTTGGCATGGGTCGGAACGCCAGACCTCGACGCCGGGAAGATGCAAGTTCGAGCCTGCGCACAGACGACAACACCGCACGGACCGCAGGCGATCAATCTGTTGCAGGATGGGCGCTTCGAACGTGAGCTGTCCGAACGTGTCCTCGCGAGGCGCCAGCACGAAGTGCTCAACGATGTCGAAAGCGACGTCACGACTGAAGTGCTGCGGACGGCAGCCTCGCGACGCGGCTATCAGTCGATCGCATCGTTTCCCCTGATCGTGCATCAGCAGCCATTCGGGACGTTCAATCTCTACGCGGGTCAAAAAGGATTCTTCGATGCCGAAGAGTTGCAGTTGCTGGACGAGTTGGCGCGTGACATCTCATTCGCAATCGAGGTGTGTGATAGCGAGCGGGAACGGCAGGTTGCGCTGCAACGATTGCAGGAGAGCGAGGAGAGATTTCGTGAGCTGGCGGAGACGATCGAAGACTTGTTCTGGGTTGCCGACGGCCAGATGCAGCGCTTCTACTACTTGAGTCCGGCATTCGAAAGGATCTGGGAGCGCTCCAGCCGCAGCCTGTATGACCACCCGCAATCGTGGCTGGAGACGATTCACCCGGACGACCGAGCTCGCGTCTCACAAGACGTTCAGTTCGGTGCGGAGGACAAGCGTAAAGAAGGGGAGTATCGAATCGTGCGCCCCGACGGTGCCCTCCGTTGGGTGAAGGCGCAGATTTTCGCGGTTCGCAATGCCGGAGGCACGATCGAACGCATCGTGGGAGTCGCACGCGATGTGACCGACAGCCGGATACTCGAACAACAACTCGCCCATTCGCAGAAAATGCAGGCTATCGGCACGCTCGCCGGCGGCATCGCGCACGATTTCAACAATCTTCTCGCTGCCATTCTGGGTAACGCGGAACTTGCGCGGCTGGACTCGCCGGAGCCGAGCAGCACGCGAGACAGCATCAATGAGATCATCCGCGCAGGCCAGCGAGCACGCGAGCTCGTCCAGCGCATTCTGACGTTCAGCAGCCCGCAAGAGCACCAGTTGAAGCCGGTGCAGCTGCAGTTGGTGGTCGAAGAAGCCGCAATGCTGTTGCGTTCAACCCTTCCTGCCGGTGTGCAGATACAGGTACAAAGTGCACCCGCATTACCCGCCGTGCGCGCGGATGAGTCGCAGATTCACCAGGTCATCGTCAACATCGTGACGAATGCATGGCATGCGATGAGGCGTCAAAGCGGCCGCGTGGATATCGCCTTGGAAGTTGCCGCTGTCGACGCTGTGTTTTCCCAATCGCATCCGGAGTTGTATCCGGGCGCCTACGTTCGGCTTTCCGTGAGCGACACCGGACAGGGCATGGACGAGGAAACTCTCGCTCGAATCTTCGATCCCTTCTTCACGACGAAGCCGCCGGGGCAGGGTGCCGGATTGGGATTGTCGATCGTGCATGGGATCGTGCGCGCCCATGGAGGTGCCATCGTCGTCGATACCTGCCTCGGGCGAGGGTCGACATTCCACATCTATTTGCCGGTCAGCGCGGAGAACGCGGAGGCGGTCGGCGACAGAATGTCTGCATCGAAGAGCATGTCCGGACGAGGAGAGCGAATCTTGTATCTCGACGATGAGGAGCCCCTTGTCTTTCTGGCCGTACGGTTTCTCACTCGCATGGGCTACCAGGTCAACGGTTATACGCGCGCTGAGGAAGCGCTGGCCGCTTTTCAAGCGAATCCCAGAGCGTTCGACCTCGTGATTACGGACTTCAACATGCCTGAAATGTCCGGAATGGAAGTGACGAGGCGACTGCTCGAGATCGATCGCGAGGCGCCCGTCGTGCTCGCCTCCGGCTATGTGCGACCCGCGGAAATCGAGGAAGCGACTGCGCTCGGTGTCCAGGAAGTCTTTCTGAAGCCAAACAACATCGACGAATTCGGTGCCGTCGTGCAGCGACTGTTGTCGCAGCGACACCGCAGAGGAGAGCTGCCGCACTAGCAACGCATCGAGAACGATCGCTTACACATTGAAACCCTCGCGCGTGAGCGGCAGCGACCGTACCCGATGACCACACGCTGCGAAGATGGCGTTGCAGATGGCCGGTGCCACCGGCGGTAATGCAGGTTCGCCGGCGCCGGTGGGTGGATTGTCGCTCTCGATGAAGTGCACATCGACCGGCGGTGCATGATTGATCCGTAGCAACGGATAGCGATCGAAGTTGGACGGCTCGATGCGGCCGTTCTCGATGGCGATCTCCTGCCCCAGCATGGCACTGAAGCCGTCGATCACCGAACCCTCGCACTGATTCTCCGCGCCGCTGCGATTGATGATCGGGCCGATGTCGCCGGCCACTGTAACTCGATGCACCGTGAGCTTGCGATTGGCATCGACGCTCACGTCGGCCACTTCGGCGAAGTGACCCGCATGACTGAAGTGGAAGGCGAGACCTCGGCCGCGGCCTTGGGGCAGCGGTGAACCCCAACCGGATTTCTCGGCGGCAAGCTTGATCACGTTTGCAGCGCGGCCGGTGTTGAGCGCGAATTCAGTTTGCGGCGGGAGCCATCGCGGCTCGCCCATGAGCTGCAACAGGAATTCCAGATGATCCTTGCCCGCGGCTGTCGATAGTTCATGCAGGAACGACTGCACGGCGAACGCGATGGAGTTGGAGCGCGGTGCCCGCCATGGACCTGTCGGAATCTTCAGCGGCAATTTCGTCTGCGTGAGCTGTACGTTCAGCACCAACAGCGCAGGAAACTCTTCGGCTGGCATGTCGCCGCCGCTCGTCGGTGTGTTGCCGTCGGCCGTGAAGGTGACGAAGTGATCGGCCCACGCGACGAGCTTGCCCTGCTCATCCACACCGCCTTTGAAGGCGTGAAAGCCGCCGACGCGGTAGAAGTCGTGCTCCATGTCGTCTTCGCGAGTCCATTGCAGCTTTACCGGTCCTTTCACCCGCTGCGCGATCAGCGCGGCTTCGCACATCACATCGTTGATCAGGCGGCGGCCGAAACCGCCGCCGCCGCGCTGCTGATGGATCGTGACCTTGCTCTCGGGGATGCCGAGGAGCGCGGCGAGTGTCGGCAGCGCGCGGTCGGGCGACTGTGTCGGTGCCCAGAGCTCGATGCTGCCGTTCTTGAAATGCGCCGTGCAGTTCTGCGGCTCGAGCGGCGCATGCGCGATGAAGGGATAACTATAGAAGGCATCGACGCGATGCTGTGCGCCATCGAATGCGGACGTGACATTGCCGCTGGAGCGCAACGTATCGGCTCCAGAAACCTTCGCGAGCTCGCGCGCTTGCGCCACCGCCGCATTCCAGCTGTCCTTTGAGGCTGAAGTTTCGTCCCACTCGATCGTCAGTTTGCGCTGCGCCGCCATTGCAGCCCACGTGGAAGTGGCGACGATCGCCACGCCGGGCATCACCTCGGCGGGCTTGCCGTTGCCTTCCAGCACGAACACATCGCGCACACCGGGCAGCCGCTTGATCTCAGCGGCATTCACTTTGACGACTGTGCCGCCGACGGCAGGACACTTCGTGTAGGTCGCAAACAGCAGCCCCGGCAATTCCATGTCGATGCCGAACAGCGGTTGTCCGGTGACGATGGCGCGATTGTCGACGCCACCGATGCGTCGGCCGAGAAGCTTGAATTGACTGCGCTCCTTCAGCTTGACGCGGGAAGGGTCCGGCAACGGCAGCGAAGCGGCCAGCGTCGTGAGCTCACCATAGCGCAGGCGTCGTCCGGAGGACGGATGAAGGACTTCTCCACGCTCCGTCTTCAGTTCAGCGCCAGCGACGTTCCAGCGCTTCGCGGCGGCATTCACGAGCATCAAGCGAGCGGTGGCACCCGCTTGTCGCAGCGGCATCCAATTCGTCGGCGTGGAGCGTGTGCCGCCAGCCGTCTGCCGGCCATACACGGTCGGGTTGATTGCGGCTTGTTCGATGCGCACCTGCGACCAATCCACGTCCAGCTCTTCCGCAACGATCATGGGCAGTGACGTCTTCACGCCTTGCCCGACTTCGGGAATCTTCGCGTACACCACGACGGTGCCATCCGGCGCGATGCGCACGAAGGCGTTCGGGGCAAAGCCGGCGGGTGCTGCCGTCGTGTCGGCAACGGCTCGACTTTCACTGCTGTGCAATGCCAACACGAGTCCACCGCCGGCGACCGTGAGAAGCTGCAGGAAAGAGCGGCGCGACACGAAGGCGTGCTGCGCCTCTGCAAGCCGCAGCAGTGCATCGACATCCAGATAGCCGCTATCCACGACGCTCATGCCGACGCATCCGCTTTGGTCTGCGTGCGAGCAGCCGCTGCATGAATGGCGGCGCGAATCCGCAGGTATGTGCCACAACGGCACAGGTTGCCTGCCATCGCTTGATCGATCTCGGCATCCGTAGGCTTTGGTGTCCGTCGCAGCAGCGCGGCGGCACTCATGAGTTGTCCCGCCTGGCAGTAGCCGCACTGCGGTACGTCCTGCTCGATCCAGGCCTCCTGCAGGGGATGGAGCTCATCGCCGGCGGCGAGTCCTTCAATCGTCGTGATGCGTTGACCGCGCGCAGCGGTCAGCGGGAGTGAGCACGAACGCACTGGGGCTCCATTCAGGTGGACAGTGCACGCACCGCACTGCGCGATCCCGCAGCCGTACTTGGTCCCTTTCAGTCCGAGCGCATCCCGCAGCACCCAGAGGAGAGGCGTGGCTTCATCGAGCCCTGTGACTTCGTGGTCGCGGCCGTTGATGTTCAGCTTCATGGCTTAACAAACTTCTCCAGCGCTGAGTCGAGGTACTGTAAGACATAGACGGCCCCGCCGTGCCGTCGCCTACCGCGCATGGATTGCTTTGCGCTTCCGGCCAGGTGCTCGCGCAAATCGTGATCCAGTAGCATGTGGCCCGCACCGAGGCGGACGTACGCTCATGTCGAGTCGATTGCGTTCGCCGCGCCAAGACGACGAGTTGCAGTGTAGGTAATCCTCGCTCACCGGAGCGACTTCTCGAGATTGCGAGGTGTCGTGCAGGGTTCGTCTGATTGTTCGGCACGGGCAATCCGCTGAAATTTGCTCCTTGTTTCACCCTAGCCTTCGAGCCTGTCGTATGCCGATCGATCCCGTCTCTGCTGTCTGCTTTCTCGCCGGAACGTTTGGTGCCTGGTTCGTTTCGCAGTCGCTGACGTCGTCGCAGACACGTCGCCAGCAGGAAATTGCGCAGCGCGGTCAAACCATCATGGGGCGCATCGTTGGAATCTGGCGGCCCCCTCTAGCCGGCAGCTTCACCCGTCTGTACATCGAGTTCGAGCCACCGAACTGGCACGGACCGGTGCGTGCTTGTCACATCGACCGCCGCGAGGCGGGGGATCTGAGCGCATCGCTGCCCTCGGTCGGCACGGCGGTGAACATCAAGTACCTGCCCGAGCGTCCGCAGGAAGCCGTCATCGCGAAACTCGTCTCGCGCTTCATGCGTTGATGTCCTCGGTCAGCAGAATCCTGCTCTCGCAAAGCGAAATGTTTCGCTGCGCTGCCCTCATCGCCAGCCGCTGAACGGAACTTAATCACCCACCCTCCATTTCTTCGCTGAGGCTGCAATGCCCCGAGTGTTGAAGCTAAATCTTCTGGAGGAAATATGGGAATCCTTATCTGGCTGATCGTGGGTGGCGTCGTGGGATGGTTGGCAAGCATCATCATGCGTACTGACGGTCAACAAGGCATTCTTCTGAATGTGATCGTCGGTATCGTCGGTGCGTTGCTCGCTGGCTTCATCATCTCGCCGATGGTGGGTGTCGGTTCGATCAACGATGGCATCTCCATTGGGACGTTCCTGGTGTCGTTGGTCGGTGCAGTCATCCTGCTGGCCATCGTGAATCTGTTCCGTCGCGGCAGCGTTCGCTAAAGCGGAAATCGAACAAGGATGGAAAGAAGCCCGCTGTGAGCGGGCTTTTTTCTGCCCGCTTACTTTGCAAACCCACGCTTGCGCATGAGTGCATCGATCTGCGGGTCACGGCCACGGAAGGCGCGATAGGCTTCAGCCGGATCAACCGTGTTGCCGAGCGAAAGCACGTGCTTCAGACGCGCGGCCACTTCCTTGTCATATGGGCCCTGTGCTTCGGTGAAGGCTTCCCAGGCATCG
>JBEVDW010000272.1:0-6243 GCA_040513115.1 Steroidobacteraceae bacterium | reverse complement strand
CTCCCGGCTCGCTGCACAATCACTTCGTCAAACAATGGCGCTACATCCGTTCGTACGTCGTGAAGGGCGGCCATTTGTTTCTGGCGTTGCAGGCAGATGGAGGCTCCTTCGAGTTCGAACCGACCAAAGGCGGATCACCTTCGGCGTGAGTACGTGCACGGCACGATCACTGCCGTGCCATTGGCACACGCAACACCAAACTGAACTGCTGACTTGATGATCTGCACTCAAACGGTCGCTGCCGGACCGTGACGTTCAAATCGCCGGGCAAATAAGCTCGTCCACCACAATTACGAAAGGATCAGCCATGAAGCGCAAAAGCAAGCTTACGAGTGCGATCGGCACCGCAGTGCTTGCCATCCTGGGTGGCACGGCCGTATACGCGCAGGACAAGTACGCGCTGAAATCGCCGAGCGGAATCGCGTTCTCCGACTTCAGGGGCTATGAGGACTGGGCGGTAGTCTCGTCCGCCCGGACCGACGAAGTGCTCAAAGTGATCGTCGCAAATCCGACGATGATCAACGCGTACAAGGCCGGCGTGCCGGGCAACGGCCAGCCTTTTCCCGATGGCTCCAAGATCGTGAAGCTCCAGTGGCAGCCGAAGAAAAGCACGGAAGCCCCGTTCGTCGTGGATGTGCCAGACGTCTTCAAGCAGGCTTTCGTCATCGAAAAGGACAGCAAGAGATTTCCGCATAGCGGCGGATGGGGATACGCGCTGTTCAACTACGAAGCCGCGTCTGACAAGTTCACCGCCGATCCCACAGGCGTCTCTGACTGCGGGCACGCGTGTCATGTGGCCGTCAAGGCGAAGGACCACATCTTTCACCCGTACCAGAAGCGTTGATCCGCGCGTGTACATCACCAACACTGGCCGGCGCTTCAACTGACAGCTCGAGAAGACGATCATGAGCACTCTGCCTTCCGCAACAACGGTCTCGGTAGTCCTCGTTCATGGAGGCTTCGTAGATGGTTCTGGCTGGGAGGGTGTTTACAACGTTCTATGGAGCTGTCACGGAACCGGCATGGCGAACGAAGTCCAGCTGGTATCTAATTGCTACGGAGGACCGGATGATCCCCCCTCCTGCTCAAGCGTTGATGTCGAAGCGAGCCGGCTCCTCGGTTGTCGAAGTCCGCGGTAGCCATGCAGTCTATGTATCTCAACCAGAGGCTGTTGCTTCATTGATCAGAAAGGCAGCGAGCTCGATCAAGTAGAGCTCAGCCGAACGGGCCGGTGCGATAGAGCATGCTGACCATCGCCGCGATCCCGAAGCACAGCAGCGCGATAGCGGTTATGAGCGTGAGAGAGGGCGGGAACTTGCTTTCGCCGTGAATGAGGCCGCTGGCCTTCATTCGCTGACGTTCGTGGCGCAAGCCGAGCATGAACTGCACGTGATACGCGATGCCCAGGACGAGCATCACGATGCCGAGCACGACCAGTGTTATGCCGAAATTCTTGGTCGAGCCGCCGCTGCCCGCCAGCACTTGCGTGTCGCGCAGCTTCTGGAAGAACTGAAAGATCGTGAAGCCGAAGGTGATCAACGACAGCGATGTGCGAATGATCGACATCAGCGTTCGATCGGCGCTCATGCGCGTGCGTTGGAAGGACATCCCTGTGCGGCGCGAGGACAGCTCGACAGAGATCTCGTCGGGTGATGATTGGCGTGTGACTGGCACTGAAGACATGAGGATCCCTGCGGCTGCGGAAACCGTCCCAGGAGGTAGAGCGAGACGACAAGGCTCATCGATCTCGCGAGCAGACCGTGTCGCTACCTCGACAACAGATCGGGCGGTGCAATCAAGCACGCCCGATTCGGATCAGGCGATCGTGACTCACGTTAGTGGGCCGAGCTATCCGTGAGTATCAGGAAGAGGGGCAGACACAGCGTCCGAGTACCAGCTGAGTGCGATCTCCACGCTCGTTCATGCATAGCAACGATCGCAGCTCGATGGTCTCGAGATATGGTCGAGCTGAAACCGATAACACCGCTGAGCGTTTGCCCTGTTCTGCATCGAGCAGGATTCCGATGAGCCAGAGCTCCCCAACAATGGGCGCACGGAGTTCGTCGACTCCGCGCTTCGAAGCAGAACATCGACGTTCACCGCCGAAGATGCTGCGATCGCATTCGCCCGCAGGGTGTGCAAAGAATCGAAGCGGTCGTGACCATAGGACTGAGTCGGCGGGAGCACCAAGGAGCTCAACAGCAACATCTTGCAGATGGAGCGGGTCACGGGTGTTCACTTCACGGGGCCGGCGATCGCGCGCTTCACGGCGTCGAGCAGGACATCGCGGGCAAATGGCTTGGTCAAATAGGCGACGGCGCCGGCTTCGTTGGCGGCACGCCGATGCATGGGATCGTCATGAGCCGTGATCACGACAAACGGTACCGATGTACCGAGTTGACGCAACAGCTCGAATCCGGACATATCCGGCAAATGCACATCGAGAACGAAACAGTCTGCGATTCGACCGCGTGCTACGAGCACCTCGCTGCCTGACTTGAAACTGCAGGTGCGAAAGCCGGCGGCCTGTAGTTGACGGATCAAGGCCTGATTGAGGCTGACGTCGTCCTCAACTACAGCCACGACCTCGTGGTGTTCCCGCGTGGAATCCGAAGCCCGCGGCATGGACGGCACCTGCAATCTTGATTGAACAAATGCAAGTAACGCCAATCGCCCGCAGGCATCAATTAGTAGAGCGGGCGAGATCGAGTGCTAAGCGCGCTAGGTGGTGCGCACGGGCACGGTGAACATGAATGCCGCGCCACCCATTTTCGAGTTCTCTGCCCAGATGGCGCCGCCATGCATGTTGATGATCGAGCGCGCCACCGACAGCCCAAGTCCCATGCCGGCAGCCTTCGTCGTGAAGAATGAGTCGAACAGCTTGGCGGCCTGCGCGGGTTTGATACCGCAGCCGTTGTCGACGACGGCAACCTGAACATATTCGTCGTCGGGACGCTCCGTGCGGACCTCGAGCCAGCGCGCCGCCAGCGGGGTCTCTTCCATCGCGTCCATTGCGTTGATGAGAAGGTTGAGCAGCACCTGCTGGAGATGCACCGGGTCAGCCGGCACCTTCGGCAGGACGGGATCGAGTGCCGTGCGAATCACGACGTTGCGCCGTACCGCGTCGGGTAGCACGAGCGCAAGCACGCTCGAGGTCAGCGCATTGACGTCGACGTGTTCGAACTGCAGCTCGCGTTTGCGCAGCAGCGTACGGAGCTTGCGTACGATGCCATGTGCCCGCAAGTCGTCGTTGCGCACATCTTCGAGAATCTCAAGTACCGGCCCAAGATCCGGATTGGGTCTGCGCAGCAGGGCTTCGGCTGTCTCGACGTTACTGAGTATCGCGCTGAGCGGCTGCGTCACTTCATGTGCTATGGAAGCCGAGATCTCTCCGACCAGGGCCAGACGCGCGGCATGCGTCGTTTCGGCATAGTCCATCTTTGCGTCTACCTTGCTGCGCAAATGACGGCGATTCTCCAGGATGAGCAGGACGACGAAGATCGTTTGGATGAGGACGAGCGCGCCCAACAGATAGATCACGTAGGTGTGCAGCGTGATGCTCGCGGAATCGTTTTGAGCAAGCGCACTCACAGGCCACGTGGCCAGTGCAAGGGCGGCCGCTAAGCAGGTGAACTTGGCGACCAAAGGACTAGAACGCCCCCTAGTGCGAGTCAATGCGCATTTGTAGGTGGTCGTGATCGTGATCGAAGGAGCTGCATCGTGTTGCGGGACCATGCACGACTGCCACATGCGTGTAAAAGAGGGCGGGAAATGCCACGCCCACGCATGGCGCGGGAACGCGCTTCACCTGGCGCCACGAGCAGCCTGCATCAGATCGGCCGACAGCGATATGTCCCCAAGTGCTAATTGCGGCTGCCCAGCGGATGCTGAACCTTATCTCAGGATCAACAATGCTTGCGCCAGCAACCGCTAGCGATGGGCCGAATGGGAGGAAGTAGTATGATTGAGGACAACGATTGGCCGCTGCACGCTATTGTGTATGCCATCGACGATGACACCAGCTTCCGACAGAGCCTGCTTAGAGTGCTGGGTGTTGCTGGATTGCATGCAGTGGGATATGGGAGTGCGGGGGATTTTCTGATCGATCGCGTGAGAGAGCAGCCGGAGGAAGGTCCCGCTTGCATTCTGCTGGACATCGCGATGCCTGGCCCAAGCGGCATCGAGCTGATGCGCGCGATGGCCGCGCACGCGACAGCGCCACCTATCATCTTCGTAACGGGCCGCGATGATGTCTTCACGAGTGTCGACATGATGAAGTGCGGCGCGGTGGACTACTTGCTGAAGCCCGTGTGCATCGATCGCATCTTGACTGCGGTGCGCAGGGCACTTCGCATCGACGTGGAGCGCCGCGCAGCACAGCTCGAGTTGAGCGATCTGCACTTGCGCTTCGCTACGCTTTCGCAAACGGAGCGAACGGTGTTCTATGGCGTCGTGCATCACCAGTTGAACAAGCAAATGGCCGTGCAGCTGAACGTGTGCGAGAGGACAGTCAAGACGCTGCGCTCACGCATGATGGAGAAACTGCAGCTCGCCACCGTGCCGGGGCTTGTGAGAGCTGCGAAGCTGCTCGAGGCCTCGCCGCCCGTCGAACTGAGCGCGGGCAGACGATCGGCAATGGAGCTTGGGTCCATGCAAGCGTCGCTACGAAGGATCGAGTGCCGCGTTTGAGCGCCAGCCCATGGATGAGGGCCGCCTATTTCGCAGGAACCTCGTGGTGTTGATCGTCGCTTGCGTACTGGCCTTGCTGGCACTGTTCAATCGAGCCGATGCTCACGAGGGCAGGAACGGATGCATCAATGCTCGGACAGGTGCTGCGTAGACGCGCTGCGCGACGCGTCCAGCGCCGATCTCAACGTATCCGCCCAGATCTGCATGGCATTCTTTGCCCTCGCGGCGTGGGAAATGGAAGTGGTCTACTCCCAGGTGCCGCCCATGTCTTCCTTGCGGTCGTAGGCACGGCTCAATAGCTCTGTTGCGCTGCAGTTCGTAATGGGGGCAGGTTCAGTGCCACTATCGGTCGGGCTCGAGCAGCTCGGCAGCAGCCCGTGCGAGCCCGCCAAGCGCCTCGTATACGACGTACTCGGAATCGCGCAGCGCGAATATCTCGGGGATGAGACCACTGGCCGTATGCGGGCTCAATACGCGCACATCGACCGGTGCGGCTGTCACCGTGAAACCTTCCGATCTGAACTCGGATATCGCACGCTGCATGTGCAATGCGGAAGTGACTAGAACGATGCGCGTGATGTGGGCCTTCGCGAGCAAAGCTTGCGAGAACTGCGCGTTCTCGTGAGTGCTGTTGGCGACGGACTCGATCCATCGCGGTTGGATGCCGAAGTCTTCACGTAGGACAGCTGCCATCGATGTCGTTTCGACCTTGCCACCCGTGATCAGCACAGGCAGTCGGGACTTACGGGCTACGCGCGCGCCGTATACGAGGCGTTGCAGCGTGCGTTGTTCGGGAGTCGGTCCGCCATATTCGCGAGTCTTGCGACGAGCGCCGCCCGCAAGAATGACGATTGCTTGCGCATCGATGGGTTTCGACAGATCCAAGGCCTGTGAATACTGGCGCCACGCAACCAGCTCGTTCGCAATGATGGGAGTGGAGAGAAGCCACAGCGAGACCAGTCCGAGGGTGAGGAATGAGATGCCAAGTCGTCGTTTCGCAGTGAACGCCAACGCCAGTCCAAGAAAGGCCAGCAGCAAGGGACCGGTGGGTGGTAGCACGAGCGACTTGAGCAAGAATCGCAGTGAAAAGTCGTCCATCGCTTTGTTGCTTCTAATTCACTCGAGATGGGTTGCCAGTATCGCGCATCCAAGAGTCACCGCCACATTCCGCCAGAATTGCTCGGCACGCCGCCATGATCGACGCGTTGTCCAGACGTGATCCTTCGCTGAGATACACACGCAGGCCGACTTGGCCTGTGTGACGAGCAAGCGAGGGGATAGTCATGAGTAACAAGTGGCTGATCGGAACGATGTCGATGGTGCTGATGTGTGGCGCGGCGAATGCGAAAGAGCAGCTGGAGAAGGAGCACAAGGCGGGCATGTTGACGGGTGCCGCCATGGGCGCTGTGGTCGGTGGGCCTGTTGGGGCAGCCTTTGGGTTCGTCATCGGCGCCATCGGCGGTGATTTTGCCAGCGACAAGCGGATTGCCGAGCAACATGCCGCCGTCCTCGAGAAGGACAAGCAGAGCTTGCAGGCCCAGCTGGAGGAGACTC
>JBEVDW010000271.1:0-3558 GCA_040513115.1 Steroidobacteraceae bacterium | reverse complement strand
AATCCGATCAAAACCGGCGCGAGGCCGATGCCGAACAGGCTGCACAACATGATGTTGAGCGCGGCGGCCGTGGCACGCACTCGCGACTCGGTCACATTCAATATCGCGGTCGGATTCGGCGATGCTGCCAACGCTCCTGCGGCGCACGCGACGAAGGCAGCAATGAACGCTGCAATCATCGAGCCCACCCAGAAGACAACGGCATAACCAAGGGCAAGCGCGATCATCGCGCCGATGCACAGGAACTGCGGGCGCTCGAGACCGCCGCGAACGAGCTTGTCGCTCCACACACCGCCCACCAATGTACCCACGGCCATTCCGACACCCACGACAATGCCTGTCCCCGCACCCGCGGTCGCCAGGCTCGCATCGTGGATGCGGATGAAGAACGACGGTAGCCAGGCCACCGCCCCATGGATTACGAACGTGAACGCCACGTTGCCCGCGATGGCCCAACGGTAGGACCGATTGCGTAGCAACAGTTTCAACGTCTGCGGCATGTCCAGCGGCGAGTCCGCTCCGGGTCCACTGCTTCTCGGTGGCTCACGCACGAAGATCCTGATGGCTACCGCGAGCAGCAATCCGGGCAGGCCGACGATCAAGAATGCATTGCGCCACCCCACTTGGGCGCCAAGCCAGCCTCCGAGCATGAAACCGATCGTGATACCCAGACAGTTGCCGACGATGAACCATCCGATCGCCACGCCGCGTCGTTCGGGTGGAAAGTAATCACTCAACAAAGAATAGGAAGATGGCAGGCAACCGGCTTCTCCGATGCCGACGCCCATCCGCGCCAGCGCGAGTTGCCCAAAGGAGCGCACGAGGCCGCACACTGCGGTCATGATGCTCCAGAAGGCGAGCGACACCACGAGGATCGTTCGGCGGACGCCGCGATCCGCAAACCTCGCAATCGGAATGCCTGCAATCGCATACACCAGCGCGAATGCAAAACCGGTCAGCATGCCGACCTGAGCATCCGACAGACCGAACTCCTGCTTGATCGGCTGGGCCAACGCCGGCATCAGCATCCGGTCGATGTAGTTCACGAGATTCGTCAGCGTCAGCAGGATCAGTGCCACGCGGGCAGCGCGCGCGTGATTGAGCTCCGCCCACGCATCGATGCCTGCTTGCGGCCCGCAGGCAAGAGCACTCGTCTCACTTGCCGGGGTTACGTTCATCTGTGGAGGGTCCGATTCGGTATTCCCGAGCGACATCCGGAGTCGAAGGGCGTCTTCATGACGCTTTGGTGGCTCTTGTGGTGGAAGGCTCGATTGTCACTACCGGTGCCGGGCTTTCGTACTTCTGCAGCAGCTTCGCCTCTTGCGCTTTCACTTGCTGGAAGTTGCGCTCCTTCACGTGCCCGAAGCCCTTGATGTCCTCATAGATGCGGATTAGCTCGGTCGCCTCTGTCGCATTCTGGGATGTCAAACGCTGCAGCACGCGCTCGACGAGCTCGCGGTACTCCACGATGAGCTGTCGTTCCATCTTGCGTTCCGCGGTATAGCCAAAGATGTTGAAGGGCGTCTGTCGTAGCCAGCGTAGTCGTGCAAGCGCGCCGAACGCCTTGAACATGTACGGCCCGAACGAGCGCTTGATCAACTCGCCCTTGTCGTTGCGCTTCGAGAACAGCGGCGGCGCGAGGAGAACCCTGAGCTTGTAGTCGCCTTCGAACTCACTCTTGAGCCGACGCGCAAAGTCTCCTGTCGAGTACAGTCGCGCCACCTCGAACTCATCCTTGTAGGCCATCAGCCGGGCAAACACTCGCACCACCGTTTGAGTGAATGTCGTGCCCCCAGTCTTCTGGCTCTCTGCCTGGCGCACCTTGTCGACGAACTCGCGATAAGCACGTGCGTAGCCCGCATCCTGGAAGTCAGTCAGCAGTTTCTCGCGATGGGCGATGACCTCATCCAGCGACTGAGGCAGTGGCGTCTCGACCAGCGTGGTTCCACGAGCTGCCTGCGCCGCTTCGATGACTTTCGCGGCATCGTGCGCGGCAAGACGGCCCCAATGGAATGTCTGCAAATTGCTGTCGACCGCGACACCGTTCAACCGGATCGCCTCTTCCACCGCCGCGAGCGACACAGGCAACAGACCCTTCTGCGCGGCATATCCAAGCATGAAGATGTTGGTGCCGATGCTGTCGCCCATCAGCATCGTCGTCAGCTCGGTCGCAGGGACCATGTGAACGAAATCATGGCCTGCGTACTTGCGCAGACTGGCCAGCAGCGCGGCTTGATTGAAGTCGATCTTCTGGTTGGTCTGGAACTGCGCCGTGGGCACGATGTCGTTGTTGACCAGCACGTGGCCACTGCCCACTCGCAGCGTCTGCAGGGCCATGGGCCCCGCCGTCACAATCAGATCGCATCCCAGGATGAGATCCGAAGAGTCCTGCCACAGGCGCGGCGTGTAGATACCCTCCTCCTTTGGCGCAATGCGGATGTTGCTCAACACCGAACCACCCTTCTGCGCCATGCCGGTCACATCCATGACGCTGGAGGACTTGTTGTCTATGTGCGCGGCCATCCCCAATATTGCGCCGACCGTGAGCACGCCCGTACCGCCAATACCTGTAAGCAGAATGTTGTAAGGATGCTCGGTGCGTGCCACGTCCGGTGCCGGCAACTGCGCCATGAGCGTGGACAATACGTCGCTTTGACCAGAGCGCTTGGCCTTGCGCAGCTTGGCGCCATGCACCGTAACGAACGAGGGGCAGAAACCTTCGACGCAGCTGAAGTCCTTGTTGCAGCTCGACTGGTCGATGTAGCGCTTGCGACCCAGCTCGGTCTCGAGCGGTTGTACGCTCAGGCAGTTCGACTTCACGGTGCAGTCACCGCATCCCTCGCACACATCCTGATTGATGAATACGCGTTGATCAGGATCTGGGAACTGGCCCCGCTTGCGGCGGCGCCGCTTCTCGGCCGCACACGTCTGGTCGTAGATGATGGCGGTGACGCCCGGCACCTTCTGCAACTCGCGCTGCGTCGCTTCCAACAGGCTGCGATGCCGAACCTCCGTGCCCTCGGGCCAGCGCACGGTGGCCGGATACTTGTGCGGCTCGTCGGTGACGACGATCACACGCTTCACACCTTCCCAGTAGAGCTGATTCGCCAGCATCTCCACATTGAGCTCACCGTCGACCGGCTGCCCGCCGGTCATCGCCGTCGCATCGTTGTAGAGCAGCTTGTACGTGATGTTCGCTTTCGCGCCGATGGCCGCGCGAACCGCAAGGATGCCGGAATGGAAGTACGTGCCATCCCCCAAGTTCTGAAACGCATGCGGCACATCGACGAAGTGATGCATGCCGACCCACAGCGTGCCTTCCGCACCCATCTGCGCGGCCCACTGCGTGTTCCGTTGCGGCATGACCATCGGGATCATTCCGTAGCAGCCGACGCCGGTGAACGTCATGCTCTGATCGACCGTCTTCGTCGAGCTGTTGTGCGGACAGCCGGAGCAGAAGTACGGCGTGCGAATGGCGCCCGTTGGCGCAATCGGTACAACCGCGTTACGTCGCGCCGCCAATGCATCCATGCGCTCTTTGAGCGGTGCGTCGGCGAA
>JBEVDW010000270.1:0-5997 GCA_040513115.1 Steroidobacteraceae bacterium | reverse complement strand
CGCGGTGATGCATACGCTCATCCCGCCGCGTTCGCCACCCGAGCCGCTTCTTCGGCCACGAAGTCGAAATTGGAGGAAAGCTCAGCACTCGCCGATGCCGCCGTGCCGCGACGAATACGTCCTTTGATCCCATGCAATATCGACGCAAAGCGAAACAGATTGAACACCAGATAGAACCGTACGTCCTCGATGTGATCGCGACCGGTGCGTCTGCAGTAGCGCCGGATGTACTCCTCCTCGTCGAGTAGCCCCTGCGCTGCCAGGTCGACACCGGCAAGCCCGCCGGTGATTCGTGGCGGCAGTCGATACATCATCAGGTGATACGCGAAATCAGCGATGGGATCGCCGAGCGTGGATAGCTCCCAATCGAGCACCGCGACCACCTGCGGCAGCTCGGGATGGAAGATCATGTTGTCCACGCGGAAGTCACCATGGATGATGCTGACGTCATGCTGTGACGGTACGCGCGCCTGCAACCACTCGATCACTGCATCCATGTCCCGGTTGCGTCCGGTTTCAGGATCGTCCAGGTACTGCTTGCTCCAGCGGTCGATCTGCCGCGACATGTAATTGTCGGGTCGACCGAAGTCGCGCAAGCCAACGGCGTCGACGTCGACTGAATGGAGCCGTGCCAATGTGTCGTTCATCGCATCCTGATAGCGCGCGCGTTCGGCTCGCGGCAGGGCGCTGAAGCTCGCATCCCAGAAGATGCGTCCGGACACCTTGTCCATCACGAAGAACATGGAACCGAGCACATCGGGATCGCGACACAGTGCGTACACGCGCGGCACGGGAAAGCCCACGCTCGCCAGCGCAGACATCACGCGCGCCTCGCGATCGACGGCGTGTGCGCCCTTGAGCAGCTGGCCCGCGGGTTGACGGCGTAAAACGTAACTGCGTGACGGCGTGGTCAGCTGGAACGTCGGATTCGATTGACCGCCCTTGAATTGCGTGACTTGCAACGAGCCTGCGAACGCTTCCACGTGCTCTGCAAGCCAGGCACCCAGCCGCGCCTCATCGAAGTGAAATCCCTCGCGAACGGGCGTCGTGTCGGCGTTATCGGGCTGCCCGGTCATGACTGCATGCGGCTCAACACGTCGCGTTTGATCGCCTTGGCGAGCGAAAACTTGTGTACCTCGGTCGGGCCGTCGTAGATCCTGAAGCCGCGCACCTCGCGGAACACCTGTTCGACGAGCGTGTCACGGGTGATGCCCGTGCCTCCCATGACCTGAACGCACCTGTCCGCCACGCGAAACAGCGCATCGGCCACGGCCACCTTGGCCATGGACGTTTCCTGGATGGCAAGCGAGCCGGTGTCGAGCACGCCGGCCGCCCAATCCGTGATCAGCTCCGACTGCTTGAGATCGATGAGGTTGTCGACCAACTGAAAACCAACGCCCTCGTGTTCGATCAGCGGTTTGCCAAAGGCGGCTCGACGCACGGTGTACTCGGAAGCAATCTCATGTGCGCGATCGCAGGCACCCAGCCAGCGCGAACAGTGCGTGAGCCGTGCAGGACCCAGACGCACTTGCGCGTACTTGAAGCCCTGCCCGACTTCGCCCAGCACCTGATCACCCGGGACACGGACGTCGTCCAGCGTCACCAACCAGTGGCCGCCCGGCATCGTGTAGTCGATCGTGTGCAGCGCTCGCTCCAGCTTCACGCCTGCGTGCGGCAGATCGACCAGGAACATGGTGGCGCCCGCTTCGGTCTTCGCCATGAGGATGCCGACCGATGCACCGGATGCGCCGGTGATGAAGGCCTTGCGGCCGTTGATGATCCAGTCCTTGCCTGCGGGCGTTGCGGTGGTCTGCATCATGCCGGGATCCGATCCGGCACCGCCCTCCGCCGCCGGCTCGGTCATGAAGAACGACGAGCGTGCCCGGCCTTCGATCAGCGGCGCGAGGAAACGCTCTTGCTGTGCCGGCGTGGCGACACGGCTCAGCATGTGCATGTTCCCTTCGTCAGGTGCAGCCACGTTCAGCACCACCATGCCGAGCGGTGACCACCCTGCTGCACGCAGCACGATCGCGATCTCGCGATGGCTCAAATGGCCACCCTCATTTGGAATGTGAGGTGTCAGGACACCGGCCGCGCGCGCGCGCTCACGCAACTGCGCGAGCAGCTCTTCGTTCGGTCCATGCTCGCAGTCGCGCGCACGTGCCTCGTGCGGAAGGATCTCAGTGCGGATGAAATCCTTGACCTGCTCTGCAATCGCATTCGCGCGTTTGAAATCGGTGGTGGTATTCATAGGTGTGTTCGCGGCACTCAAGCCCGGTACAGCTGCCGTTCTACCGTGGAATGAAACGACTCAGAGAGATTGGCCGTCATCCACGGTGAAGACCGAGCCGGTGACGTGTGATGAGGCGTCGGCAGCGAGATATAGAAGAATGGAATCGAGCGAGCTGATGTCCATCATGCGTTTGCGCGGCCAACGCTGAATCTGCCGCTGGCCGCCTTCGGTGTGAAACCAGTCGGAATTCAGATCCGTTTCGATGTAGCCCGGACACAGCACGTTGACATTGACGCCGCGATTCACCCATTCGCGTGCCAGGACTCGCCCGAGCTGCGCCACCGCCGCCTTCGACGCACTGTACAACGCCAGCCCCGGCGAAACGGTCGATGCAGTGAGCGAGGACATAATGACGATTCGTCCGTGCTTACGTTCGGCCGGCGCCGCAAACAGGCGTCTTGCACCTTCGCGCACGGTCAGGATCACGCCTCGAACATTCACTGCGAGCAGCGCGTCGAGTTCGGCGACGGGCAGATCGATGATCGGCCCCTCCACGTTCATACCCGCATTGGCAATGATCGTGTCCACCGTGCCGAAGGCCTTCTCCGCCGCGTCGTAGGCTTGCCGCGTCGAGCGCTCGTCGCCCACGTCCATCTCGACAGCGAACGCGCGTCCGCCCGCTCGCTCGATCTCCTCGCGCAACTGCTGGAGCTTGTCGACGCGGCGGGCCGCGAGCACCACGTTGGCACCGCTGGCCGCAAGCACGCTGGCGAAACGGGCGCCCAGGCCCGAGGAGGCGCCCGTCACGAGCGCAGTTCTGCCCTTGAGATCAATCTGTGCTGGATGCATCGCGCGCTCGCGTAGAATGAGATTCGTCGGCGCCGCGCAGCGAATTCCGCAGCGGCATTACAAGCGAGCAAGGTTCGCGAAGAAGGCGCTGCCGCTGCGCGGCGATGTATGAGACTCAATGTAGGACCCTCGATCGACTGGTGTCAACCGCAGCAAACACCGTCGCGCCTCAACCAAGTTGCCGTCGTCTCAGCGCGTTCCTCCAAAAAAGGAATGACGCGCGCATCTGGGCGTGACACCCGCCTGCACGAGTGTGGCGAACGCGCACGCACGTGTCGTGTGTATGCAGGCAACCGCGAGCCACTATCGCAGCACACCCGCCTCACTCAGTTGCGCAATCCTGTCCTCGCCGTAACCCAGCAGTTCGCGCAGCACACGGTCGTTGTCGCGTCCGTACGTCGGCGCACAGCGCGCAATGTGAGCCGGCGTCTCCGAGAGCTCGAAGCGCGAGCTCTCGACAACACTCTCGCCGCCGTGCGGGTGCGGCATGCGAACCACATGATGACGCGCCTGCAATTGCGGGTCGGCGCCGAAGTCCTCGCTGCTGGCCACGACGTGCGCGGGGATGCCGGCCGCCTGGAGCCGGTTCTCGATCTCGAGCGCATCGCGGGTGCAGGTCCACTCGGTCACGATCCGTTCGATCTCGTCCTCGTGCGCTTTGCGTTGTTGCAACGTCGTGAAGCGTGCGTCTTCCGACAACGAATCGCCGCCGATGATCCGGGCTAGCTGCAGCCACTCCGCATCGTTGCGCACAACGATGGCGACCCAGCGATCTTCGCCGGAGGTACGAAAGACCCCGTGCGGCGCGTATTGCGGATCGCGATTCGCAGCGAGTTGCACGACTTCGCCGGTGACGCTCGCCCGGACGATCTCGGGAGCGAGGAACTGCATGCCGGCTTCGGCTTGCGCGACATCGATATGGCAACCCTGCCCTGTGCGCGCACGCCGTTCGAGCGCTCCTAACAATGCTGCCAGGGCAAAACGCGGCCCGACGTAATCCGTATACGGTCCGTGCGGGCTGATCGGCAGCGCGCCGGGCCTGCCCACCACGGCCTGGAAACCGGAGACTGCTGCGCCGATATTGCCGTAGCCCGCAAACGTCGATCGCGGTCCGCTCTGTCCCATCAGCGAAGTGCTCACCATGATCAGATCGGGATGCGCCCGTGCCAGCTGCTCGTAGCCGAGACCCCAGCGCGCCATCTGGCCGGGCGCGAAGGACTCGACCGCGACGTCGGCCCAGGCGATCAAGTCGCGCGCGACGTGCTGTGCACGCTCGTCTTTGAGATCGAGCGCGAGACCCCATTTGCCAGCGTTGCAGTTCTCGAACAATGCCGAGCGCTGCACATCGACTTTGCCGTTCGGATACGGGCCCATCAGGCGAGCGGTGTCGACGCGCTTGGAGCTCTCCACGCGCACGACCGTCGCGCCGAAATCGGCGAGCACGCGTCCGATCATCGGACCGGCGACAACCCAGGCGAAGTCCGCAACCTTCAAGTCCGCAAAGGGTCCTGCTGCTGTGTTCTCTGGATTCATCAGATCACGCGCTCTCTTTGCACGCGCGCAAGCTCGTCGGCAGCGAGACCGACGATGTTGCGCCACACGTGCTCGTTGTCCTGGCCCAGCGCCGGTGCCGGCTTGGCTCGGACCAAACCATCGTTACTGGCAATGGCAAAACGTCCCGGCGTCCTGTACGCACCCTGAGGACCTTCCAGCGTGTCGAAGTAGCCGCGCGCCGCGAAATGCTCGTTCGCGAGGAGATCGTTGGTCGTCATGATGGCCGCCAGCATGATCTTGCGTCTGCCGGCTTCGCGTTCGATGTCGTCTTTGCGGCGTGTGGCAAAGAAGCGTGCGATCACTGCGCGCGCCGCTTGCAGGTCTGCATCCGAAATCTCGTCGCTTTCGAGGCGCGCCGGCAGGGTAATCCAGTCCCAATCCTTGAAGCGCTCGTCGCATTCGCCTGCCTCGCACATCCACGCAAACAGCGCGTTGGTGGAGCCGCCTGCGGCCGAACCGATCCCGAGATGAAATTCCACGAGGCCATCGGCGGCCTGCCACTTCGAACGCCGCGTGCGTGCACCGCTGCCGCTCAAGTCCAGCGACTTCTTGCCGGGCTTCGTTGTGCCCTGCGCTGCGGCGGTTTGCGCGAGGTCGAAGCCTTCGTGGCCCACTGCCGCTGCCAGCACGCTCGACAATGTCGCTTGCGCAACGCTCTGCTGCACTGACACGTCCACGTATTGTCCGCGGCCGGTCACACGTCGCGCGCTCAGTGCAATCAATGCAGCCACCGCTGCATCGGCCGATGCATGCAAGTACGCCTGTGGCACGCTCATGCGTAATGGCGCGTCAGGGCCATCGCGACACGGCAGCAGCGCGCCGCCCGCCGCCCACAATACGAGATCGCTGTCGGCGTACCGCGCCTTCGGGCCGTAGGATCCGAACGGCGTGATCGCGACGTAGATGAGACGCGGATTCGCCGCTTTGAGGTCGTCATAGCCCAGGCGCTGGCACGCGAGCACGCCGACACCCGAGGACTCGATGAGCACGTCGGCGGTGGCGGCCAAGCGCAAGAACAGCGCGCGTCCGGTTTCGCTATCGATATCGCAGGTGATGCTGCGCTTGCCCGCCGCATACGCCTCCCAGAAGAAAGAGCGTTCTCCTTGTAGCGGCGGCTGGTGTCGAGCGGCATTGCCGCTCGGCGGCTCTACTTGAATGACGTCGGCACCCATCTGGGCCAGCACATGGCCTGCCAGCAGGCCGCGCTGATCGGTCAGATCCAACACGCGGAATCCCGCGAGATAACCTTCGACAGTGATGGTCATGCATCGACTCTCATTGCGACGTGAGCTTACGTGCGCGATCCACACGCGCATCATGCATCATCGATCGAGTGATGATCGTGCGAATCGCGCGGCATT
>JBEVDW010000269.1:0-3116 GCA_040513115.1 Steroidobacteraceae bacterium | reverse complement strand
TTGTCCATGTACTCGCGCACCACGCCGATGCGCACACCGGAAAGCGACTTATCCTGCGTGAAGCTGGCATAGGGCTGTGTCGGCTTGCGTCCGATGCTGAAGACCGTGAGCGGATCCTTCGGGTCGTAACCCGCGAAGGCATCGAGGATCTTCGCCGCATCTTCTACGGTGCGGCAGATCGGTCCTACGCGCGTGTTGATTCCAAGACCGATCATACCGTCGCGACTGACCAGCTCCTGTGTGGGCGAGATGCCAACCGAATTCGCAGCACGCGCAGGACCGCGCACTGATGAACCCGTTTCCTCCGCGATCGCACACGTGACGAGGTTGGCTGCGACCGACGAGCCCGAGCCGGAGCTGGAACCGCTCGGGCTGCGCGTCGTGTCGTAGGCATTGCAGAAGACGCCACCGAAAGAGCTGCGCGGGCTCGTGCCGCCGGCGTATTCGACGAGATTCGCTTTCGCCAGGATGATCGCGCCAGCTTCGCGCAGGCGCTTGATGAACGTCGCATCCGCGGGCGGGCGATCGTTGGCATAGGGCACGTCGGCGCCGCTCGTGGTGCGCATGTCGAAGGTGTCGTATTGATCCTTGAACGCCAGCACGACGCCCTGCAGCGGCCCGACGAGCTTGCCGGTTTCAGCGAATGCTTCGTCCTGAGCCGCGGCAACCTGCAACGCATCCGGCATCGCGGGATCATCATCAGCCTTGTCCGTGAGACTGCGCGCCTTGCGTTCGTCGAAGCCCCACTTCTTCCGTGTCGCCGGACGCAGATTCAGTGTCTGCAGCGCATTGAGCTGACCCGCGTTCGCGATCGGCGTGATTGGACCGAGAATGCCCTTCGGTTGCTTCACACAGGTGCCGTTGTAAGCCTTGATGCGCTTGAGATAGAGCTCGACGAGCTGCACGGTCGTGAGCTTCTTCGCAAGCAGCGCTTGCTGGATGTCATCGATGGTGGCTTCCTCGAGGTGGAAGCCGTCGATCTTTGCAGCCCAGGAGGTCAGAGGGAGTGCCAGCGCAACGGCAAGCGAGACGCTGCAGACAGTCGTCTTGAGTAGAACGAGCGAGCGAGACATGCGCGACCTTTAGATTCTGTCCTTGGCGGACAGACGCGCTCGCTGCGGTTTCCCCTACAGAGTGCTCAAGAGTATGGCGGTACGCCCGTATCGAGCGGATCGATCAGACCGGCCAGCTCATTGATATTCATGGCCGGGCGCGCGGTGGCGTGGGTCAGCGCGATGTCGAGCGTGAGGAAGGGCTCGGACGCACTCGTCGTACCTAGCACTTCGCCAGTCGGCGCCACGATGCAACCCTGACCGCTGAACGCTCCGTCGCGGGTCGATGCAAGTACGTGAGCATTTGCCAACTGCGCGAGCTCGCGCGCGTGATCGCGCCAACGGTCGAACGGCATCATGTTTGCGCCGCGCGGCACCGCAATCAGTTCGACATGCTCTGCCCCGTAGCGGCGAGCTTCATCGGCCCCGGCAAACTCCGCTCCCATGAGAAAGCCGACGAGAATGCCTTCCACATCGAGCGGGACGAATTCGGCGAACGAGTTGAAGTACCACTCGCTCTCCCACGCGCCCTGTTGATTGCGTAGTTGCGACTTGGCATGCACCGACCGCGTGCCGTGTTCCACGTCCCAGACGAAGCCGTCGTCCCAACGCTCATTGCCAAAGTCGACCGGGCGAGAGCTCAACACGTATGCGGAACCCAGCTCGGCAAGGCGATGCTCCCATTCATCGTGTGCGCGTACTGCGGCATTCCACACCTGCACGTCGAACTGGCGCGTACTCGCGAACCAGCTTGCGAAGGGCATGTCCGGTAACAGGACCAACTGACTGGCCTCGCCCCGCACGTGCTCGACCAAGCGGGCCCAGGCGGTGCTGAAGGCGACACGTTCATCAGGCAGCTCGCACACGGTGATTTTCATGCGGCTGCAATCCGCAACATCTCCCCGAAGTTCCGACCGTTGCCCTCGTTGCCTACTCGAGGGTGGGCCGCGGCCCGCACGCCGCCACGGGCGTCACCATGAAGCCGCGCGCCTGCTGCGCCATCCGTTGCACGAGGCACGCGCAATGCGTGGCGGCTTGAGACAGAAATTTCGGTACGCGTTGCGCATACTCCGGGCTGAGCTGCTCGCCTGCGAACACTTCGGCAGCACTGCGCGTCTTCAACGTTTCGTTCAGCACGCCCGTTACGCACGCCTGCGTTTGCCCGGTGGCGCGCACCTCCGCCCCGATCGAACCGGCGAACTTGCCCTGCAGGCCGCGCAGCTTCTTCGCGACGGGCTTGGCCTGAAACTCGCTGATCTCTTTGATTTCGGACGCAGTGAATTCGAGCGACAGAATTGCGGCGATGCGTCGCCGGGCGTTCAGCCACACCGGATCTTTCAGGAACGTCTGTCTCACCATCGTTGCCAGCACGCGTTCAGTGGCGGTGAGATCGAAGTTGTCGGCCGGCGCATCCGGCTCATCGACTCCGAGCAGAACGGCGGCGAGATGTTCTGCTTCAGGACTGATAACGGCCTGCGCCAGCTCGGCGTCGGTGTACTCGACCAGGCGGAACGACACGGCGATCTGTCCCCACATGCACTGCGGCTTGCCGCCGTCCGTGCCGGGCAGCAGGCGCCAGTTGCGTGCGTCCTCCAGTGCCGCGTTGTCGAGCAACGGATACCCAGTGGAACGTTTGATCCTGGCCTGGCTCACCTCGCCGCTTTCGTTGACCAGCAGCCCAACGACGGCCGTGCCTTCCTGGCCGATCTGACGGGCGACGTGCGGATAGGGCACGTCGCCGATCGGATGCGCAGGGTCCGAACGCGGTACGCGGCGGTTCAGCTTATCGACTGGATTGTTCGGGCCGATGTCAGGCCGCGGGTCCTTGCAGGGGCGACCGAAATCGAGACTGAGGGCCGTGTCAGCGGAACCATCTGGCGATGATTCGTCGGCGGATACAGCAGTGCACAGCAATGGGAATACGATGAAGCTCAGCGCGGCACCGACGCCCGATCGCATGTTCATCGCCCGCAACTCATCGAATGAATCCTTTGTTGTTATCGCTGCGAGGAGCAGAACGCAGGCGTCTCCCTCGCATCACAACGACGCAACGCATGTTACCGA
>JBEVDW010000268.1:0-11097 GCA_040513115.1 Steroidobacteraceae bacterium | reverse complement strand
GACCTGCAGCCTGGCGTCGCGAGCGCGCGCAGACAGATCACGCAGCTCGGCGGCGAGCGTGGTGAGTGGTTTCGTGTCCGCATCACGTACCACTGGAGCCACCACGCCGTGTGGTGTCGCGATTGCAATGCCCAAGTCCACCGAGCGATAACGGCGGAGCGACTGGTCGGTCCAGCCGACATTCGCATCGGGCGTTGCCGCCAGTGCCAGTGCGGCCGCGCGCACGATGAGATCGTTGAGCGAGATGGCTGTGCCGCGCTCGTTGAGGTGTGCACGTGCCTGCAACAGCGCATCCACTTCGCACTGTGCGGCCACATAGAAGTGTGGGATCTCCTGTATGGAGGTCGTGAGCCGACGCGCGATCGTGCGCCGCGTCGAGGAGTGTGGCGCGTCTTCGTAGCGGGCGAGGTTCGGTGCAACAGCGGCTCTGTGCACGTCCTCTTCGAGGATGCGACCATTGGGACCCGTTCCCGACACTGTCGCGAGATCGACTTTCAGCGTCTGCGCCAGCTTCCGTGCTCGCGGCTCCACTTGTACTTGCAGTTGCGCAGTGTGCGGCGGGGCGGCCGAGCGCTCCGGCGGTGCAGCGGTCGAGGGCTGCGCCCCGATCGAGCCCGATGGCTCGATTGCAGTGTTGTCGCCTGCCGGCTCGAGTACCGCGAGCACGGTCTGCGTCGGCACGTTCTCATCGACCTGCACGAGAATCTTTGCGAGCCGTCCATCGCACGGCGCCGGGATCGTGACGACCGTCTTCGCCGCTTCCACTTCCAGCAGCGGCTCATCCCGCTTGATGGATTCTCCCTCCGCTTTGAACCAATGCCGGACGGTGCCGTCCTGCATGCCCATGCCGAACTGCGCAAGCTTCACTTCCACGCTGGTGACCTCACGCCAGTGTCTTGCGAACCGCGGCGATGACCTTGTCCTTGTTTGGATACAGATCCTTCTCGAGCGGTGGGCTGAATGGAATGTGGGTCATCGGCGTCGTCACGCGCACGATCGGCCCGCACAGATCCCAGAAGGCTTCGCTCGCAACTGCCGCTGCAATCTCGCTCGCCGCGCTGCAGGTTTGATGACTGACGTCGACCACGACGAGCCGCCCCGTCTTGTGGACGGACGCAAAGATGGTTTCCAGATCGAGCGGCGCGAGCGAGCGCGGATCGATCACCTCGACCGAGATGCGCTCGCGCTCGAGATCGTCGGCTGCCTGCAGGGCGATCGGGACCATCCCGCCGATGGCGACGATGCTGACATCGCTGCCATCGCGCTTCACCGCGGCCCTTCCCAAAGGAATCAACAGCTCCCCGTCCGGCACGTCGGCGCGGCTCGTCCACAGATTGCCGTCCTCGAAGCACAGCACCGGATCCTCATCGCGAATCGCACTCTTGAGCAGACCTTTCATGTCGTACGGATTCGACGGCACGATGATCTTGAGGCCGGGGATGTGCATGAACAGGCTGTATGGACGATCCGAATGCTGTGCGGCGGCGCTGTTTCGATAGAGCATGTTCGCGCGCAGGACGAGCGGCACGGAGGCTTGCCCGCCGTAGAGATAGCGCGATTTCGAGATGATGCTCACGATCTGATCCATCGCCGGGTACATGAATGGCGCGATGGTGAAGTCGACGATGGGGCGCAGGCCGACCATCGCCGCACCCGCAGCCACGCCGGTGATGGCGGCTTCCGAAATGGGCGTGTTGCGCAGGCGCTCGGGGCCGAACTCGGCAGCAATACCGGAGGTGGTGCCGAACAGGTCGGCTTCGACGTCCTCGCCCAACACGATCACGCGCGGATCGCGCCGCATCTCTTCGGCTTGCGCCTGCTTGATCGCTTCCAGGAACGTGATCTGCATCAGCGTGCCTCCACGTTTGCGGCGTACACGTGCGTGAAGGCGTCGGCAACGGGTGGGTAGGGACTCTCGAGCCCGAACGCGATCGCGGCAGCGATTTCCTGGCGTACCTGTGCGTCGATGGCGTCCAGCTGTGCCACATTGACGTGAAACTCATCGCTCAGCCGCGCCCGGAAGAGGGCTATGGGATCGCGCTGGTGCCACGTTGCGATTTCTTCCTGGCTGCGATACTTCAGTTCACGCCCCATGTTGGCGGCGTGATCGAGATACCGATAAGTCTTCGCCTCGACCAGCGTCGGGCCTGCACCGGCGCGTGCGCGTTCGACCGCCGTGCTGACGACATCGAACACGGCAAGCACGTCCTGGCCGTCCACGACGATGCCGGGAATGCCATACGCGTGCGCGCGATCGGCGATGTCTGTCACCGCCGTGACGGTTGTCGCGGGGGTGGTTGCCGCGTAGCCGTTGTTCTCGCACAGGAAGATCGCGGGCAACTTCCACACCGCGGCCATGTTGAGACCTTCATGGAACGTGCCCTCGTTCGACGCGCCGTCCCCGAAAAAGCACAGACACACACGGCCATTGCGTTGCAGCTTGGCACCCAATGCGGCGCCCGCCGCCACTGGAATGCCGGAGCCCACGATGCTCGTCTCGCCGAGACTGCCGACGCTGAAGTCGGCGAGGTGCATCGAGCCGCCCTTGCCCTGACACACACCCCCGGCCTTCGCCATCAGCTCGGCCATCAAGCGGTCGAGCCCGGCGCCCTTGCCGATCGGATGACCATGAGAGCGGTGATTGCCGACCATGTAATCGTCCGCCCGCAGCGCCATGCAGGCGCCGACAATCTCGCCCTCCTGGCCCTGCGAGGTGTGCAGCGAGCCGGGAATGCTGCCTTCCTTGTGCAACCGCTCAGCCGCGTTCTCGAACTCACGGATCCGCACCATGCGGCGATACATCTCGGCCACCGATTCCAGGGAGAGACTCAGTGGCATGCGACCATCCCCCACGATGTCGTTATGAAAGCACGGCCAATCGTTATGAATCAGGCCCCTTGTTTACAGGGCCGTCGAATGAAAGCATCCTTCGCGCTCACCTGACAACTACGAGATGCGCGCATGAAAGAGCTCAACATCGTCGAGGATCTGCTGCATGCGTATTTCCATGGCGATGTCGGACGCGTCATGGCTCTCGTGACCGAGGACTTCGAGTTCCACAATGCGCCGATGCCGAAAGTCGTGATCAAGGGTCCGCAGGGCATGCGCGATCTCATGCGCAATTCCGCCGGTGGCTTTCCCGAGCCGATCGAACCGGGCAGCGGTGGACACGAGCGGCTGAGTTACGCGCTGAACGGTGACACTTTGCTGTTCGAGCGCGTGGATTTCTGGACGATCCGCGGCCGTGCCATGCGGCTGCCCGTGTGCTCCGTCTGGCGCGTGCGCGCAGACAAGGTGAGCCTGTGGCGCGACTACTATGACCTGGGTGATTACGTCCGCCAGATGCAATCGGTCGGCATCACCATCGACACGTCCGCCTGGTACTGAGCATGAGCACGCAATTGCAGCCACCGGCGAGCCCGGCCACGAGCGACGATCGTGAGTGGATCACGGAGCAGGTCGGCAACATTGTGCGCTTCGACCGCTTGCCAGGCGGCGGCCAGCGGTTGACCTGGTTGCTCGATGTGCAGCCGAAGCACGGAGGGCCCGCGCAGCTGATCTTGCAGCGCGTCGGATTCGGGCCGTATGTGGGAACGCCGCTGGCAGACTTCGAATGGCAGAGTGCCGTATTGAGAGAGCTTGGCGCGGCGGGTGTTGCCGTGCCCGGCGTCGTCGCGTTGAGCCCCGACGGCAATGCCATGCTCTCGACGCGCATCGCGGGCTCCAGTGAGTTCGACGCGCTTGCCGATACCCGGCAGCGGCGCGCCGTGGCGCGCAGCTTTCTGGCCGAGCTTGCGAAGTTGCATCGCGTGGATGCGACGAAGTTGAAGCTGCCCGCGCGCGTGCGCATGCCGCGCAGTTGCCGCGAAGCTGCACTGGCATGGGTCGAGTTGTGGCAGCAACTCTTCGATTCGAAAGTGCAACGTCCGGCACCGGTCGTGCGCATCGCCTTGCAGTGGCTGAAGGCGCATGCGCCCGAAGCGGAGGGACATCTCACCATTTGCTGGGGCGACGTCGGTCCTGGCAATTTTCTCTTCGAGGGCGACCAGTGCACGGCGCTGCTCGACTGGGAGCTCACGCACATCGGCGATCCGCACGATGACCTCGGCATTCTGGCTTTGCGCGCGTACCAGATGAGCGACTTCGGCGACATCAATGCGGATCTGACACTGTACGAGCAACTCTCGGGCATGCCGGTCGACCGGCAGCGCGTGAAGTACTACCGCCTGGCCTCACTCGTGATGGGCACGGTGACTTCACTCATCCAACTGGACCGCGAGGTCGCCGGACGCGTCGCGATGCCGCTGTACCTGCATCTCGTACCGTACCTGCAGTGGCTGATCGCGCAGGCACTCATGGACCTCATGGGCTTGAAGCCGGAAGAGATTGCCATTCCGCCAGCGCGGGTCAGTGCGCCCGAACTGGAGATCGTGCACACGCTGCGTGAGGAAGTGCAGAACGCAGGCGCCGCTGCGCATCGCGTGCAGGGGATCGATGACCTGCTCGCGCATCTGGAGGCTCGTGCGCACATTGGCAATGCCGTGGACACAGCCGAGTTGGACGACATCGAGCGCTTGCTCGGTTCACGGCCGCCGACCATCCGTGAAGGTATTCAGGCCCTCGACAGGCGCTTGCAGCAGTCGCAGCTCGACATGGGCGAGCTGGTGCGCTTCACCTATCGTTCCACCGTCCGGCAGTCGTCATTGTGGCCGGCGTGGGCACAGCGCTATCGCACGCCGCTCACCAGGATCGGTTGACGTTGCAGTAGCTCGAACCCGAGGACTTGCGATGCCGAAGACAGTGTTGGTGACGGGTTGTTCGACCGGAATCGGCCGCGCCACCGCGCTGTACTTCCGGGAGCAGGGCTGGAACGTCGTCGCGACGGTGCGTTCACTCGAAGGCGAGCGGGAGCTGCAGCAGCTCGAGCGCATGGCATTGGTCGCGATGGACGTACGTGACACCGCGAGCGTCACGCGCGCGGTGGATGAAGCTGTTCGAGCGTGCGGCCAGGTAGATGCGGTCATCAACAATGCCGGCTATAGCCTGTTCGGGTTGTTCGAAGAAGCGCCTGAGACTTCCTGGCGCGATCAGATCGAAACGAACCTGTACGGCACGATCCACGTCATGCGCGCCATGCTGCCGCACTTCCGAGCGCGACGCAGCGGCGTGTTCGTGAATGTGACGTCGCTGGTCGCTGTCGCAGGATTTCCACTCAACTCTTACTACACCGCATCGAAGTGGGGCGTTGAGGGCATCACCGAAGCGCTGGTGCACGAGCTCAAGCCCTATGGCATTCGTTTCAAGCTCGTGCAGCCCGGACTCACCAAGACCGCCGCGCACGCCAAATACGATGCGCAGAAGCACGAGCACATCCCGGACTACGACGGCTTTCGTGAAGCGATCGTCGCCAAGGTTCGACCCGACCCGGATTCTGCCGGTAGTCAGAAGGCGTCAGAGGTCGCGGCCGAGATTTATGCCGCCACGCTCGATGAGTCGCCACGGCTGCGGTATCCACTGGGTGCGGTCACGCAGGCGTTCACCAACCTGCGCAGGGAACAACCGGAGACCGCATTCCTGGATCTCGTGAGCCAGCAGACGGCAGTGGACCCAAGCCATGTGCCGAAGTTGAGGTGAGAAACGCCAGGTACATACGCGTATACTAATCGGGCAGAATCCGAGCGCGTGGCAACCCAAACGCCCGCTCGACCCAACCATGACAATGAAGGGGATCAGGCATGCACATGTCGCGACGTGACATTCTTCTAGCCGGCTCTGCAGTAGTGGCCGCAGGTGCGTTGCCGAATCTGGCAACAGCGGATTCGAAGTCCGCGGCGAGCCCGCAGTCGGCTGTACGGGAGCTTCCCATCACGGCGACATCACGGCCATTCATGTCGGCGTTACCGGTGCTCGAGGGATACACCGAGCGCGAGTTTTCGTTCGCCGGCGAGGCGACGCTTTACGATCTTGCCGATCTGCCGACGTGGACGTTGCGTCGCGTGGAGTCGAGGCCGTTCCTGACCCGCTTGCTGGCGCGCCGGCCCGTCGATCCCAAGCGCTTCAACGGCACGGTCGTCATCGACTGGCTCAACGTGACGATGGGTTTCGATCTCGACGGCGAATGGCTCACGCAGGGCGACGCGCTCATGGAGCAAGGCTTCGCTTACGTGGGTGTCACCGTGCAACGCGCTGGCGCCCTGAACCTCGTCAAGTGGAATCCCGAACGCTATGCGGGCGTGCACATCGACGATGATGGGTTCTCGTACGAGATCTATTCGCAGACCGCACGCCTCGTGAGAGAACGGGCCGGCGATGTGCTGGGCGATCTGCCGGTCAAGCATGTGCTGGCAGCCGGCGCTTCACAGAGTGCCTGGCGGCTCACTTCGTATGCCAATGCATTCCATCCACGCGATCGCGCGTTCGATGGCTTTCTGCTGCGCGGCCGGGGTCGCGGCGGCACGCCGATTCGTGGCGAAGGCATTGTGAACGGGCCGTACCCGGCACCCATTCGAAACGATCTCGGCGTGCCGATGTTGATGGTGCAGAACGAGGGTGATCTCCTGGCGCTCAAGTCGATTTACGATCGACAGCCGGATACCAACACCTTGCGCGTTTGGGAAATCGCCGGCTCTGCCCACGGCGGCGTGGAATCCACCGCAGCGGTTCAGCAACGAGCCCAGCAGAACAATGTGGTCATTCCGGGCGCCGCGAGCGCCGCAGGCAAGCATCCCAACGTCATTCGCACGAAAGTCGTCGGCGCGATGGCCTACCGTCAAATCCACCGGTGGATCAGCACCGGGCAGCCGGCGTCAGCCGTGCCGAGATTGGAGCTGACGCGCGATCCAGGACCTGCGCCGAGTGCACAGGATTTCATGAAGCTGGATCTGAGCCTCATCGCCCGCGATGAGTTCGGTAATGCACGCGGCGGACTGCGTTTGCCGGACATCGACGCGCCGGTGGGCACTCTCGTCGCAGCAACCCAGGAGAATCTGCTCGGTGGAGAGTTCAAGCCCTTCGATGCTGCCACTCTCGCGAAGCTCTATCCCACGCACGAGGACTATGTCCGCGCAGTCACGAAGTCGGCCCGGCACGCCGCCGCTGTCGGATACATCGATGAGAGCACCGCGAAGCGTTACGTCGAGGAAGCGAAGACAAGCCGCGTTCCGCAGGAATTGCCTCCGTATGCGCAGATCGTGTGATGAGCACCGACTCGATTTTCCTCGAGTGAAAGTATGCTGACGACATTGGATGAATCGCTGTTGCATCAGGCCGCGGCGACGTTTGCAGCCGCCGTCACGAGCGATCACCGCTTTTACGATCGCTGCTTCTTGAGCTTTGCGGATCCAGAACGCCGCGCCGTGGTCGGCGTGACCATCGGCGTGTACAAGAACATGAACGTGACCGACGCCGGGGTCGCAGTTGTGGGCGGAACGGTGCAACACAACGTGCGTGCCTCGCGCGCGCTGCGTCCGCTGCACACGCCGCACATCGTCGGACCCATCCACTATGAGGTGCTCGAGCCGATGCGCAGGCTGCGCCTGCAGCTCGCGCCGGGTCCGTACCCGACCGCATTCGATGTGCAATGGCACTCGCGGATCGATCCATTCCTCGAAGGGGAGACCGTGCAGTACGTGAATGGTCGGCTCGCCACCCACGTGCAGCGTTACGACCAGGCGGGTGAAGCGGACGGCTGGCTGGAGATCGAGGGCAATCGCGTTTCGGTGCGCTCATGGTATGGCGTGCGCGATCACTCGTGGGGCGTGCGCCGCGACGTCGGCGGATTCGAGCCAATGACCGGTGCGACTGCGAGCACCGATGCGGGCTATCTCATCATCTGGCTCGTGTTCCGCATCGATGACTGCGCTGGCTATCTGCAGGTCTGGCAGGACGGCGACGGACGCTCGACGAAGATGGAAGGGATGCTGCGCTGGACGGCTGGAAGCGGGCGCGAAGACGCACGCGTCGTCGCATTCGAAGACGATGTCGAGTTCCAGCCAGGTACGCGCAACTACATGCGGGCGCGCTTCAAGCTGCGCACGCATGAGGGCAGCGAATGGGTCATCGAAGCCGAACGCCTCGGTGCGCCCATCGTGATGCGCGGTACGGGCTATGAGCGTGGCTTCGACGATGGCAAAGGGCTCGGCGTCTTTCGTGGCGAACAGCACCTCGAATTCGACAGCTACGACGTTGCCGCCGATCCTCAGGTGCACAAGCTCGGCAGCGGCGAGGCGGTGCACAGCTTGCAGCGCGAGCAGATCGTCACCGTGCGCCTGAACGGCAAAGCTGGACACGGCGACCTCACGATCCTGCCGTTCGGCGCCATTCCGCGCTATGGATTGAGGGCGCTGGATGCCAAGGAACGCCAAATCGTCAAACTGAACGAGAGCGGTTAGAGTCCGACCGCTCACGTCAATCTCGATCGGGTTTTCATTTCGACAAGCCACGAGCACCCATGGCCGACATCCAGAAACGCGATTCCCACACCGCATCGATACTGTTCGCGCTGCTCGTTGCCGAGCTCAGCAGCGCGTTTGAAATCAGCATGATCTTCGCCGGCATGGCCACGTTCATTCGCGAGTTCGGTAACCCGGAGCGCGTGTTCTGGCTGGTGACGGCGTTTCTCCTGGTGTCTGCTGGTGCCGCTGCGATCTGCGGCCGCCTGGGCGATGTGTATGGTCGCAGTCGAGTCATGGTGGTCGTACTCGGCATCGCGGTCCTGGGGTCGCTCATCAGTGCGTTTGCGAGCACGCTCGAGGGCATCATCCTGGGACGCGCCATCCAGGGTGCGAGCGCCGCGGTCCTGCCACTCTGTCTGGGACTCGTGCGCGAGCGACTGCCGCAGGCCAAGGTGCCGTTCGGCGTTGCCATGCTCGTGGCCACTGCTTCGGTCGGCGGTGGCATCGGCATCGTGCTCGGTGGTTTGATCATCGATCATCTGACGTGGCACTGGATGTTCTACTGCAGCGCCGCTGTCGCTGCCATCGGCGCAGTGCTGGTGCTGGCCATGGTGCCGCCATCCGCGCGCAAAGGCTGGGATGGGAGACCGGACGTACTGGGCGGCATTCTGTTCGTGCCTGCGATCTGTGCCGTGCTGCTCGCGATCAGTTTGGGCAGCCGTGCGGGCTGGACGCACAGCTCCGTGCTCGTCACGCTCGCTCTGGGCCTCGCGTTGCTCGCTGTCTGGGTAGGGTACGAACTGCGTCACCCCAATCCGCTGATCAACGTGCGACTGCTGGGCGATCGCCGCATTGCCGTTGCCAATGCAGCAATGGCACTCACAGCGTTGGGCGCGATGCAGATTGCGCAGGTGCTCGCGCTGCTCTTCCAGCAGCCGCGCTGGACGATGGTTGGCTTGGGTGTCTCGGCCACCTTTGCTGGACTATTGAAGATTCCGTCCAATCTGTCGGGACTCATCGGCGCACCGTTGAGCGGGGCGATCGCCGCGCGTCGCTCTTCCCGCGATGCGTTGCTTGCCGGCAGCGCGGTGCTCGCAGCCGGTTGGATTGCGCTCTTGCTCAGCCATGGCAGTGTCTGGATCGTGGCGACACTCACGGTGATCACCGGCATTGGCGTCACGATGGTGTATACCGCGGTTCCCAATCTCGTCATCGAAGGTGCGCCGCTCAATCGCACGAGCGAAGCCACCGGCTTGAGCATGGTTACGCGCGGTGCGTTTCAAGCCATCGGCGCGCAACTCGTCGCCGTGTCGCTGGCCTCATCCACGATCAGCGATCCAAGCCACGGACCTGGCAGCTACCCCACGCAGGCTGCGTTTACCCTGACGTTCGCGTGGATTACGGTGAGCTGCATCGTCTGTTTCCTCGTAGCTCTCGGTGTGCCTCGCCGGATATCGGCAGCGAGCGCAAGAACGGGAGCGGCACAGTCCGCATGAGCTCGCGCCGCGGGGGCGTTGTGGCTTGTGCTTGGTTATCTACCTGCCCGCGCGCGGTTCACGTGTTCCATGGTGTTGCCGAAAGCCGTGAAACCGGATGGGTCACAAATCGTGGCCAGATTCTCACGCACGCTTTCCGGTGTGAGGCTTGCGGGCGTGACGGGGGCGGTTTCACCGACCAGCCAGCGTGTGGTTGCACCGCCCCCGCTGCCGAGCGTTTCTCCATTCAATGTGCAGCTCTCATGCGCTAGATACGCGACTGTGGGCGCCACAGCCGCGGGTGGAAAAGCAGTCTGGAGGTGCGCGACCACGGCGGCATCCACGCCGCTTTCGCCCGCCATGCGTGTGCCGGCGCCGGGGGAAATCGCGTTGACGCGTATACCGGCCGGTACCTCCTGCGCGAGTGTGCGTGTGAACGCGAACAGCGCGCCCTTCGCGGAGGCGTAGGCGCTCCAGTACGGCAGTCCATAGATCGTCGTGGACACCGTATTCACGATGCGTCCATAGCCTTGTGCAACGAGATGTGGCCAGGCGGCCTGCGTCACCATGACCGTGCCGAAAAAATGCACGTCCATCACTTTGCGGTACACATCGAGCGGCAGCTCGTCGAAGGGCTGCGGATGCTGGATCCCTGCGTTGTTGATCACGATGTCGACCCGGCCGAACGCAACAAGAGCGCTCTGCACGATCGAGTGCGCGCCCGCTTCTGTGTCGACCGATGCATGGTTGGCGACTGCCTGGCCGCCACGTTGGCGGATGCCGTCGACAACTTCGTCGGCAACGTTGACCGCTGCACCCGAGCCGAAGCTCGAGCAACCCAGGTCATTCACGACGATACTCGCGCCGCGTGCCGCTAGCAGTTCAGCGTAGCCGCGGCCGAGGCCGCGGCCAGCGCCAGTGATCACGGCGACCTTGCCGTCGAATCTCATTTCACTCATGCGTGAATCACTCCCCGCGGGTGCGTCATGAAAGCGGACGTCAGTTCGTTGTGTCCGCTCACTCGTAGTTCAGGTGGATGCCGGCGTTCTCGAGTGACCGCACGATGCGCTCATCGAACTGTTCGTTCTGCGCCACGGTGAACCAGTTCTTCCAGTCGGCCACCTTGCCTTTGCGCAGGAAGCGGCCACGCTCCTCCTGCTTGACGAGGTTGATCTGCTCGCCATAGCCGCTGTCCTTCATGTTCTCGAAGCGCGCCTTCTCCATGACTT
>JBEVDW010000267.1:0-12282 GCA_040513115.1 Steroidobacteraceae bacterium | reverse complement strand
GGGCCAGCGCTCGGATCGCATTCTCCGTAGCGAGACGGTGGTCGGGGATTTGCGAGCTGCCGCTGGCGGTTGGAGCCGGTACGCAAACTAGGTGCTGGGAGGCAGGAGCCGGATCCCGGCCCTCGACATGAATGGCTGCCATTCCAGGTGTCGAGTTCGTCCAGGGCAACTTCAGCGCCGATGAGGTCTTTCCTGAATTTCTGGGCAGACTCGGGACGGACCGTGCTCAGCTTGTAATGTCCGAGAGGGGCCCCCACATGTCTGGCAGGGCCGATGTGGACCATGCCCGCTTCATGCATCTCGTTGAACTTGCGTTGGATTTTGCGAAGCGGTCGCTCACTCCCAGCGGCGATTTCCTGACAAAAGTATTCCAAGGCGGTAGTTCGAATCCTCATGCGGACCTTAAAGGCGGCATTCGGCGCTGTAAAAGTGCGTAAGCCGTCGGCTTCTCGGGCGCGGAGTTCGGAACTTTATCTCTTGGCGCGTAACTTTAGGTTGTAGTAGTGTCGATTGGGATTTTCCCGCCTTTTAGTTCCATGGCCTTCCCCAACGCAGGAGCCTCGCTCCGAGGAAAGAACCTTTGAACGACCTCGCAAAGAACATCGTCCTTTGGATCGTGATCGCAGTCGTCGTTGCCACGGTCGTGAGCAACTTCAGCGCGCGCACGGGCGGTGTGCAAGAAATCGCGTACTCGACGTTCCTCGAACAGGTGAAGGACGGCGGCATCGAGGAGGTTACTTTCAAGGGCGACCAGCTGATCGGTGTGCGCTCGGATGGCGAGGCCTTCAAGGCCTACAACCCGGAGACGGATTACTCCGCCCTGATCGGCACGCTGCAGAAGTACGGCGTAAAGATCAGCGCCGCCGCGCCGGAGCGGCAGTCGTTCCTGATGCAACTGTTCATTTCCTCTTTCCCGATCCTGTTGTTGATCGGCGTCTGGGTGTACTTCATGCGCCAGATGCAGGGAGGCGCGGGCGGCAGGGGGGCCATGTCGTTCGGCAAGAGTCGAGCGCGGCTATTGGGTGAGGATCAGGTCCAGGTCACCTTCGCTGACGTCGCGGGTGTCGACGAAGCCAAGGAAGAAGTGGTCGAGATCGTCGACTTCCTGAAGGACCCGGGTAAGTTCCAGCGTCTCGGCGGCAAGATCCCCCGTGGCGTGCTGATGGTCGGCCCTCCGGGCACCGGTAAAACACTGCTGGCTCGAGCCATTGCCGGCGAAGCCAAGGTGCCGTTCTTCACGATCTCCGGCTCCGACTTCGTGGAGATGTTCGTTGGCGTAGGCGCCTCGCGCGTCCGCGACATGTTCGATCAGGCGAAGAAGCACGCACCCTGCATCATCTTCATCGATGAAATCGACGCGGTCGGACGTCATCGTGGCGCGGGTCTCGGTGGTGGTCATGACGAGCGCGAACAGACCTTGAATCAGTTGCTCGTCGAGATGGACGGCTTCGAGGGCACCGAAGGCATCATCGTCATCGCTGCCACGAACCGACCCGATGTATTGGATCCGGCGCTGCTGCGTCCTGGTCGCTTCGATCGTCAGGTCGTCGTGCCGTTGCCGGATGTACGCGGTCGCGAGCAGATTTTGAAAGTGCACATGCGGAAGCTGCCGTTGGCCGAGGACGTGAAGCCTCAAGTCATCGCCCGCGGTACGCCTGGCTTCTCGGGTGCCGACCTCGCCAACCTGGCTAACGAGGCAGCGCTCTTCGCCGCTCGTGCCAACAAGCGCGTGGTGACGATGGAAGAGTTCGAGAAGGCAAAGGACAAGATCATGATGGGCGCGGAGCGGCGCTCCATGGTCATGGACGAGCAGGAGAAGCGGCTGACCGCATATCACGAAGCGGGACATGCCATCATCGGCTTGTCCGTGCCCGAGCACGATCCAGTCTACAAGGTGACGATCATTCCTCGCGGTCGCGCACTGGGCGTCACCATGTTCCTGCCGGAGGGCGATCGATACAGCACCAGCAAGCGTCGTCTGGAAAGCCGCATCGCAACACTCTTCGGCGGGCGCGTGGCAGAAGAAACCGTCTTCGGCCCTGAGTCTGTGACCACGGGCGCCTCCAACGACATCGAGCGTGCGACGGAGATCGCCCGCAATATGGTCACGAAGTGGGGCTTGTCAGACCGCTTGGGCCCGCTCACCTACAGCGATGAGAATGGCGAAGTGTTCCTGGGCCGTTCCGTGACACAGCACAAGCAGGTGTCCGACGTCACTGCTCATGCCATCGACGAGGAAGTGCGCCGGCTGATCGATTCCAACTATCAGCGTGCCAAGGGCATTCTCGAAAGCAGCATGGACAAGTTGCACAAGATGGCCGAGGCGCTGATCAAGTACGAGACCATCGACGAGACGCAAATCAAGGACATCATGGATGGCCGCGATCCGCGTCCGCCCGCCGATTGGGATGACACACCGACGGCACCCGTCGGAGGGGGCCGCAGTCGCGAGCGCGATACGCCCGAGACTCCGATCGGGAAGCCTGCCAGCCAGCACTGATCGGATTCCCCTAGAGGTCAAGAAAAGCGCCGGTCCTCCGGCGCTTTTCGTTTGGGCACACCTGTTACGCTGCATGCCCATGCAGCTGATCTGTTCCGACCGCACTTTGGATCTATCCACGCCTGCCATCATGGGCGTGCTGAACGTGACTCCCGATTCGTTTTCCGATGGGGGGCGCTACACGACGGTACCGATGGCTGTAGAGCGGGCACGCATGATGGTGGAGGAGGGCGCCCGCATCATCGATGTCGGCGGCGAATCGACCCGACCCGGTGCCGCGGCAGTGACTCCGGCAGAAGAGATCGAGCGTGTCACGCCGGTCATCGAAGCACTGCGATCCCGGTTGGACGTGCTGGTGTCCGTCGATACTCGCCAGACGGATGTCGCCAAGGCGGCACTCGAAGCAGGCGCTCACATGATCAACGATGTTTCCGCGCTCAGTGCGCCTGACATGATCGAGCTCGTGAGTCGCTCTGCAGCCGGTGTGTGCCTGATGCACAAGCAAGGCGAGCCGCGCACGATGCAAGTGCAACCGAAGTACGGCGACGTCGTGCGCGAAGTAAAGCAGTACCTGGCGGCCCGTATTCAGGCCTGCGAAGCGGTCGGCATCGCACGCAGCCGGATCGTGATAGATCCTGGCATCGGCTTCGGCAAGACGTTGCAGCACAACCTCGCCTTGATCGCTCGGCTGACTGAGCTACAGGAGCTGGGCGTTGCCGTGCTCATCGGCGTGTCGCGCAAATCGATGTTCAAGACTTTGCTCGGTCGGGAGCTCGAGGATCGATTGCCTGGAACAGTGGCGACGACTTGTGCTGCGGTGCTGGCGGGTGCGGCGATCGTCAGAACGCACGACGTGGCTGCAGCAATCGACGCAAGCAAGGTCGCGATTGCGCTGCGCGAGGCAGGTTACAAGGCGGCAACGGCGCGATCAGCTTGAGCGAAATCTGGGTTCAGTAGCGGAAGAGGTAAGTCGTGGGGCGTAAGTATTTCGGGACCGATGGCATTCGCGGACACGTCGGCGAGACACCGATGACGGTCGACTTTGCTCTGCGCCTGGCGAGCGCGGCAGCGCGAGTGCTCGCGCCGCAGGGCGGCACCGTATTGGTCGGCAAAGACACGCGCTTGTCCGGCTACATGTTCGAGTCTGCTTTGGAAGCCGGATTCGTTGCGGCCGGTGTCGACGTCATGTTGATCGGCCCTTTACCCACGCCCGGCATCGCCTACATGACACATCGCTTCAATTGCGATTTCGGCGTCGTGATCAGCGCCTCGCACAACTTGTACGAGGACAACGGCATCAAGTTCTTCGATCGCTCCGGTGGCAAGCTGTCAGATGACATCGAAGCGGAGATCGAGGCGCAGCTGGACGCGGGTGCCATGACGCGCAGCTCTCGTGAGCTGGGTCGCGCGACTCGCGTGGACAAATCTCGCTCGCACTATCAGCGCTTCTGCGCGGAGACCGTTCAGGGCCTTGATCTTACGGGCTTCAAAGTCGTCATCGACTGCGCGAACGGTGCCGGATACAAGGTTGCCCCGCGCATCCTGGCGGACCTGGGCGCCGAGATCGTGCCCATCGGCTGCTCGCCGAACGGCCGCAACATCAATCTGAGCTGCGGCTCCACGTCGCCGGAGCTGCTGCAACTGACCGTACCTGGCGTACGCGCCCAGCTCGGCATCGCGCTCGATGGCGATGGCGATCGTCTGGTGATGGTGGATCACCTGGGTCGGATCGTCGACGGCGATCAGCTCCTCTACATCATCGCCCGTGCGCGACACGCGGAGGGAAGCTTGAAGGGGCCCGTCGTAGGCACTGTCATGAGCAACCTGGGCCTCGAACACGCGCTGACTCGCGAGGGGATTGAATTCCGGCGCGCCAAAGTGGGCGATCGCTATGTGCTCGAGCTGTTGAAGGAAACTGGCGGCGTGCTCGGCGGAGAAACCTCCGGCCACTTGCTCTGCCTGGACCGCACGACGACCGGCGACGCCATCATCAGCGCGCTGCAGGTGCTCGCGATCATGAAGCGCACCGGCCAAAGCCTGGCGGAGCTCGCGGCACCGATGCCCAAGTATCCCCAGGTGCTCGAAAACGTACGCACGCGGCAGCGCGTCGATTTGAGCGCTTCTCCCGCCATTCGCGAGGCTGTGTCGGCGGCGGAGCGCAAGCTGGGCGATGGCGGACGGATCGTCTTGCGTCCGTCGGGTACGGAGCCCGTGATTCGGGTCATGGTGGAAGGGCGTGACGAGAAGCTGGTGAAAGAGCTCGCCAAGCAACTGGCCAACTCGGTTGCGAGTGCTGCCGAGGCGGCCGGATAGGATTAGGTGTGACAAGTCGGATTGGAGCCTCCGACCGGCCAGGGTTTTGACCCGACGCGAGAGCTCTTTCCGGCGTTTGCTTTCCCTCAACCCCGCCATTAAGCTGCGCGGCCTTCGGCGCGGGCCCTTGCCGGCGCCGCATGCCCTACCTGGGATTTCCCGTTAGTTTCTGTTCGTACCCCCGGGGGAGTCACGATGCGACGGCCGCTAGTAGCCGGGAACTGGAAGATGCACGGCTTGCGGAGCGAGAACGCGCAGCTGATCGAGGGATTGTTGCTCGGCTTGCCGGGGCATTCAGTGCCTGAGGTGGTGGTGTGTCCGCCATTTCCGTATCTGTGGGAGATCGGACGGCAACTGAAGGCGTCGGATATCGCCTTGGGGTCGCAGTCGGTCTGTGCCGAGCCCATCGGGGCGTTCACGGGCGAAGTCTCAGCGGCAATGCTGAAGGACGTCGGCTGCCGCTTCGTGATCGTCGGACACTCGGAGCGCCGGGCGGTGTATCGCGAAGACGACGCATGGGTGGCGCGAAAATTCTTGGCGGCGCAGGGCCAGGGCATGACCCCGATCCTCTGTGTCGGCGAAACGCTGGACGAGCGTGAGCACGGCAATACGATTGCCGTCGTCACACGGCAGTTGAGTGCAGTGCTCGAAGTGGCTGGTATCGCAGCGATGCGGCATGCGGTCGTCGCGTACGAGCCGGTGTGGGCGATCGGCACGGGCAAGAATGCGACGCCCGAGCAGGCTCAGGAAGTCCACGCGGAGATTCGCCGCGTCATCGCGGCACACGACAAGGCGGTCGCGGGAGCGTTGCGCATCCTGTACGGCGGCAGTGTTAAAGCGAGCAATGCGCAACAAATTTTTTCGATGGCCGATGTCGATGGTGGTCTGATCGGCGGCGCATCGTTGAAGGCAGACGAGTTCTTGAAGATCTGTGCAGCGGCGCAGATTCACTGAAGGCACGTATGAACTGGTTGCACACAGCCACGCTGATCGTTCACGTCCTGCTGGCGGTCGGCATCGTCGGCCTGGTGCTACTGCAACGAGGCAAGGGCGCCGATGCGGGCGCGGGATTCGGTTCCGGCGCGTCCGGCACCGTATTCGGTGCGCGCGGCTCGGCTTCGTTTCTCTCGCGAACCACGGCGACGCTTGCAGCGCTGTTTTTCATGACCAGTCTCGCGCTCGCCTACATGGGCGGCCGCGCCACGCCTGCATCGCAGAGCGTGATCGATCGAGTGAATTTGCCTGCTGATACGATTCCGGCGCCGGCCCCTCAGCCTGCGCCTGCGACACCGCTTGAAAGAAACGACGCGCCGGCGCAGAGTTCGCCGCCCGCGCCCAGCGGTGGTGAAAGGCAACCCTCGCCTGCACCTTGAGTGAAGGGCACGCAACCACGAACATGCGGATGTGGTGGAACTGGTAGACACGCTACTTTGAGGGGGTAGTGGGGTAACCCGTGTCGGTTCGAGTCCGACCATCCGCACCAACTTTCTTGCTGCGTCGTTCGCGCAGCACATCGGTTCGCAGCAGACCTTCCGAGACTTCGGTTTGTCGGGGGTCTGTGTGCGCATTCGTCTCATTCATGAGCACGAGCGCGCGATGCCGCACTCGCAGCGCTCGATGACGATGAAATACTCGCTCTGGTTGTTGTCATAGCCGTGCAAACTGCGATCCCGCCTCAAGCGATGCGCGTAAATCCATTGCTTGCCGAGGGTTACGACTGAAACACCTCCTGCTACAATCCGCGCCCGCTCAGTCCGGGTTGCGTACCACTCTCGCGCGATGTTGCAAAACTACGTTCCGATCCTGATTTTCCTCGGCGTGGCGGGCGGCCTGGGACTGTTGCTCGTGGGTCTGGGTTTCGTGTTGGGTCCCCATCGTCCCGATGCCGAAAAGTTGTCGGCATACGAGTGCGGCTTCGATGCATTTTCGGATACGCGCCGCAAGTTCGACGTCCGCTACTACCTCGTCGCCATCCTGTTCATCGTGTTCGATCTCGAGATTGCGTTCCTCTTCCCGTGGGCCGTGGCGCTGGACAGCGTGGGCCTGTTGGGCCTGGTGGCCATGGCGGCGTTCTTGCTGATCCTGATCGTAGGTTTCATTTACGAGTGGAAGAAAGGGGCCCTTGAATGGGATTGAACGCACCCACACAGCTGCCTCCGGTCGAGGACAGCACCAACCGCGGGTTCGTTACGACGACGGTTGACAAGCTCGTGAACTGGGCGCGCACGGGCTCCATGTGGCCGATGACCTTTGGCCTTGCATGCTGCGCCGTCGAAATGATGCATGCCGGTGCCGCACGCTACGACCTCGATCGCTTCGGTGTGATCTTCCGCCCAAGTCCGCGTCAGTCCGACGTCATGATTGTGGCCGGCACGTTGGTCAACAAAATGGCGCCGGCGCTGCGCAAGGTGTATGACCAGATGCCCGAGCCGCGCTTCGTGATCTCGATGGGCTCATGCGCGAATGGCGGCGGTTATTACCACTATTCCTACGCCGTGGTTCGCGGCTGCGACCGCATCGTGCCGGTCGACATTTACGTGCCCGGTTGTCCGCCGAGCGCGGAAGCACTCCTGTACGGCATCCTGCAGCTGCAGAACAAAATTCGCCGTACTCAGACGATCGCTCGCTAAGGCTGTCGCATGCCCACTCGTATCGAGACGCTTGCCTCGAGGATGACCGCGCGCATTGGTGATCGCGTGCAAAAGGTGCCGTCGCTCGCGCACGAGGTCGGTTATGAAGTTGCGCCCGAGCAGCTGCTGTCGGTCTGTCGCGAGCTGCGTGCCGATTCCGAGCTGGCGTTCGAGCAGTTGATCGATCTATCTGGCGTCGACTATCTGCAATACGGACTCGATGAGTGGCGCACGGCCTCCGCTACCGCCAGTGGCTTCAGTCGCGGCGTCGATCTCAGCGGGCAACGCGAACGCAATGCGCCGCCGAAGCGCTTCGCCGTCGTCTATCAGTTGCTTTCGGTCACGCACAACTGGCGCCTGCTCCTGCGTTGCTTCTGTCCCGATGGCGAGCCACCGATGATCGATTCCGTCGTGGATATCTGGGCGTCCGCCAACTGGTACGAGCGCGAAGCCTTCGATCTTTACGGAATTCTGTTCAAGGGGCATCCCGATCTGCGTCGCATCCTCACCGACTATGGTTTCATCGGCCATCCGTTCCGGAAGGATTTCCCGCTCATCGGCAACGTCGAAGTGCGGTACGACGAGAGCAAAGGCCGTGTCGTGTACCAGCCGGTCACGATCGAGCCGCGCGTGCTCGTGCCGCGCGTCATCCGCGATGACAACCGTTATCAGCCGGCTCTGAAAGAGCCGCAGCCGAGTGCCAAGGCCAATGGCTGAGATCAGAAATTTCACGTTGAACTTCGGCCCGCAGCACCCGGCGGCGCACGGCGTGTTGCGCCTGGTGCTGGAGATGGACGGCGAAGTGATTCAGAAAGCCGATCCGCACATCGGCCTGCTCCATCGCGCGACCGAAAAGCTGGCCGAGTCGAAACCGTTCAACCAGTCGATCGGCTACATGGATCGTCTCGATTACGTTTCGATGATGTGCAACGAGCATGCGTACGTCATGGCGATCGAGCGGTTGCTCGGCATCGAACCGCCGCTGCGTGCGCAGTACATCCGCACGATGTTCGACGAGATCACTCGCATCCTGAACCACTTGATGTGGCTCGGCGCGCACGGTCTCGATATCGGCGCGATGGCCGTGTTCCTGTATTGCTTCCGTGAGCGCGAAGACCTGATGGACTGCTACGAAGCAGTGTCGGGCACGCGCATGCATGCGACGTACTACCGTCCGGGCGGCGTGTATCGCGATCTGCCGGATTCGATGCCGAAGTATCAGCCGTCGAAGTGGCGCAGCGAGAAAGAGATCGCGAAGTTGAACGAACGTCGTTCCGGCACGTTGCTCGACTTCATCTGGGATTTCACCGAGCGTTTTCCCACCGCAGTCGACGAATACGAATCGCTGCTCACCGACAACCGCATCTGGCGTCAGCGCACGGTGAACATCGCCGTCGTATCGCCTGAACGTGCTCTGCAGCTGGGCTTCACGGGCCCCATGTTGCGAGGCTCGGGAATCGAATGGGATTTGCGCAAGAAGCAGCCGTACGACGTCTACGATCGCATGGACTTCGATATCCCGGTCGGCGTCAATGGCGATTGCTATGACCGCTACCTCGTGCGCGTCGCCGAGATGCGGCAATCGAATCGCATCATCCGTCAATGTATCGAATGGCTGCGCCAGAACCCCGGTCCCGTCATGATCGCGGACCACAAGGTCACGCAGCCGGCACGCGAAGAGATGAAGGGCGACATGGAATCGCTCATTCATCACTTCAAGCTGTTCACGGAAGGCTACAGCGTACCGGAAGGCGAGACGTACGCCGCTGTCGAAGCGCCCAAGGGCGAGTTCGGCGTGTATCTCGTTTCCGATGGCGCGAACAAACCGTATCGGCTGAAGTGCCGCGCGCCGGGTTTTCCTCATCTCGCTTCGCTGGAAGAAATGGTCAAGGGTCACATGCTGGCTGACGTCGTCGCCGTCATCGGTTCGCAAGACATCGTTTTCGGAGAGATCGACCGGTGAGCGATCCGAACCACACCGCGACGACCGGTATGTTGTCCGCGCACGTGCGCGAAGAGATCGATCACTGGGTGGCCAAGTTTCCGCCGGGCAAGCAGCGTTCTGCTGTGATTGCCGGGTTGCGTGCTGCTCAGCATGAGAACAACGGCTATCTCACGCCTGCGTTGATGGATGCCGTCGCTGAGTATCTGCAGCTACCGGCAATCCAGGTGTACGAAGTCGCCACGTTCTATTCGATGTTCGAGACCAAGCCGTGCGGGCGGCATCACATCTCTGTATGCACCAACATCTCGTGCATGTTGTGTGGTGGAGAGGAGCTCCTGGCGCATGTTGAGAAGCGTCTCGGTATCAAGGTGGGCGAGAGCACCGGCGATGGCCGCTTCTACCTGAAGCGCGAAGAGGAATGTCTCGCCGCGTGCAACAACGCGCCCATGATGATGGTGGATCACGTGTACTACGAGAATCTCACGCCCGAGACGGTGGATGAGATCCTGGCTCGCCATAAGTGAGCGACATGAGCGATAAGTATCCGCAAAATCTGGTCTGCTTCGAGCTCCTGCAATACGAGCGCCCATGGGAGCTTGCGACCTACCGCAAGATCGGCGGCTATGAAGTGTGGGAACGCATCCTGCGCGAGAAGACGTCGCGGGAGCAGATCATCGAAGAAGTCAAGGCATCGGGTCTGCGTGGCCGCGGCGGCGCAGGTTTTCCGACCGGCGTGAAGTGGAGCTTCATGCCGCGCAACGCACCGGGTCAGAAATACGCCGTGTGCAATTCGGACGAGAGCGAACCGGGCACGTGTCATGATCGCGACATCCTGCGTTACAACCCGCACGCGCTGATCGAAGGCATGGCGATAGGCGGTTACGCAATGGGCGCGACCGTCGGGTACAACTACATCCGTGGTGAGTTTCTCGCTGAGCCTGTGCCGCGCTTCGAAGAGGCTTTGAAGGAGGCCTATGAAGCGGGCCTTCTCGGTAAGAACATCCAAGGCTCCGGAATCGACTTCGATCTCTACTCGTTCGTTGGTGCTGGCGCGTACATCTGCGGCGAAGAAACCGCGCTGCTCGAGTCGTTGGAAGGCAAGCAGGGCAGGCCGCGTTTCAAGCCGCCGTTTCCCGCGAACTATGGTCTGTACGGCAAGCCCACAACGATCAACAACACGCAAAGCTATGCATCGGTGCCCACCATTCTGCGCAAAGGCGCAAAGTGGTTTGCCGATCTCGGCGTTGCTAACTCCGGTGGCACGTTGATCTTTTCCGTCTCCGGCCACGTCAACAAGCCGCAAAACATCGAGCTGCCGCTGGGCATTCCCTTCACGGAGCTGCTCGAGATCTGCGGCGGCATGCGCGGCGGACGCAAGTTGAAAGCCGTCATCCCCGGGGGTTCATCCGTCCCCGTCGTGCCCGGTGAAGTCATGATGGGCGTGAACATGGACTACGACTCGCTTCGCAAAGCCGGATCCGCGCTCGGTACCGGTGCGATGATCGTGATGGATGAGACGACCTGCATGGTGCGCGTGCTCGAACGACTCTCGCGTTTCTACTACGCCGAGTCCTGCGGTCAATGCACGCCGTGCCGCGAGGGCACGGGCTGGCTCAACCGAGTGTTGAGGCGCATTCTCGCCGGCCAAGGCCAGAAGGCCGATCTCGACATGCTCGTCGACGTCGCCAACAAGATCGAAGGCCACACGATTTGCGCATTCGGTGACGCCGCGGCGTGGCCGATCCAGAGCTTCATGAAGCACTTCCGCCCCGAGTTCGAATACATGATCGAGCACGGCCACAGCATCGTCGAGCGCGACAAGCGTCAGGCGGCGTAAGCGTCCGGCTGCTACTGAACACCACCATGTCCGACGATCTGGTCAACATCGAAGTCAACGGCGTGCCGATGCAGGCGCGTAAAGGTCAGATGATCATTCATGTGACCGACGCGAACGACGTCTACGTGCCGCGCTTCTGCTATCACGAGAAGCTGCCCATCGCGGCAAACTGCCGCATGTGTCTCGTCGAAGTCGAAAAGGCGCCGAAGCCGCAGCCTGCGTGCGCAACACCTGTCATGGAAGGCATGAAGGTGTTCACGAAATCGCCGCGCGCCATCGCCGCGCAAAAGGCGGTGATGGAGTTCCTCCTCATCAATCATCCGCTCGATTGCCCGATCTGCGATCAAGGCGGCGAGTGCGAGCTGCAGGATCTCGCCATGGGCTTCGGCCGCGACATCTCGCGCTATGCCGAGCGCAAGCGCGTGGTGAAGGACAAGAATCTGGGCCCGCTCGTATCCACGGACATGACGCGCTGCATTCACTGCACGCGCTGCGTGCGCTTCACGCAGGTGATCCAGGGCTTCCAGGAGCTGGGCACGGTCGGTCGCGGTGAATTGACCGAGATCGGCACGTACATCGAGCGCAGTGTGGATCACGAGCTGTCGGCGAACATCATCGATCTCTGTCCCGTCGGCGCGCTCAACAACAAGCCGTATCGCTATCGTGCTCGCGCTTGGGAGATGACGCAGCATCCGCTGGTCTCACCGCACGACAGTGTCGGCACGAACATCTATGCCCACGTGCTGCGTGGTCGGGTCATGCGCATCGTTCCGCGTCCGAACGAGGATATCAACGAGACCTGGATCGCCGACCGCGATCGCTACAGCTACGAAGGCATCTACAGCGCCGATCGCCTCAAGAGCCCGATGGTGAAGGAGGGCGGTTCGTGGCGTGAGGTCGATTGGGAGACTGCGCTGTCGATGGCGGCTGAGCGCTTGAGTCGCGCAGTGAAGCAGCATGGCCCGGCGCAGATCGGTGCGCTCGCGAATCCGAGTGCCACGCTCGAAGAGCTGTATCTCCTCTCGAAGCTGGTGCGGTCACTCGGCAGCAGCAATCT
>JBEVDW010000266.1:0-10838 GCA_040513115.1 Steroidobacteraceae bacterium | reverse complement strand
TGCCCGTTGTAGCGAGTACTGGCCAGGCTTTGCGACGTGACCCATGACGGCTATCTTTTGGCTCTGATATTCGAGGACGTACACGGATATCTGAGGCTGCCGCAAAAAGCCGCCCTGCTCGAGATGAGCGGTTAGCATCGATTCCACCTGGCGCGTGGAGCGATTCGCGACGTTGATCTCACCCAAGAGCGGAAAGGTAATGCTGCCCGTCTGGCTGACACGCGCTTCGGTGGAAAGCTCGGGCGAGCCGAAGACGGATATGCGGAGGAGATCGCCTGCGCCCAGGCGATAGTCAGACGGGGCTTTGTCATCGCCGGTGGCGTAGCTGGTCGCGAAGAGAAGCTGGGCGAGACAGAAGAATAAGAACAGCACAAGTGAGATTCGATGGCCGAGCGCCTCCTGCCGCAAGTGGTTTCTGGCGCCGCCGTGAATACGTCCCTGTTTTCGACGCCACCCAGCGTCGGTCGCGCTGCCAGAACGCCGCCGAAGTTCCTCTTCAATCATTGTTAGCGTGCTCATAGCGACACCCTCAATACGCGTGCCGATCGTTCCACACGATCGCCACCGTTCGCAGGATGATGAGAAGGTCGAAGCCGAGCGACCAATGGCGCAGGTAATCGAGGTCGAACTCGATGCGCTTGGTCATGGAGGTGATGTCGTCGCCGCCGCGGTAGCCGTTCACTTGCGCCCAGCCGGTGATGCCCGGCTTGACCTTGTGACGCACCATGTAGCCGGGGATGATGCGGCGATACTGTTCGTTGACGGCGATGGCGTGCGGTCGTGGCCCGACGATGCTCATCGAGCCTTCGAGCACGTTGAAAAGTTGCGGCAGTTCATCGAGCGAAGTGGCGCGGATGAAGGCGCCGAAGCGCGTCACGCGTGTGTCGTCGCGCTGGACTTGCGTGTACGTTTCGACACCGTCCTCCGTCACGCTCAACGAACGAAACTTGTAGACGATGATTTCCTGGCCATCGAGCCCGTAACGCTTCTGCTTGAAGATGACAGGTCCGGGGGAGCCGAGCTTCACGCCCAGGGCCACGGCGATGAGCGCTGGGGCGGTCGCGGCAATGGTAAGCGAAGCGATGAGAATGTCAGTGCAGCGCTTCGCCGCCCCACGCAATCCATAGAACGGCGACTCGCACACGGCGACGACGGGAATGCCGTTCAACAAATCGAACCGCGGCTGCACCAGATCGCAGATGCTCAGGTCCGGCACGAAGTAGATCGAAGCGGTCGAGTCCTGCAGCGAGTTCAGCAGTTCGACGATGCGTCTCTGCCGCGTCATCGGCAGCGTGATGTAGACGAGATCGATGCGGTGGCGTGCCACGTAGTCGCGCAGGTCCGCGAGCCGGCCAAGCACGCGACCATTGTTTGACGACAGGCGTTGTGGTGCGCGGTCCTCGAAGAAGCCGGCGACCTTGATGCGATACAGCTCGTGGCCATGGAGCGTGCGCTCCAATCGCAGACCGTGTTCGGTGACGCCGACGATGACTGCCGTGCGCGGCTTCAGTTGATGCGTACCCGTGCGCATCAACAGGCGATGTGCGCTCACGTGCACGAATGACAGCGCGAGCGGCGTGGCAACGGCCCAAGTGACCAACGTGCCCGCGTGCAGGGACGGCATCAGCCCGCACAAATGCACCACGGCCCAGATGAAACCGATGAGCAAGAGCCAGCGCGGCAGGATCTTGGTGAGCGAGCCACGCCAGGTCGCGCCCTGCGGCAGCTCCCACGCCAGGCCGTCGAGCAGGTCGGACGTGCCGACGAAGGCGATCACTCCGATCAGCACATACGGTCCGCGCAGCGGCTGTGCCCACAAGAGCAAGGAGAAGGCGAGCGTGAGGAGGGTGCTCACCGGATACAGCAGTGACTTCAACACGAAGACAGTGCCGGGTTCCGTGGCGCTGACGGCTGCCATGCCTGGCTGTGCGCTCAACGGATCCATGCTGAGCACTTCCGTGGGATGAGGCGGGAGAACACTGAGCGGATCCTCGCGTCAGTGTCACTTGGTTCGATCGACACTACCGGCACTCTTAAGAATCAGAGGTCCGGCCGTAACTGGAACGGCTGCGGTCTCAGTAATCGATGCTTACGGCGCAACTGATAGGCGACAAGACCGATACAAACACCCCCTAGGAGCCAGAAATCCGGTGTGGATTCGACCGCCGCAGGCGCTGGCGGCACCTCGGCATCGATCCGGACGAGCGCTTGCTCCTCGCGAGCAGGCCCTATCGACAGTGAGCCGAGCGATTGCGGGCCCGGAACGCCAGCCAAGCCAGTGGGAGCACCGTTAAGCTCCGGCGCTCTCGCATCTGCAGCCCCCAACACCCCAATCGCCAACCCCAAAACCAGAACTCTCGCGGCGACGCGCATGACGTCTCTCCTCGCAGCAATGAGCCCGCACGTTCATCTGTGTACATGCGGGTGCCGCCCCTGTCCCCAATCCACAACGCCGCTGAAGAGCTACCAAAACCCTCAGCGGTTCAAATTCTTCGAAGCAACATTCATTCCAAGTTCGTAGAAGTTTGTCGCGCGCGAACATAACTGCTGTTTTAGAAAAAAGCTGTCAGCCGAATAAATACAAATTAGAAAAATTCAGTGATGAGGTTGCAACTAAACTGCTCAGCGAACGGCGCGGGCTGCTCACAGATGGAGCACCGTAGGCGTCACGCGTGACCGTCACACGTCATGTCGCTGGATGGCGCCACCTATCAACACCGTATTGATGAGCAACAGGGAGTCGATGATGCGATGGCGCGTGCTCTTGCTTGTGCTGACGTTGAGCGCGTGTGCGCGCATGCCCGAAACGCTCGTGCTGTCCGGTCCAACGATGGGTACGACGTACACCGTGCGCTGGCTTGCGGAGGCCAACACGCCCGATGTGTTCGCGTTACGCCGTGCCATCGAGGCCGAGTTGGCGCGGGTGGATGTCCAGATGTCGCGCTATCGACCGGACTCCGAGCTATCTCGCTTCAACCAGCTGCGCTCGACGGCTACGCAAGCGGCCTCACCTGAGTTCGCGCAGCTCTTGAGCGAATGCATGGCCCTCAATGCCGCATCCGGCGGCGCATTCGACGTGACCGTCGCGCCTTTGGTCGATGCGTGGGGCTTCGGGCCGAGCGGCGGCGGCACGCATGCGCCTGCACCGAGTGAGCTACAGCAATTGCTCGAACGCCGTGGTGAAAATCAGCTGCGGGTCGAGCTGACACCCGCACGCGTGCGCAAACAGCGTCCCGATGTGGAGGTCGACTTGAATGCGATTGCGCCGGGACACGCTGTCGATCGACTGTCCGCGCTGCTGCAGCGGCAGGGTGTCCGCAACTATCTGATCGATATCGGCGGTGAGATCCGGGTCAGCGGTCACAATGGCAGTGGCCAGGCTTGGCGCATCGCCATCGATGACCCTCGGCACGAAGAGCAGGTGCCGTATTCGGCCGTCGAGCTGAGTGGCGGTGCCGTTGCGACATCGGGTGGCTATCGTCACTTCCGCATCGTGGACGGTCAGCGCTACTCGCACATCATTGATCCGCGCTCCGGATATCCCGCGTCGTTGGCGACCGCGGCTGTGATCGTGGTCGCGCCCACGGCTGCTCAGGCCGACGGATGGGCGACGGCGTTGTTCGTGCTCGGCGAGAAGGACGGACTGGCACTGGCTTCGCAACGCGAGCTTGCGGTGTTGTTCTTGCTATTCGACGGCAAAGGTCTGCGAGAGCACGCCTCGCCAGCATTCGCACCGTATCGCACGCAGGCAAATGCGCCACAGGAAAATGCGCCACGGGAAAATGCGAGCTAGTGCGCTTGCACTTGCGTCCTTGAACAGTATCTTCGCGCCATGAAATTGACCGCCACCCTCACCGCCATCCTCGCGACGTCTTTCGCCTTGTCTGCGGCCGCCGATGAGACGACGTTCTCCGAGTGTCTTGCGGGGTTGCAGGCGCGCGCGAGCCGCGACGGCATCGCGCAGTCGGTCGTCGACAGCGCGCTGGCCAAGGCACAGTACGAGCAGCGCGTGATCGACCTCGACCGGCGCCAGCCGGAGTTCACCGAGACCCTCGCGAACTATCTGAATCGCCGCATCACGACAGATCGCATCGACAAAGGCCGCGAAATGATGCGCAAGCATCGCAGTCTCCTGCAGCGGGTGGCGCGGGAGCACGGCGTGCAGCCGCAGTACCTCGTGGCGTTCTGGGGCTTGGAGACGAATTTCGGCAAGAACGTCGGCAGCATCCCGGTGATGAACTCGCTGACCACGCTCGCATGCGATGAGCGCCGTAGCGAGTACTTCACGACCGAGCTGATGAATGCGCTGCGCATCCTGAATCGGGGCGATGTCGAGGTGGCGAACATGGTGGGCTCGTGGGCCGGCGCCATGGGCCAGACGCAGTTCATGCCGAGCGCTAATCTCAAGTACGGAGTGGATGGCGATGGCGATCGACGCATCGATCTGTGGCGCAGCGTCCCCGACGCTTTGACGTCGGCGGGTGGCTTCCTCCAGTCGCTCGGTTGGCAGGAGGGCGTGCGCTGGGGTCGTGAAGTGCAGTTGCCGAAGGAGTTCGCGTTCGAGCAAGCCGGTCTCGATCAGGCGCGTGCACTGAGCGAGTGGCGCGAGCTCGGCATCAAAGATGCGAACCGCCATGCCCTGCCGCGACAAGATCTGCAGGCTTCATTGCTGGTGCCCGCGGGCCATCGTGGGCCAGCTTTCCTTGTCTACGAAAACTTCCACGTCATCATGCGCTGGAATCGCTCCGAGCTGTACGGATTGGCCGTCGGGCTGCTTGCCGAGCGCATCGCAGGGGCCCCCGAGCTGCGCAATGCACCACCCGTGAATGCCATTCGGCTCCACCGCGATCAGGTGCTGGCGCTACAAACCAAGCTGACCGAGCTGGGCTTCGATGCCGGCAACGCCGATGGCGTGCTCGGCCCGGGCACGCGCAAGGCAATTCGTGCTTTTCAGCAATCGCGCAAGCTGGTGGCCGATGGCTATCCGGATGCGGAGTTGCTGGCCGCACTCGGCGTGAGTTGAGTCGCGGCCAAACTGAGACAGAGCTTTCTTGTCGCTGACGAGGTCATAACTACACTCGATCGCGTATTCCCCGCCAGGAGCGATCGATGGATAACGCGCGTCTCGCCGTCATCACCGAGCGGCTGGTTGTGCATCAGCGCAATCGCACGAAGGACATGGGTCCGACGGCGCACAGTCGACCTGTTCGGGAGTACACCGATCCGGCTCGTTATGCATGCGAAGTGCAGGCCCTGTTTCGCGAGTTGCCGATCGTGCTCGCGCACTCCTCGCAGCTCCCCAATCCCGGCGATTTTCTGACAGACGATCGACTCGGCGTTCCCATTCTCATCGCGCGCACGGAAACGGGTGAAGTTGCGGCGCATCTGAATGTCTGTGCCCATCGCAGCGCAATCGTCGAGACCGCCCAGTGCGGGCAGCGTACCCACTTCACGTGCCGGTATCACAGCTGGATGTACGGTCTCGACGGCCGTCTGCTGCGCATGACCGATGGCAGCGCGTTCGAGGGCCTGGAGCCGCCACCGACTGGTCTGACGCCAGTTGCCGTCGCTGAGAAGTACGGTTTGATCTTCGTTCGCGTTGCGCCGGGTCCGCCTCTCGACATCGACGCCTTCCTCGGACCGATGGCGCAGGAACTCGCAGCGCTCGATATTGGGTCTCACCGGTATTTCGCCACCAAGCAGACGGAGCTCACCTGCAATTGGAAAGTGATGCAGGAAGGTTCGCTCGAGACCTACCACTTCAATGGTGTCCACACGCAGAGCATCGCGCGCCAGTACAACGGCATGGCCAATATCTTCGATACCTTCGGCGATCATCAACGCTTCGTCGTGCCCCGGCGCAAGCTGCTGGAGCGTCATGAGAGCGGTGCGCAGACGCGAGATCAGATTCTGCCCACGTACTTCATTTTCCCGAACACCGCGTTCACCGCACCTTACGATCACACGATGCTGGTGCAAGTCTTCCCGCGTGACCTGCGCAGTTGCCTATTCGAGAATGCCCTGCTCATCCGTACGGGCGCCAGCGAGAAGGATGCGGGTTACTGGCAGCGTGCGCTCGATCTCACCCAGGGAGTGAACGGTGAGGATTTTGCCGTGGTGGAGAGCATCCAGAAGGCGTACGACACCGCGCCGGCGGAACGGGTGATCCATGGTCGCAACGAGCAAGGCATCACTGCCTTTCATGCGGTGATCGACCGCATGCTCGCGCCGCATCATGCTGCCTTGGTTGCCAAGACCTGAGTTGGGCCGATGGATTCGATTTATGGTGAGGAGCTGGATCGTTATCGGGAACGAGTGCGGACGTTTCTCCAGACGCATGCGCAGGCGCGGCTTGCTGAGTTCGAGCACAAGGGCGTCGACCTGCAGTTCTGGCGTGAGGCAGCGCGCGCCGGTGTCCTCGGAACGATCGTTCCGCAGACCTACGGTGGTCAGGGACTCGATCCGCTGACTGCGGTGGTCTTGTCGGAAGAACTCGGGCGTTGGCCTGGAGGTGCGTCGCTCGGCGGCTCGATGAACTCGGACTTGTCGACGACGCTGCTGATCGAACACGGCACCGAAGCGCAGAAGCGTGCCTGGCTGCCTGGCATCGCCTCGGGCGATGTCATGCTGGGGATGTGTCTCACCGAACCCGATGCGGGAAGCGATGCGGCGTCGATTACGGCGACTGCGTTGCGAGACGGCGATGAGTTCGTGGTCAATGGACTCAAAGACCCGGTGATGAATGGCGACAAGGCCACCCTGTTGTACGTGATCGCAAAGACCGATCCTGCCGCACGGGGTCGTGGCATGAGCTTGTTGCTGGTGCCGGCGGACACTGCTGGCATCACGCGGACCCGCATCGAAACGATGGGCTACGCGGCGGGCGACTGTGCCGCGATCCAGTTCAAGGACGTTCGCATACCGGCAACGCACTTGATAGGAGCCGAGGGCGGCGCGCTCAGCATGTTCCAGCACACGTTGCGGCTGGACCGTATGCAAATGGCATCGCGCTCTCTTGGGGCCGCCGAAACCGCTTACGCACTCACCCTCGAATATTGCCGCACACGGCAGATGTTCGGCCAACGGCTCATCGATCTGCAGAACACGCAGTTCGTGCTCGCCGATATCGAGACGCAGCTCGCCGTGAGCCGCTCGTTCCTGAATGATCTCGTGCAGAAATACCGGCGCCGTGAGCTGCGCGACGAGGAGTGCATGATGGCGAAGATCTGGCTGCCGGAACTGGAAGGTCGCGTGCTCGACGCTTGCGTGCAGCTCTGGGGCAATCGCGGGTGGAAAGACGAGCACCCGATCGCGCGCATGTATACCGCTGCGCGCGCACAACGCATTCAAGCCGGTGCCACCGAGCTGATGAAGGCGCTGCTCGCGCGTCGCTATCTCGGCCGATGAGACGTGCGCGGGTGAATGGCGGCGACGATGTCGATCATGTTCCAGGCCCGATCTGCCACCTTGCTGTCGACCGCGCGAGTACGGCCCGAGCGGCGCTTCTGCACGAAGTTGTGCCATACGACGTAGATCGCGACCATGTGGGCGAGATTCTCGACCTTGCGGCAATAGCCGTTGCGCAAGCGTGTGAAGCGTCGTCCGAGCATGCGCTGTGCTGTCGCCAGATTGTGCGGAATGGTCGGCACCCGCTCCAGTCGAATGTGGCTCCCAGGGCCATCTCCGCGATGCATCGTCAGAAAGAAAGGAGCGCCATCCTGGCTCATCTCTGCCAGCTCAGCGCGTGTCAGCGTCGTGGCTCGAAGCGAGAGCCGGTGCGAAAGATCCACGATGAAAGCTCTCGCGGTGGCGATGTCACGCGCCCCGAGGCGATACGACACGATCAGTCCGGTGTCGCAGTCCGTTGCAGACCACGTCCAGGCGCCGGAATGTCCTGTGCAATCGCCGTCAACGACGATGCGCTCGCCCGGCGTGACCAACGGCGACCAAGACTTGCAGCAGAGAAGCCGCGTACTGACGAGCTTGCGCAGCATTCGATCGTGCAGGTCTTCACAGACCATACCGGCGTCGACGAGCAGCTTGGTCACCGTATTTATGGATACATTTGCCGCGCGCGTCACTCCGCGCAGCGAAGCCCCACGGCACAGCATGAGCAGAATGTCGGCACGCCGTTCCGGACTCAGGCGGTTCATGCTGCGTGGTCAGCGAGTGGGATGCTGGGCTTCACGCCAGCCGTTGGAGCGTAGCGCCGAGTGTCGCGCCGATGCCCGCGTGAATGACGAGATCGGCCAGGCCGTCCATCTGCGTCTCTTCCGCATTGATGATGATCAACTGCGAGCCTCGATGTTTGGCGCGCACGGGAATGTCGGCAGCCGGAAAGACTGAGAGCGATGAGCCGAGCACCAACATGAGATCGCAGCTCGTCGCCACCGCTTCAGCGCGTTGCATCTCGCGTGCGGGCATGTTCTGACCGAAGGAGATGGTTGCGGTCTTCACGATGCCGCCGCAGCGCTTGCACGGACCGATCGTGCCGGTGTCGCGAAACTCGGCTTCCAGAGTCGCAAGTTCGATGCGCATCCCACACTCGAGGCAGCGGGCGTACGTGGCGTTGCCATGCAGCTCGATCACCTGCTCCGCGGCGATGCCCGAATCCTGATGCAGGTTGTCGACATTCTGTGTGATGACGGCTGCGACTTTGCCCATGCGCACCAGCTGGGCGACAGCTGCATGTCCTGCGTTGGGCTTCGCGCCGACCCAGCCATCCTCGTTACTGAAGCGGCGGCGCCAGGCTTCCTGCCGCGCTTGTGGCGAGGCAATGAATTCGCGGAAATGGATGGGCTTCATGCGCGTCCACACGCCGTTCGGCCCACGGAAATCCGGAATCCCCGATTCGGTGCTGATGCCAGCTCCCGTGAAGACGACTGCGCGTGTGCTCGCGCGCAGCAGGGTGGTCAAGCGGTCGACGTCACGCGCGCTCGCGGGCGGGAGGACAGGGGCTGACATGACGAGGAGCGCTCCATGAAAGGAGCGGGGGAGTGTATAGGAGGGCTTTGGGTGAGGAGGGCTCTGGACCAGGAGGGCGGAAATCGAAAGCTCTCCCGGCCCAGAGCCTTCCTGCCCTCTCAGCGCGCTTCGTTCGCCTGTGAGGTCTGGAGCGTGAGTGCAATCTCCGAGCGCAGCGTGTTCTCCAGCCACGAATTCATGGTGATCAGCGCGTTGCGCGCAGTGGCAGCGGGGGCGACGGCGGTGTGTTCGGCCGTTGCCTGCAGCGTCGAGGGCATCAAGCTCGTGTGGACGCCAATGATCACGCCCGAACGCTCGTCGAGCACAGGTGCGCCGGAGGCCAGGTTCACTGCATCCATGTCGTGCGTAAAGATGTCAGCCACCGCCGATGATGCCTTCTTGCCCGTGTCGCGGCCGTACACCGTGCCGCGCGATTTGCGCTTGAACGTGTCGGTGTCCATATCGGCCGTGAAGCCGATCATGGTGACTGGCGCCGCTGCGCCCGAAAACTTGCCCAGTGGCAGGGTGCGGTGCGCGAACGCTGAACCCTGAGCGAGGCGCACGACGGCGAGGTCTTTCGCGGGCACGCCCGCTACGTTCGCCTCGATCCACTGCGACTTGTAGTACGCCACCGGCAGGCGCTCGCGGATCTGACCGGTCGAGTCCGTGCTCGTGTACACGCAGTCGCCCGGACTCGCTTGCACCGAGCCGGAGACGAACGTGTGGGCGACGGTGACGGCCAAATCGAAGGAGCCCACGAGGAAGGCTGTCGAGGTTTGCTTCTGGCCGTTGACCGTGCAGATCAGGGCACCGACACCGCTATAAGAGAAGTATTCCTGATCCGATAGCTCGACGAGCCGCGCTTCATGCGGACCGGCCAGCTCCGCTTCGGCGTCGCCTGCGAGGAGATTCCACGGTGAGGTCAGCGCCGTGGCACGCAGTGCCGAGGTCGACGCATGGGCTTTGAGGCCAACGACCGCGCCCACGGAGAGGACGGCTGCCGCCAAAAACCAGCGGGCACTCGCGCGGCGGGACTTGTCGATGGAAACGGTGCGGGCAGAGCTTCTGGACGACATGGGCGCTCAACAATGTTGCGTGTTCGGGGCTCGAGCACGCTCGAGCGCAGCGCACACTTGCAGTCGAACGCCAGCGCGCGTGACGGCAGACTAGGTCTGCGCGCGCCTGCACTTCGGTGAACTCGATCAAACTTCCCCGAGGCAGTTCGCTATGTTGTGCGTCACAGTATTTTTTTCGTGACGCCCGTCCATGACACGGAGCATCAACACGAATGCCGCCTCAGATGAACCCTGAAGGTCGTGAGGTGAGAACGGGGATGGGGGATGCTCAAACAAAACGGCACCGCTCGACTGAGCGGCGCCGAATGCAAGGAAGCAGTAGCTGGCTGTTACTGCAGCCGGAACGTGACGGTCACGCGCGACCACGAAGCGACCGGACCACTGCCATTGCTCGCTGGCTGAAAGCGCCAGCGTTTGACCGCGGTGGCGGCGGCGTTGTCGAGACGAGCAAATCCGCTGCTACGATCCACCATGACTTGCTGCGGACGACCGGAGGGGTCGACGAAGACGCGAAGCGTGACGGAGCCTTCCTCGCCGAGTCGACGCGACGTAGCCGGATACACCGGCTCCGCTCGGCTAGTTGCACGCAGCTCCTGCAAGCTGCCGATTGGTGCCGTCGAACCATCCGGAGGTGCTGCTTGTGCTTCGATGGGCGCGGCGTCCATCGGCAACTCGGGCATGACTTCCGGTGCAGGCACCGTCAGCTCCGGCTCTGCGATGTCCGGTTTTGGCATGTCGACGGGCTCACTCATTTGCTCTTCGGGCAGGGTGGGCACGAAGACGACCGTAGCCGGCTTG
>JBEVDW010000265.1:0-11811 GCA_040513115.1 Steroidobacteraceae bacterium | reverse complement strand
CAAGAGCGAAGGCGTGCGCCTGGGCTTCCCGTATCACCTCGATGGCGAGCGCCGCGTGCTCAGCGTCTTCACGACGCGCGCAGATACGCTCATGGGTGTGACGTTCTGCGCCGTTGCCGCTGAGCATGCGCTTGCGACGCACGCGGCACAGAACAATCCCGAGCTGGCCGCCTTCATCGAAGAATGCAAGCGCGGCACGGCGATGGAAGCCGAGCTGGCGGTGATGGAGAAGAAGGGCATGCCCACGGGTCTGTTCGTCGAGCATCCGATTTCAGGCGAGCGGGTGCCGGTGTGGGTTGGCAACTACGTGCTCATGACCTATGGCGAAGGCGCCGTCATGGGTGTGCCGGCGCATGACGAGCGCGATTTTCATTTCGCCAAGAAATACGGTTTGCCGATTCGCTTCGTGATTGCGCCGGCTGGCGCGGAGAAGCCGAGTGACGATGTACCCGATGAATGGCACGACTCCTTCACCGACTACGGTGTCTGCATTCACTCCGGCAAATACGATGGTCTGAATTACCATCAAGCGGTCGATGCCATTGCCGCGGATCTCAAAGCGCGCGGCCTGGGCGAGAAGCAGGTGCAATGGCGGCTGCGCGACTGGGGCATTTCCCGCCAACGGTATTGGGGCTGTCCGATCCCGCTGATCCATTGCCCGAAGTGCGGCGATGTGCCCGTGCCGGATTCGGATCTGCCGGTGTCCCTGCCCGAGAATCTCGTGCCGGACGGCAGTGGCAATCCGCTGGCGAAGACGCCTTCGTTCTATGAATGCCGCTGTCCGCAGTGCGGCGGCACTGCGCGTCGCGAAACCGACACGATGGACACGTTCGTAGATTCGTCCTGGTACTTCCTGCGCTATGCCTCCGCGGACAACCACACCGCCATGGTGGACGAGCGGGCGCAGTATTGGATGCCGGTCGATCAGTACGTCGGCGGTATCGAGCACGCCATCCTGCACTTGCTGTATTCGCGCTTCTGGACTCGAGTCATGCGCGATCTCGGTCTCGTCAAGCTGGATGAGCCGTTCGCGAATCTGCTCACGCAGGGGATGGTGTTGAACGACATCTACTCGCGCAAGGGTGGCGACGGTCGTATCGAGTATTTCAATCCCGTCGATGTCGATGTGCAGCTCGACGAAAAAGGCGGCCGCGTGGGTGCGAAGTTGCGCAGTGATGGCCAGCCCGTCGAGTGGGAAGGCATGCGCACGATGTCGAAATCCAAGAACAACGGCGTCGATCCGCAGTTCCTTGTGGATGAAGTGGGTGCCGACAGCGTGCGCTTGTTCATGATGTTCAAGGCACCGCCCGAGGATTCGCTGGAATGGTCGGATGACGGCGTGCAAGGCGCAGCGCGATTCATGCGCCGCTTGTGGCGCATGGTGCATGAGCACGTGAGTCAGTCAGCAGGTCAGTCGGTCGGCCGGTTGGCAGGGCAGACGCTCACGGATGAGCAACGTACCGCCCGACGTGCCGCACACAGCACGCTTGCCAAAGTCACCGACGACATCGGCAGGCGCCGCACCTTCAACACGGCGATTGCGGCCGTGATGGAGTTGATGAATACGCTGGGCAGATTCGAGGACAGCTCCGACGCAGGCCGTGCCGTCCGTCAGGAAGCCCTCGAGTTGATCGTGCTCGTGCTCGCGCCCATCGTGCCGCATGCCGCGCACGCACTGTGGCGTGGGCTGGGTCATGCCACCGATATCATCGATCAACCCTGGCCGAAGCCCGATCCTGCCGCGCTCGTGCAGGACACGATCGAGATCGTGCTGCAGGTCAATGGCAAGCTACGTGGCCGCATCGACATCCCCGCGAACGCGAGCGATGACGTGGTGCGGGCGTCAGCCCTGGCCGATGCCCACGTTCAGAAGTGGACTGAAGGCAAGCCGGTGAAGAAGGTGATCGTGGTGAAGGGCAAACTGGTCAACGTGGTGGTTTGACGCGATTACGCGCTGTTCTCCGGTAGCTCGACAGCCGCGAGCGGCAACTGCAGAAAGAACGTCGCGCCGCAGCCCGGTTCACTGTCGTAACCGATCTTGCCGCCCATGCGCTCGATCAGCGCCTTGCTGATGGCAAGGCCCAGACCAGTGCCGCCTTTCGTACGCGCGTCTGAGGAGTCGGCTTGCGAGAACTTCTGAAAGATGCGATCGCGGAACTCGGATTCGATCCCCGGGCCGTGATCCTGGATGGCGACGTGGCAGTGACGTTCGTCGTGTCGCAACTGCACGAGCACCTCGCGCTGCGGCGGTGAAAACTTGATGGCATTCGACAGCAGGTTCGCAAGCACCTGCAGCAGGCGTTCCGGATCGACGTGTACACGCTGGCTCGAGGTGTTGCCGCGCACGCGAAGGCTGACGTTGCGACTCTGCGCAGCCCCCTGTTGCGCGTCGATGGCCTGCTGGACGAGTGTATCCAGCGATTGCTCGCTCATCTCGAACTTCATCGCGCCCTGTTCGATCTTCTCCATGTCGAGCAGATCGTTGATCAGAAACGTCAGGCGTTCGGTGTTACGCGAAGCCATCTCGATGAGATGCTGCACCTTGGCCGGCATGTTGCCCATCTTTCCCGACGTGAGCAGTCCCAGCGAGCCGCGAATGGACGTCAGTGGCGTGCGCAGCTCATGCGACACCGTGGCCACGAATTCACGCTTGAGTTGCTCCACCTTCTGCACATCCGTGATGTCTCGCAACATGAGGATGGCGCCGCGTTGGCGTTTGTCCGCATTGAGCAGCGGCTGGGACGTGACGCGTAGCTTCACGGGCGGGCGTTCCTGATAACGCAGCACGAACTCGAAGTCGCGCACCGTCTCGCCGCGCAACGCGCGGGCACGCGGCAACTCGTGGCGCTCGAGTGGCGTGCGTCCATCCGCGCAGAATGTGTCGACGGGTACGTCCCAGGCTGCATCGAGTGCGTCCGCCGTGCCCAGCAGCCGTGCCCAGATCTGATACGCGGCCCGGTTCGCCATCGTGACATGGCTGTCGGCGCTGACGGTGGCGATGCCTTCGCTCAGGTTGTCTAGAACGACCTGCAAGAATTCGCGTTCGCGATCCAGCGTTTCCTCCGTGCGGATGTGATCGCAGACCTCTTCAGCGAGCTTCTCGTTGATCTGGGCCAGCTCCTCCGTGCGGGCCTGCACTTGGGCTCGGATGGTCATCGTGCGGCCCGTGACGATCAGGGCGCCAGCGCCCACGAGCGCCGTGAACAACAGGCCGCCGCTCAGCACCAGCCATGCGACCAGATGGGAGCGATTCGCGATGTACTCGAGCGTCGGTTCGAATGTGAACACCCATTCGCGGTCGGCGACCTGGATGGTGCGCCGGACATCAGAGCCGAGCAGTGCGGTGGTCGCCGGCACCTGCGCGGAGGTTGCACCGACCATTCGATGCAGCTCGACGTGGCGTCCATCGCCATGATCTTCCAGCCGCCAGCTCAACTGTGGGGCGGAGGGATTTTCTGCCAGTATCGCCGCTGCCAACCGTTCGATATCGAATGTTCCGCCGGTGAAGCCCAGTAAATGTGAGCGGCGGTCGGTGACCGAGGGCGAAGGCGACAGCGTCGTGTCGTACAACGGTACGAGCACGACGTACGCGCTGTGGTTGCCGCCGGGTAGGCGAACGGCGGGAACGCTTACGTCCTCTCCCGAATCGCGTGCTGACTCGATGGCGGTCCGCAGTGCAGGCTCGCTCGCGAGATCAAAGCCGATGAACACGCTCGCATCGGACTGACCGGCGAGGTAGCGCGTCGGGAATGTCTGCTCAGGAGCACTCCATGGCGCCCAGAAGACCTCCTGAAGCTCGCCATGGCGCGCGAGCAGCGTGGTCGTAAAGCGTGCGAACTCGTCTTCATTGAAGCGTTGGCTCGAGGTAAAGAAACTGGCGAGCGCGTGCAGAATCTCGGTGCCGAGATCGACGCGCCGCTGCAGGGATGCGGTGACCAGCGCCGCGTCTCGTTCGAAGGTTTGTCTGGCTTCGCGAGCTTCGGAACGCGTGGTGTAGACGAACACGAGCAGTGCCACGGCGAAGATGATTCCAAGCGGCACCGTCACGACCCAGCGCCGCGTCTGCCACTGCTCTTCGCGCGACAGCCACATGAACGTGAGCGGCGCGAAGATCAGCACGCCGATCGTATCGCCGATCCACCAGGTGCCCCAGGTGAAGGCAAATCCTTGCGCCGGAATCTCGCCGGTCGACACCAGGACGAGCACGCTCCAACTGGCATTGACGAGGCACGCGAGTGGACCGGCGAGGAACAGGAAACGAAACACCTCGCGTTCGTTGGTGAGCTGCAACGACGCGCCCCCGAAGCGGCGGGCCAGGATGCGTCCGGCTTGCGCCTGCAGCACGGCGCCAACGCCGATTGCCGCCGCGAGCCCGATCGAACGCACGATCGAGCCGTTGGCGACAGGATCGAACGCAATGCTGAGATTGGTGCAGAACGAGCCCAGCCACACGGCCGGCCACAGCTCGGGCCACAACAGCATCGTGCCCAAAGCGATGCCGGAGGGCGGCCATACAGCGGTGGCGTAGCCTGGCGCGATCGCGAGCAACAAGCCCAGCTTCGCGGTGATGAAATACACCGCACTCAAGAGCAGGATGCGTACGGCGCGATGCTGCAAGAGATGAGGCCAGATCAGCGGCGCCATCGCCTCACCCTGCGCTCTGCATGCGTGGCGTCGTCATCGAGTGCGCTTCAGCCAGCGGCAGCTCGAAGTAGAACGTCGTGCCCACACCGTTGTCGCACACGTAGCCGATGCTACCGCCGAGCCGCTCGATGATGGCCTTGCTGATGGCAAGGCCGAGACCTGAGCCGCCCTTCGCGCGCGAGTCGGACGAATCGGCCTGCGAGAACTTCTGGAACACGCGCGCTTTGAAGGAATCCGGTATGCCAGGCCCGTGATCGCGAACGCTGACGCGCACGTGCTCCGCCGCGAGGGTAACGTTGATCTCGACCCGCGAGCCGGCGGGTGAGAACTTGGCGGCATTGGACAGCAGGTTGGCCATGACCTGCAGCAGGCGATGCGCGTCTGCCATCACGAATGCCGAGCTGCTGGTCGTCACCAGCTGCAACTGCACCTCACGCGTGCCTGCATACGCCTGGTTGGCCTCGACCGCCTGGGCCACGAGCTCCCTCACATCGAGATTGTCTCTGTCGAACGTCATTCCGCCCGACTCGATCTTCTCGATGTCGAGGATGTCGCTCACCAGCAGCGCGAGGCGATCGGTATTGCGGTAAGCGATCTCCAGCAGATGCTGCACTTTGTCCGGCAAGGCACCCGCAGCGTTACCTGCGATGAGGCCGAGCGCACCGCGGATGGATGTGATCGGCGTGCGCAGCTCGTGCGAAACCACCGAGACGAACTCGCTCTTCATGCGTTCGAGGCGTGTGCTCTCCGTCACGTCCCAGTTCACGCCGGTGACACGCAACGGCTTGCGTTGTGCGTCGCGCGCGATGATCGCCGCGGCTTTCACCGTGCGTTCGGTGCCATCGCCGAGCACGATGCGGAACATGCACTCGAAGTCATCCAGGCCGACGAACGCTTCGTTGATGCAACGATCGAGTGCCTCGATATCTTCTGGATGCACGAGTGCGTGCCAGCGCTCGTTGGTGATCGGTGTGCCGACCGGGTGGCCATACAGCTCGTGCATGCGGGCGTCCCAGATCATCACGTTGCTCGGAAGGTCCCACTCCCAGACGCCAATGCGCGCGGCCTGCGTGGCGAGCTTCAGACGCTCGTTCATACGCCGCGTCTGCGCCTCCGCGAACTTGGCTACGGTGACATCACGCATGTTGCCGACGACGAAGCGTTTGTCGCCCAGGCACATTTCGGTGAGTGCGAGCTGCGCGGTGAAACGGGTGCCATCCCGTCTGCGGGCGGGCACTTCGATGGAGCCGCGTCCCACGAGCCGCGCCGTGCCTTCGCGCATAAAGCGGCGCATGCCGGCTTCGTGGGCGGCCTGTATCTCTGCGGGAATCAGAATGTGCAGTGGCTGGCCGAGCAACTCGTGCTCGGCGTAGCCGAACATGTTGCTGAGTGCAGGATTCACCGCGACGATCACGCCGTGCTCATCGATCGTGATGATGCCGTCCGGCACGCTGTTCATGATCGCCGTCGTGCGCGTGGCTGCTGCGGCTGCGGCGGCGCTGGCAGTGATCGTTCTGCGCACGAGCGGTCCGATCTGCGAGCGCAACATGAAGACGCTCACGACAATCAACAGACCGAGCACCAGGGCCAGTGCCTGCAAGCGCTGCCGCAGCGGTGCATACAGGTCTTCGGTATCCTGCTGCAGCACGAACGCGAGCGTGGTGTTGGCGAGTGGCGAGTACGCGCCGATCGCCTGGTGATCGCGATAGTTGCGGAACACCAGCGTGCCGCGCTCGCCGTCGAGCGCCTTCGACATGGCGAGCGGTGAACCATGACGTTGGCGCTCAGTGTTCGCCACGGCTCGCGGCACCAGTCGAGTCGGCAGGCAGCGCATTCGCTCGCGATCCAGCGCGGCGCAGATGCGCAGATCGCCCGTGACACTCAGGTTGCGCGTGTCGGCTATCACCTGGGAGAGCGCCGGCCACCGCGTTTCGATCACGACTCGAGCTCCGCGATCGAGTCGTTCGATGTGTAGCGTCGCGCCGTCGTGCCACAGCAGCTGCATGTCTGAGGCGAGCCGCAACGTGAGCTCAGGGTTGCGCACGAAACTGCCCGCGGTGGCAGCGGTACCGTCACCACGGTGCACACTGATGGCGGTGATGTCGCCGCGCAGTAGGTCGCGCAGGGGTGGTTGCGCCTGCAGCGCGCCTTGAGCCAACAACGCCGTGGCAATCGTGTGCACGTCGTTGCGGCGCTCGCGGAGCTCGGATTGAACGAGCCCCATGCGGTGGTCGAGTGCCTGTGTCAGTCCCGCACGCGATGCCCGCTCGGTCTCCGCGGCCAGCAGGATGAAACCGGATGAGCCGCCGATGGCAGCGACTAGCACGATGAGGGCGCTGCAGATGACGGTTACGCGGTGATCTTCATGGGCATCGAACTCGCCGGCGCGCGACCCTTCCGCGTACCAGGACAACCAGAGCGTCACGCCCAACAGGGTGAAACACGCCGCTGTGTGCAGCGCCATGCGCGTGTATCGATACCAGCTGTACAGCAGCTCGAGTTCGAGCGAGTAGCCGATGAGACTGACGATGCCGATGGCGCCGACCAGCAGCGTGAGCACTTGTCTCAGGCTGTCCGCATGTGTGCCGTAACCGGTATGCGGCAGCAACACGGCAATGCCGCTGGCGATGAAGCACAACGTCGTTTGCGGCGCCATCCGGCCAGGATAGGGATTGGGATCGTTGACCCAGGCGTTGGCGAGCAACTGATCGATGTGCAAATCGACAGAGAAGATGTACTGCGCCAGGATCAGCGTGGCTAGCGCGACCACGGCGGCGGCACACACGCGGCTCACGCGCGGGTCGACGTTCAGCAAGGAGATACCGAGCAGCACGAAGGCGCAGGCGGTATTCGGCACCATGGCGACAGAGCCGCGTGACAGCTGCACGAGCGTGATGACATGTGCCCACCAGCCTGCGAGCACCAGCGCACCGACGCCGAACAGCACGGCACCGGTTGCAGTCTGTAGCAGCTGAGACCGGAACTTCGGCATCAGGACACGCTCGCCTCGGCCGGCGCGAGCGGCAGGTCGAAATAGAACGTGGTGCCGCCGCTGGGCGGGCTGTCGTAGTCGATGGTGCCGCCCATTTGCTCGATGAGTGCTTTGGAGATCGCAAGTCCCAGGCCCGTGCCGCCGCTTGTACGCGTATCGGAGCTGTCGCCTTGCGAGAACTTGGTGAACAGACGCTGGCGCAGTTCCGGCACGATGCCGGGACCTTGATCGCATACGGCAACGCGTGCGCGCGTCGGTTCTGATGCGGCGGTTGCTTGTCCCGGAACGTCGGCGGCCAGCACTGACACCCGCACATCGACCCGTGAACCGCGTCCGGAGAACTTGGCCGCGTTCGACAACAGATTCGCCATCACCTGCAGTAGTCGATTGGGATCGACGCGCACGACCGGCTGGCTCGCGCACGGTGCGAGCTCCAGATGCACGCCGCACAACTTGGCGTAGGCCGTGTTTGCTTCGACGGCTTGCGCGATCAGCGGCACCAGCGGTTGCGGTGAGACTTCGAGGTTCAGCTTGCCTGCCTCGATGCGCTCGATATCGAGCAGATCGTCGATGAGCAACGCGAGGCGTGACGCGTTGCGGTCCGCAATCGTCAGCAACTGTTGTGTCTGCTTCTGCAGCTCGCCCGCGGCGCCGCTCGCAACCAGGCTCAACGCGGCGCGAATCGACGTGAGCGGTGTGCGCAGCTCGTGCGACACCGTCGCGATGAACTCGTTCTTCAATTGTTCGACGCGCTTGAGCGCGGTCACGTCCGAGCTCACACCGGTGATGCGTACCGAATTGTCCGGATCGCGTCGGACCATCGCGGCAGCGCGAATGATGCGTTCCTCGCCATTCAGGAACAGCACGCGGAACTCGGTTTGAAATCCGGCTTCACCGCGGATCGCCGCCTGGACCAGGGCATGCGTGCGGGTGGCATCGCTCGGATGCACGAGGCGACCCCAGCGTTCGAGCAGATGGTCATCGCCATCGGGATCGAGCTGGAACATCTCGAACATGCGCTCATCCCAGAACACCTTGCCCGTGCGCCCCTCGTACTCCCACACGCCGATCTGCGCGGCCTGTGCCGCCAGCAGCAGCCGATCGTTGAGCGCGCGCAACTGTGTCTCGGTGCTCTTGCGTTCGTGAATGTTCTCGATGAATGCCCACCGATAGATCTCGCCGCTCGGATGCTTGATGCGCATGCCGTTGATTGCGACCGGTATGGTGCGGCCATCCGCGGTGGTGATCTCGTACTCGATGGGACCAAACAGACCCGTGGTCGTGAGCGGGTCCTCGCCGTCCGGCACGGCTGTCAACTGGTCCAGTGCTGCGCCCAACGCGCGCTGTTTGGGGTCTGCAGGCGTCGCTCCGAGCAGCTTCACGAGCGCCGGATTGGCTTCCAGGACGCCGTTGCGATCGTTCAACAGGGCGATGCCCAACGGCGAATATTCGAACAATGCGCGCAGCTTCTCGTCGCTCACGCGCCGCTCCAGCTCGCTGCGCTCCAGGGCCGCGCCTTTGGCATCGGCTTCGGCGTGCCAACGCACCATCTGGATCAGTTGCAGATGAGAGCGATAGGTCGCGGTCACGACGAGCAGCAGATACAGCACGACCATGATGCCCATCGCGAGGCCCAGGTGCGTGCCTTGCAACATCAGCATGCCCGCAAGGGGGATGACACTCGGAAACACGAAACCGAGAGCCGCAGCCCGATCGGAAGACAGCGTGGTGACGGCGCCGGCCGATGTGCCTGCGATGACGAATGAGAGGAAGACCTGGTATTCGATGCTCGGCGGAAACAGGAATACGGAGGCAACGCCCCAGAGCGCACCGACCATCGAACAGCTGATCAGGAAGCGACGTCGCCACACGCTCCAATCCACGATGCCGTCGCGCACTGCCTTGCGATATGCGAGGTACTGCAGCGTGCGCGCCGCCGACAGCAGCACGACGCTCGCAAACCAGCTCAGCAGCAGGGCAGAGGGCTGCACGCTGTACAGGATCAGCGTAGTGATCCCGCTCAGCACGACCGTGGCCGTCATGGCCATCGGCATGCCGTCGTACAGAAAGCGCACGCGCGCGACCGCTATCGCATCGTGGCTCTCCGTGTGCGGTTGATGGGCTGGATTACTGTGCACGAGCAAGTTCCAAAGGCTTTGCAAAGCGGCAGGCGAGGCCTGCGACGCTTCCGGGACAGTGAGGGGAATCTCGCATATGGGCGGTGCAGCAGCTAACGATTGGAAACGAATCAGGGAAGCTCGTAACGCTGCAGCACGGGTGGGGCTTACGAGGTCCTACGCATGCGCCGTGGATACCGCGTATGCACCGTCTTCCGGCCTGCAGACACTCATCCACCGGGCGTCTCGGCTCCTGAGCGGGGTACTGAACGGGCATAGCGCACTTTCCCTCAGCAATCAGGGAAAAGCTGAGCCGCAGCCGCTGGCGAGCCTGATAGGAGAGCACCATCCCCGTACGCACACTGCGTGCCTGCAAAAAGCGGCCGGATGGTGTGTTGGAGAACACGAGCTACATGAGTGCCGAACCTGTGACGACGCGAATGGCTGTGCTGGCGCGCGCCCTGCCCAAGCGCATTCTCCTGGTGGATGACGACGAGCTCGAACGGGAGCTCATGGCCGATCGGCTGAAGAGCGCGGGCTTCGAAGTGACAGCTGTCGCCCACGGCGGCGAAGCGCTCGCGATCCTGGAACGCCAGTGGTTTCCGTTGCTGATCACCGATTGGGAGATGCCCGTGCTCACGGGGATCGAGCTCACGGAGCGGCTGCGGGCACGCGGCGTCAGTGACACGTACGTCGTCATGTTGACCGTGCGCGATGCCGGTGTGGACTACGAACGTGGCTATCACGCTGGTGTGGATGACTACCTCACGAAGAAGTTGCCGGATGCCGAGCTGCTCACGCGCGTGCAGAAGGGCTTCACGACGTTGACGATGCGCCGCTCGCTGAAAGATGCGCACGCGCAGCTGGCCAGTCGGGGCCAGGTGGATCCGCAGTCCGGCGCCTTCACTCACGGCCATCTCCTGAGCTCGCTACGGTCGGAGTGCAAGCGCGCGGAGCGGTATGGGCGGAATCTTTCGCTCATGACGGTTGCCGTGGAATTGACGAACGGCGGCACGGAGGTCAATAAGGACTTGGGGACTGATCTGCTGCACCAGGTCGTAGACACCCTGAGCAGCGTGATTCGCGCACACGTGGATTGGGTCGCCCGCGTCGATGACGCGAGTGCCGCGGCCGTATTCGCGATCGTGTTGCCGGAAGCCGGTGCAACCGACGCCGCCACGATCAAGAACCGGCTGCAAGGCGCATTGCGAGCGATGAGCGAAGCGAGCCGCAGCGACTCGACGTGTGCTCCGGAGCTGCAATTTTCATTCGGCTTCGCAGCGCTCGATCGAGGCAGTGCGGAACGCAGAGCTGTGGAGGCAGGCGACCTGTTGAAGGTGGCCGAGCACTGCCGCGGTTGTTTGCAAAGTCGCGGCCGCTCGCAGCTCTCCGCCGTCCAGGCCAGCGTTGCGCATGCCGTGGCGATCTGCTGTCGCCACGGCTATGCAGTGGAGAGCCATTGTCAGTTCATGGGCGACGTGGGCGTGCCGGCGCAGCTCGCTGCACTCGTAGAGCGGTCCGTGTGAACGTCTCTGCGTTGGCGCTGGAGGCTTCCCGAGGGTGTCGACGACACGTTGCAGCTGATGAAGCTGCAATTGCCGCAACGTGCCTCGGTGTTGATCATCGATGACGACCCGCTGGTGCGTGAGCGCCTGCAGGCAGTGGTCGAGGCCGCGGGCTTCCCTCGATGCGCAGCTGGCGCCGAACGGTCAGGCGGCGCTCGACGTGCTGGCGCGCGAGTTCGTATCGATCGTGCTCACCGACCGCGACATGCCCGCGATGGATGGACTGGCATTCTGTCGTACGGTCCGCGCGCGGCAGTTTCCCGGTTACATCTACATCATGCTGCTGACGGTGAACGATGCCGAACAGGATGTCCTGTCCGGACTCGATGCCGGCGCGGATGACTATCTGAGCAAGCGCGTGTCGCCGGCTCAGCTGATCGCCCGGTTGCGCACGGCGCAGCGCATCCTGTCGCTGGAGCAGTCGCTGCGGTCGCTGTTGGACGAGAAGCGGCGGAGGCCACGACCGACAGTCTGACGGGTGCGCATAACCGCC
>JBEVDW010000264.1:0-17037 GCA_040513115.1 Steroidobacteraceae bacterium | reverse complement strand
CGGCGCCCGCAGATCGTGCGACACCGAGTAGGTCACTGCCTCTAGCTCTCGAGTCACGGCGTCCAATTGCGATTCGAGGTGCCTGATGTGCTGCTTCAGCTCCTCACTGTTGTGCTCGGAAGCTGACATGGTCACCTTCAATGACGCGTCAAGCGACGCAGCGCTTCCGCGTATTTCTCCGCCGTGCGTGCGATCACATCCGCCGGCAGCTTCGGGCCTGGCGGTTGCTTGTTCCAGTCGAGGGTTTCCAGGTAATCGCGCACGAACTGTTTGTCGAAGCTTGGCGGGCTCGTGCCAGCGCGATACGTATCGACCGGCCAGAAGCGGGACGAGTCCGGGGTGAGTGCTTCATCGATCAACGTGAGGCACCCGCTCGCATCGACACCGAACTCGAACTTCGTGTCGGCAATGATGATGCCGCGAGTCAGCGCATAGTCCGCCGCATGGCGATAAAGCGCGACAGCCGTGTCGCGCACTTGCGCGGCGAGGTCGGCACCGATCGTGCGTACGACGTCATCGAAGCCGATGTTTTCATCGTGGGTGCCGATCGCGGCCTTGGTTGAAGGCGTAAAGATAGGCTCGGGGAGGCGATCTGCCTGCCGCAGTCCCGGTGGCAACGCAATGCCGCACACCTGGCCTGTGACCTGATAGTCGCGCCAGCCTGAGCCAATCAAGTAACCGCGCACAACGGCTTCAATGGGCAGTGCGCGCAGTCGGCGCACCATCATGCTGCGATCCGCGAGTGCTGCCTGAGCCGTCGCATCCTTGACGACCGTTGTCAGCGGAATATCGGTCAGATGATTGGGCACGATGTGGCGTGTGCGCTCGAACCAGAAACGCGAGATCTCCGTCAGCACGCGCCCCTTGCCCGGGATGGGGTCGGGCAGGACGACGTCGAATGCACTCAACCGATCGGTTGTGACGATGAGCATGTGCTGATCGTCCACCGCATAGATGTCCCGCACCTTGCCTTGATGCAGGCGCTGCAAGCCCGGCACTGCGGACTGCAACATGGGCAGAGACACGGGCAGAGGTTCTGAAGTCATCGCGCAGCTCGGGAAGCTTGGGACGTGAGGCTCGTACGAAGAGGCTGATACCATAGCCTGCGACTTCCGTGCGGGGAAGCTTTGCAGGCGGTAAGTGCGTCGATCGGTAGGAGATTCCACTGGGCAAGCTGTGGCAGGGCAAGGCGATCGGCGCCACCATCGGCATCTTCGCCGGCGGACCTGTAGGTGCATTGATCGGTGCCTTCGTCGGACATTGGTTCGATCAGGAGGCCGAACGCGACAGCGACACCGTCGCGAGTGCCGCCACGCCCGAACAAGTGCAGGACGCCTTCTTTCGCACGGCCTTCCAGGTGATGGGCTACATCGCGAAAGCGGACGGACGGGTGTCTGAAGACGACATACGCGCAGCGCGGGCGATGATGTCGGAACTGCGTCTGGATGAATCGCAAGTGCAACTGGCGATCGACTGCTTCTCGACAGGAAAGGCTCCAGACTTTCCGCTGCGTGAGCGCCTCGAACGGTTGGCTGTGCTCTGCCACGACCGGCGCGATCTCAAACGCATGTTCGTGCAGATTCAACTGCAGACGGCGTTGCGCGCCGACAGCCTCCAGCAGCCCGCGCGCAGAATCCTCTCGACCGTGTGCGACGCGCTCGAGGTCTCGAAATTCGACCTCGTGCAGATGGAAGCGCTGTTGCGAATGCAGCGGCACGGGACCCAAGCGAAGAGTGCCGATGCGCTGGCGGCAGCCTACGAAGTGCTGGGCGTTTCCGTGCAGGCTGCTGACGCGGAAGTTACCAAGGCGTATCGGCGTTTGATGAATCAGAATCATCCTGACAAGCTCGCTGCGAAAGGGCTGCCGGAATCGATGATGAACATGGCTGCGGAGAAGACGCGCCAGATTCGCGCTGCGTACGAGCGCATTTGTGAAGCTCGAGGGATGCGGTAGGCGCATCACATCCTCGGATGTCCGTTGCTGCAGTGAATAGTGCAGAGAGATCATGCAATGAATACGTGCTGGATCGCCCCCTCCATTCTGTCGGCTGACTTCGCTCGCTTGGGTGAAGAAGTCGATGCGGTGGTCGCCGCTGGCGCCGACCTCATCCACTTCGACGTGATGGACAATCACTATGTGCCCAATCTCACGATCGGGCCGATGGTGTGCCACGCGCTACGCAAGCACGGCGTCAAAGCACCGATCGATGTGCATCTGATGGTGGAGCCGGTGGATCGCATCATTCCCGACTTCGCAGCAGCGGGCGCGACGTGGATCAGCTTTCATCCCGAAGCGACGGAGCACGTCGATCGTACGATCCAGTTGATTCGCGATCACGGCTGCAAACCCGGTCTCGTATTCAATCCGGCGACGCCGCTGAACTGGCTCGATCACGTCATCGACAAGCTCGATCTGATCCTGCTGATGTCGGTCAATCCGGGATTCGGTGGGCAGAAGTTCATTCCCGCGGCTCTGCCGAAACTGCGGCGCGTGCGCGAGTTGATTCGTGCAAGCGGACGGAACATACGGCTGGAAATCGACGGCGGTGTGAAGGTGGACAACATCGTCGAGATCGCGCGCGCAGGCGCAGATACGTTCGTCGCGGGCTCAGCGATCTTCGAGAGCAAGGATTACGCAGCGACGATTGCCAAGATGCGGCAGCAGATCGAAGGGGCGAGGGGAGTCGTGGGGTAGTGGTGGTCCGATCGCCCTGAGCTGGTCGAAGGGTCGAAAGGCTCTGGACGAAGCTCCTCGCCATCAAATCAGGCGAGGAGTCTTCGAGGCCGATATCAATCCTCATCATCCTCGTCGTCATCATCCTCATCATCATCCGCGACGCGGCTGATGCGATCACGCGAAGCGAGTGGTCGACCGGAGGGGCCGCCGCTGGCGGCTGCGCCCGCAATGGCGGGCTTGGTGCGCATCTTCGGGCGGGCACCGAACACGACGATGGTCTTACCCGTCGCGCGTAGCAGACCCTGATCTTCCAGCACCTTCAGCACGCGGCCTGCCATTTCGCGCGAGCAACCCACCAAGCGCGAGAGCTCCTGGCGGCTGACCTTGATCTGCATGCCTTCCGGATGCGTCATCGCGTCGGGCTCGCTGCACAGGTCCATGATGGCGTGAGCGACGCGGCCGGTGACATCGACGAATGCCAGGTCACCCAGCTTGCGGTTTGTGCGATCCAAGCGTGTGGCGAGCTGCGTTGCGAGCTCGAACACGAGGCCCGGGCTTTCGGCAGCGAGCTGTCGGAAACGTGGATAGGTCATTTCGGCCAGCTCACATTGCTGGCGTGTACGCACCCAGGCACTGCGCGTGGGCTGCTCGTAGAACAACCCCATCTCGCCGAAGAACTGACCTTTGTTGAGGTAGGCCAACACCATCTCGTTGCCTTCCTCGTCCTCGATCATGACTTCAACGGAGCCGCTCACGATGTAGTAGAGAACATCCGGCAGGTCACCTGCGTGGATGACCACCGTCTTGGAAGGTACGGTGCGTATCCGGCAGTAGCTCAAGAATCGGTTGATCGCCGGAATGTCGCTCAATGGCTTCGCGCCGTCTTCCATAGGTGCCCCTATATGTCGTTGAGATTGCACGACTTGTGAGGAATTAATCTTGCGGGCCTTTTAATACAGCGAGGCGCGTACCGCAAGCACAACTGTTTACCCAGTTGTGCGCATGGATCATCTTGCGTGCAGATGGGGCTGTAAGGAATGAGGCTTACACCCAATATGACGTACTCGTCATGATGCGTGCGGTCACTCGCATCAGGCGCCGGATCACTCCGGGCAGTGGCAAACCGCCGTTAGCCACTGCATGTCGACCGTGCTCGCGTTCGTCGAGCTGCATCTGAGTGACGATCGCGCGCGAACGCGAGTCTGGTTTAGGCAACCGATTCAGATGCGAGGACAAATGTTCTTCGACCTGTCGCTCGGTTTCCGCCACGAAACCCAAGCTGGAGCGATCGCCTGCCAGCCCCGCCACCGCGCCAATGCTGAATGATCCGACATACCAGACGGGATTGATGTAGCTCGTGTGGCTGCCGAGCTCCTCGAGTCGTTCGGCACACCACGCGAGGTGGTCGCCTTCTTCTTGAGCCGCTTTGAGCAGGGCTGCGCGAGTTGCAGGCGAGGACGCGGTGAGCGCCTGGCCGTAGTACAGCGCTTGTGCCGCGACTTCGCCCGCGTGATTCACCCGCATCAAGCCGGCGGCTCGACTACGTTCTTCACTGGTGAGCTCTGCGTTCGCCGTCGCAGCGGCAGGGCTCGGCCGGTCGGCCCGCGTCCGGGTCGCGACGGTGCGCAGAGCCTGGTCGAACTGGCCCAGGAGTCTGTCCAGTGGGGAGTACTGTCGGGAATCGGCGGGAGCGGGGGGTACTGGCGTCATGCGACTCATTATATAGAGCCTCGTCGGGCTGCCCTGGCATCGCCGGTCCGGCCCGCTGTGAGTCGTGCTAGTCCTTGAGTTTTCAGGGGTAATCTGGTTTGCCAAACGCAGGAGGGCTCCAGTAGACTTGCCGCCCTTTCGCGCCCCCCTGGGGGCGACTTCCCGGAGTTATCGGAATGAAGACCGTTTTCGCCAATGCGGCCACGGTGCGTCGTGATTGGTTCGTCATCGATGCCACGGACCAGACGCTCGGCCGCCTTGCCACCGAAGTGGCGTCCCGCCTGCGTGGCAAGCACAAGGCCACCTACACGCCGCATTGCGACACGGGCGACCACATCGTGATTATCAACGCCGGCAAGGTGAAGGTCACGGGCCGTAAGTTGACGGACAAGTTCTACCACCACCACACCGGTTACATGGGCAACTTGAAGAGCACGAGCCTCGAGAAGTTGTTGAACGAGCACCCGGAGCGCGCGATCCAATTCGCCGTCAAGGGCATGCTGCCGAAGAACCCCCTCGGCCGGAAGATGTTCAAGAAGCTGCACGTGTTCGCGGGCAATCAGCATCCGCACACGGCGCAACAGCCGAAGCCCCTGCAAGTCTGAAGAGCCAGAAGTCCCAGAGAAACCACATGCCTACGACGAATTACGGTACGGGCCGCCGCAAAACCTCCACCGCTCGCGTGTTTCTGCGTGCCGGCCAGGGCAACATCCAGGTCAACGATCGCACACTCGACGAGTTCTTCGGTCGCAAGACCGCGCGCATGATCGTGCGTCAGCCGCTCGAAGCTGTGAGCATGGAGGACAAGTTCGACGTGAGCGTGACGGTCCGCGGCGGCGGCATCACCGGTCAGGCCGGTGCTATCCGTCACGGTTTGACCCGTGCGTTGATCGAATTTGATGAGACTCTGCGTAAGACGCTGCGCGACGCTGGCTTCGTGACGCGCGATGCCCGCGAAGTCGAACGTAAGAAGGTCGGCTTCCGCAAGGCCCGCCGCGGAACGCAGTTCTCCAAGCGCTAACGCACCTGGGGGTATTTGCTATCCCCTTGGCCGCTATTGGGGGATCGTCTAGCGGTAGGACTACGGACTCTGACTCCGTCAACCTAGGTTCGAATCCTAGTCCCCCAACCAACATTAAGGCCCGCGCATGCGGGCCTTTTTGTTTGTAGCTGCAACGACTCGCTGCACGCGGGAGATGCCGGTACTGTTCGCCGCACTGGTCAACAACAATTCACTGCCATGTCCTACCCCTTGCTGCGTCGAGCCTTGTTCAAGATGGAGCCCGAGCAAGCGCACGCGGTGACGTTCCGTGTACTGCGCTTGGCGGCTGCCTTGCGACTGCTGCGACCGCGTCCGGCACCGATCACGGGTGGTGTGAATCTGCTCGGTCTCAACTTCCCCAACCGGTTGGGTCTCGCGGCGGGATTGGATAAGAACGGCGTCTGTGTGGATGCGCTGCATGCTCTCGGGTTTGGGTTCGTCGAGGTGGGCACGGTCACTCCACGACCTCAGAGCGGTAACCCATCGCCGCGCATCTTTCGCATTCCGCGGGCGGAAGCGCTCATCAATCGCATGGGGTTCCCCAACGAGGGCGCCGAAGCATTGGCGCGATGCCTGCAAGCGCGACGCACACGTGGCATCTGCGGCGTGAACATCGGCAAGAACGCGAGCACGCCGCTCGAAGAAGCGGTTCATGACTACGTTCGGTGTCTGCAGCAGACTTACTCTTGCGCGGACTATCTGGTGGTGAACGTCTCGTCACCCAACACGAAGGGCTTGCGGGCATTGCAGGAACCCGAGCAGCTATGCCCCGTGTTGCTGGCGCTGTATGCGGCGCGCGAAGCACGCGTTCAGGCGGGAGAGCGCTCCGTGCCGATCTTGGTGAAGATTGCGCCCGACCTTACCGACTCGGAGCTCGTCGGTCTTGCCGACCTCTTCACCAGCATCAACGTGGAAGGTGTCATTGCGACCAACACGACGATGGATCGTCCCGGTGTTTCCCAAGACGCACCGCCTGCGCGTGAGAATGGCGGACTGAGTGGTCGCCCGTTGCACCCACGCGCGCTCGAAGTGGTGCGTCGATTGCGTCAGCTGCTCGGTCCGAAGGTGGTGATCGTTGGTGTCGGTGGGATATTCGATGTGGATGGTGCATTGGCGATGCGTGCTGCCGGCGCCGATCTGATCCAGGTCTACACCGGCTTCATCTATCGCGGCCCTGCGCTCATCCGCGAGATCGTGACGGCACTTGCTGAGCGAAACGAACGGTAACGGGCCGACGGTCACTTCAGAGTGACCGTCTTCACTCCGCCATCAGTACCCACCAGCAGCACATCGGCCGGTCTACGTGCGAACAGTCCCACGGTAACGACCCCTGCGATCTGATTGATCGTCGTTTCCAGGCCCACCGGATCGGTGATTGAGAACTGGTGCACATCCAGGACCCAGTTGCCGTTGTCCGTCAGTACCCCTTCGCGCCATTCCGGTTGCCCGCCGAGCTTCACCAACTCGCGAGCGACGTATGAACGTGCCATCGGAATGACTTCAACCGGCAGGGGGAAGCGTCCGAGGATCGGTACGCACTTCGATTCATCGACGATGCAGACGAAGCGCTTCGATGCCGCCGCGACGATCTTCTCGCGGGTCAGTGCCGCACCCCCGCCCTTGATGAGACGCAAGTGAGGATCGGCTTCATCGGCGCCATCCACATAGAGCGGCAGGTCGCCTTCGAAGTTGAGGTCGAGAACGTCGATTCCATGTTGCTTCAGGCGCGCTGTTGAGCCCTCGGAACTCGAAACAGCACCCCGAATGCGCAACTTCCGCGCAGCCAAAGCATCGATGAAGTAGTTCACCGTGGACCCGGTTCCCACACCCACGACGGTGTCGTCTTCGACGTATGCGAGGGCTGCCTCGGCTGCTGCTCGCTTGCGTTGGTCGGCGTTCATGGCATTGCTCTCTGTGGCCTCGACGCACGAAATACCTATTTTTCCAGTACCGAAAACGACTGTGCCCGCTTTCGCGGGCACAGTCTTCATCACAAAGTGAGAAAGAAGAACTACTTCTTCTTGGCGGCCTTCTTCTTGCTCGCCTTCTTCTTTGCTCCACCTTTCTTCTTAGTTGCCATAGTAATAAGTCTCCATGTCGAGTTAGTCCGCGGGCAGTATATACATAAACTAAAAACCGCAAGCAAGAGGTGTGTAAGAGTTTGTCTTCGTAGATCGGAACAGCATCACATCAATGTGGAGATGAAGCGCCACTCTTTCGCACTCACTGGCGTGACTGAAAGACGGTTGCCGCGTCTCAAGATGATCATGTCTTTGAGCTCATCGTCGGCATGCGAACGCAGCTCATCCAATGTGATCACCCGATCGAGAACCTTCTCCAACTGCACCTCCACCGCATACCACTTGGGCTTCTTCGGGTCGCTCTCTTCATCGTAGTAGGCGTGCTTGGGGTCGAAGGCGGATGGATCCGGGAAGGCTGCGCGAGTGATCTTCAGGATGCCGGCGATACCAGGTTCGGGGCAGCTCGAGTGATAGAAGAAGGCGGTATCCCCCTCGTTCATCTCGCGCAGGTAGTTGCGAGCCTGGAAGTTGCGCACCCCATCCCATGCGCTGCGTTGGCGTGGCGCCTTCTTCAGATGCTGTACGCCGAAGGTGTCGGGCTCGGACTTCAACAGCCAGTGGTTCATACCAATCTCCCTTATTTCTTAGTGGAAAACCGTTGCAGGCCGGCTTCGCTGACCACTGCATCGACCGGCACATCGAGGGAATGCGATGGCAGCTCAGGCACGCGTTGGAAGTCGTACACCACGGCGATGAGTCGCGGTCGATGCCATCGAGTGCGGCGTCGGTGAGCAAAGCTCCGATCGTAGAAGCCGGCCCCCATGCCCAACCGTACGCCGCGTTGATCGATCGCCACCGCGGGCATCAATACGAGATCCAGTTCACGCGTCGAGATGACTTCACCGGTGACCGGTTCGACCATGCCGAAGCGATGGCGGCGCAAGGTGGTCTGCTCGGTCCAGCGCACGAAGCGCATGCGACGTTCGGTCCAGTTCACGATCCGCGGCAGATAGAGCTCGCAATCCAGGCGGCGTGCCCACGTGGCGATCTCATCCAATGGCACCTCGCCACCCGTCGCACCGTAGAGGGCGATACGTTGACCGGGTTTGATGACGCGAGCGCGTCGCAATGACGCTGCGATGCGCTTCGCACGCGTGGCGCGCTCTGAGCGCGATAGATCACGTCGTTGCTTCTTGAGCCGACGCCGCATGTTCAAACGGAAGGTGTTGGAGTCCTGCATGGCACTCGTGACGAGCAAAGCAGGCTGCTTTATACCGCGGGTGCGAGCGAGGGATGCACGCGAAGACTGAAATGGCGGGCGCCGATCAGCACAGAGGGACGATGGTGGAGGGAGGAAGCGGCGCTACCCGCCTGTGCCGGTATGAGCCATTGCTCTCGACACGGAGCAATAGGTGGGAGTCAGCCGAAGTACCTAAGGCTTTCCGCAACGGACGAGCCGCGCGGACTTGCACAATGGTCCCTCGAGTCCGAGCCCCGGGGTATTTACATTTAGGGTCGAGAGGTAACCCGACTCAATGTCGAACACCGCAGGCAGCGCCTATCTAACCTTCGTTCGCACAGCAGATGAGTGCGAACGTACGCGAACTCAAGTCTCACGAATCAAACGAACCGCACTCGAGAAAGTTCGATGCGGTGCCGCGCCCGCTCCGACGGTCAGAGCTCGAGCTGCCGGCCCTGCGTGAGCGCGCTTTCCACTCGCTCACGCACGTGGCGAATCCGCTGTCCGGCTTCGCCGTTACCCGGCTGATCCTGTTTGCGCAGCCTAAGCAGTTCATTGGCGAGATTCAGGGCAGCCATCACAGCAATGCGATCCAGGCCGACCACGCTGGCCGAATCGCGAATCTCACGCATCTTCTGATTGACGAACTCCGCCGAGTCGAGCAGCTCAGTGCGCTCTTCCGGCAGACAGGCCACCTGGTAGTCCTTTTCCAGGATGCGAACCCCAATCCGCACCATACGTTCGCTCATGCGCCATGCTCCATTGCTTTCAGACGACCGATCATGGCCTCCACACGGGCGCGCACCTGCTCGTTCTTTTGCAGGAGACCTGCCCGCTCGTTCATTAGCGTGTCCTGCCGCTGACGCAGCGCGCGATTCTCTTCCTTCAGCTGCGTGATGAGGGTGAGCAACTCGTCGACCCGAAGCTCGAGTTGCCGTAACTCTTGTTCGACGGAAATGGGGTTGCTCGTGCTCATGCGGCCGATTATGCGCAGCGCGTTCGCAGGCGGTCAAACCGACTTAACAGGCCTGCGCGAAGATGGGTCTGCGGCAGTGCTAACATGTCAACTCATGATGCATGTGAGCTTCGCCGAGTTGGATCAGCTGCTGCAGAGCTCTGGCTCTGCCGTTGCGGCTGCCGAAGGGCACGGAGCTCTCTGCGGCGCGTTCTGTGCGACTGCCGATTACACCCTCGAGCGTTGGATCGAGGAGATCGTCCCCGATGAGGACGAGTCGTTCGATGACGCTGCGCGCGAAGCGCTCAGACTGGTCTACTCGGACACCTATGGCGCGTTGCGCGGAGATCAGATGGAATTCACCCCACTGTTACCCGAGGACGACACTCCGCTCGATGTACGCGCGGCGGCGATGGGTCAGTGGTGTCAGGGCTTCTTGTACGGTTTGGGTCTGACCGGCCTGGACCCCAAAGCGAAGTTATCCGCTGACGTGCAGGAGATTCTTAAGGACCTCATGCACATCGGTCGCGCGACCGTCGACACTGATTCGCTGGATGAGGAAGGCGAGTCGGCCTACGCCGAGCTCATCGAGTACCTCCGCGCCGGCGTGCAGCTCATCCACGACGAAATGGCGCTCGTGCGCGAGCACAGCGCTTGAGTCCGCATTGAATCGCTCCTTCATTCCTCCGACATAACCACGCATGCGCAAAGATGAGTTCGCGCGCCGCCGAGCGCAGCTGATGAAGATGATGGGCAAGGGCGCCATTGCCATCCTGCCCACCGCACCGGAGCGGATTCGCAACAACGACGTCCACTATGACTATCGCCCGGATAGCGATTTCTTCTACCTCACAGGCTTTGCTGAGCCCGAAGCGGTCGCCGTTCTGATACCCGGTCGCCCTCAGGGCGAGTATGTGCTGTTCGTTCGCGATCGCGACCCTGCGCGCGAGACATGGGATGGTCGCCGCGCCGGACCCGAGGGCGCCGCACGCGACTACGGCGCAGACGATGCGTTCCCGATCAACGACATCGACGACATCCTGCCCGGTCTTATGGAAAGCTGCGGGCGCGTGTACTACACGATGGGTCTGCATCCCGAGTTCGATCACCGCGTGATCGGCTGGGTCAATCAACTGAAGGCGCGGGCTCGCAATGGGGTGCAGCCGCCGCAAGAGTTCGTCGCACTCGACCACTTGCTGCACGACATGCGCCTGTTCAAGTCTCGCGGCGAGCTCGACGCGATGCGCAAGGCAGGCCGCATTGCAGCCGCTGCTCACGTGCGCGCGATGCAATTCACCCGTCCCGGGCGGATGGAATTCGAGGTGATGGCTGAGCTCCTGCACGAGTTCAGGCGCAACAACGCGGACATCTCGTATCACCCGATCGTTGGCGGCGGTGCGAACGGCTGCATCCTTCACTATCACGAGAACGACGCGGCGCTGAACGACGGTCAGCTGCTCTTGATCGATGCCGGTTGCGAGTACGACCTGTACGCCTCGGACATCACGCGCACATTCCCCATTAATGGTCGTTTCAGTCCGGAACAGCGCGCCGTCTATGACGTCGTGCTCGAGGCTCAGCACGCCGCTATCGCCAAGATCGGTCCCGGACACCACTGGAACGAGGCCCACGATGCCGCAGTGCGAGTGATCACACAGGGTCTTGTGAAGCTGGGCCTGCTGAAAGGCAAGCTGCCGAAGCTCATCAAGGATGGCGAGTACCGCAAGTTCTTCATGCACCGCACCGGCCACTGGTTGGGCATGGATGTGCATGACGTCGGCGACTATCGGATCGGCGGCGAGTGGCGCACATTGGAGCCCGGCATGGTTATGACGGTCGAACCGGGTATCTACATTCCAGCTGGCACGAAGGGGGTGGCGCGGCGCTGGTGGGATATCGGTATCCGCATCGAGGACGACGTCGTCGTGACGCGCGATGGGTGCGAGGTGCTCACGGATCGCGTTCCCAAAGACGCTGATGAGATCGAAAAGTTGATGCAGGCCGCCTGAAGCGGAAGCCCATGAGCGCCATCCCGGAATTCGACATCGTGATCGCCGGCGGCGGCATGGTCGGCGCGAGCCTCGCATTGGCGCTCGCACCGCTGGGACTGCGGGTCGCCTTGATCGAAGCGATGGTGCTGGAAAGCGGCGTGACGCACGCCAGCTTCGATGAGCGCACGACGGCTTTGTCCAACGGCAGCCGCCGGACGTTTGACGTTCTCGGCGTGTGGACGCTCATTGAGCGCGAAGCCACGCCCATCAGGCGCATTCACGTCTCCGATCGTGGTCGCTTCGGCTTTGCGCGTCTGGATGCGCAGGACGAAGGACTGAACGCGCTCGGTTATGTGCTGCCGAACCGCATTCTCGGCCAGGCGCTCTGGCACAGATTGGCCGAAGAACACATCGAAGTGATTGCACCAGCACGAGTGACGGGCATGCAGCTCGTTCACGGCGCGGCTGAGCTCACGTGTGATCAGTTGGCCTCGGGCACTCGATTGCTGCGAACCCGGTTGGCCGTCGCGGCCGATGGAGCGCAGTCGAACCTGCGGCAGGCGGCGGGCATCGGCAGCTCGCACAAGGACTATGAGCAGGTGGCGATCACCACCAACGTGCTCACCCAACGCTTCCACGATTACGTGGCGTACGAGCGTTTTGCCGCGGATGGTCTGATCGCGATGCTGCCGCTCAGCGAGGGTCGCTCGGGCGTGATTTGGGCAGTGACGCCGAAAGAGTCCGAGCGGCTGCTCGCTCTCAGCAATGCGGAGTTCCTGTCGGAGCTGCAACAGTCATTTGGTTTCCGCCTTGGACGGCTGTTGCGCGTCGGCGCGCGTGCGACTTATCCGCTCGGCCTCACACGCGCTCAGAACTGCATCGCGCCTCGCCTCGCGATCATCGGTAACGCAGCGCAGAGCCTGCACCCGATTGCGGGTCAAGGTTTCAACCTGGGTTTGCGAGATGCGGCTGCGCTGGCAGAAGTGCTGGCCAACGGCGTGACCGAGTTCGGAGACAAACTGGACGCTGGAGACGGACTGCTGCTGGAACGCTATCGCGGATGGCGCGATGCCGACCGCAGCGGAATCATCCGCTTCACGGATGGGCTCGTGCGCAGCTTCTCGCTGCGGTTGGGTCCGCTCAACGTCGCGCGCGATCTGGGCATGCTCGCGTTCGACCTCATGCCTAGTGCCAAGCGTGCGCTGTCGCAGCTCTCGCTGGGCGCCGCCGGCCGTGTGCCGCGACTCGCGCGCGGCGCGCCGCTCCTGCCGAAGTGAGAACCATGGCACGCGACTTCGACATCGTGATCATCGGCGGCGGCATCGTCGGTGCTGCCACTGCAGCGTTGCTCGCGCACGAACGCGAGCTGGAATCGCTCAGCATCGCGCTGGTCGAAGCACGCCCTCCCAGTCTTCCGCCCACCGGCGACATCGATCTGCGCGTGTCCGCTCTATCGCGTGGATCCGAACGTGTGCTGCGTGCAGTCGGCGCGTGGCAGGAAGCCACTGCGTTGCACGCGGCACCTTACGAAGAGATGGTGGTTTGGGATGCGGCGAGTGCGGTGAGTGGACGAGAGACTCTGCGCTTCTCCGCGAGCGCGACCAGCGAGGCGAATCTCGGGTACATCGCTGAGAACCGTCGAATCCAGTGGGCTCTGTACGGCACGCCTGCCATGCGTCAGCGGGTGACCGTGCAAAAAGCCGAGCTGAGTGCCTTGGAATTGCAGGGTGGTACGGCGCGAATCACCTTATCCGACGGCCGACGCCTGACGGCCGGTTTGGTCATCGGCGCCGATGGCTCGAGCTCACGCAGCCGGGAGCTGGCGCAACTCGCCATCGACCAGCGCTCGTATGCTCAAAGTGCCTTCGTGACGCACGTTCGCACGCAGCAGCCGCATCGCTCGACCGCCTATCAGCGCTTTCTGCCGCGGGGTCCTATTGCGTTGCTGCCGCTGGCGGACGGGCGCAGCTCCATCGTGTGGACGACCACGCCCGAACACGCGACGAGTCTTGCCGCGATGTCGGATGAAGACTGCGCGCTTGCGATTCGTGGCGCTTGCGACGCGGTCCTCGGCAATGTCGAAGTCACTGCACCCCGCGCTCACTTTCCCCTGCAGCTCATTCACGCCCGCGTTTATTGTCGTCCCGCATTCGTGCTCGTCGGCGACGCAGCTCACTCGGTGCATCCGTTGGCAGGGCAGGGCGTCAACATGGGATTGCTGGATGCTGCGGCATTGGCGGAGGTCCTCGCGGATACCGTTCGCGCGCAGGGTTCCAATGCGATCGGAGACTTGGGCGCGTTGCGTCGCTATGAACGCTGGCGCAAGAGCGAAAACGCACTGGCGCTGGGGTTGATCGACGGGCTCAATGCGCTCTTCAGCAACGACAATGCAGCGTTGGGTTTGCTGCGCCGCTCCGGCTTCGCGCTGCTGAATCGATCACGCGTCGGCAAACGTGCCTTGATCGAACGTGCGCTCGGCATCGGAGGGCATGTACCCACCATCGTACGCCGCTCGGCCTGAGCCGACCGCTGGTACGGATGTCTGCTTACCTTTGCAATCTCCGCTCGCGGCGCACTTGGACGTTTGAGTGACATCATCAAACCCGCTAGGCTTTCCCGGCCCAAGCACACCCCATTCACACTGTTCTCTCCGAGAGCTCTCCGGGTGTCACGGCTTGGGTCATCGAGGGCCACACGGGATCCGCTTACATCATGAGTGTTGGCGATGAGCGCTAACCGCCATCTCTACCTCCTCGCCATCGTGCTCACGGTCGTTGGTCTGGGGATCTTCTATTACAAGTGGCGCACGCTACATTTTCCGCTGCAGCCAGAGAGCGAAACCCAGGTGTGGAACGTCGAAGCGGCCGTGGCCTTCGAGCCCGGCCCTGCGCCAGTCAAGGTCACGCTGCGCTTACCAACGCTCACACCCGGGTACACGGTCCTGGATGAGAATTTCGTGTCACGCGGTTTCGGCGTCAACGCGCAGGTATCGGCGTATGGACGTGAAGCCGTGTGGGCAGTGCGCGAAGCCAACGGACCGCAAACCGTGTTCTACCGCGCGACCATCCTGAAAGACCCTTCGCGGACACTCGAGGACACGACACCGCCATTTCCTGCCGAACCGAATCTCGATGAGCCGTCGAAGATCGCGATGGATGGCTTGATCGCCGAAGTGCGGCGACAGTCGGCCGATGTTGCGAGCTTCACGACGCAACTGCTCAAGCGTATCCAGCGCGGCGAGAACGATTCGTACATCTCGCTGTTCTTGCGTCGGGGTGCCTCGCCCGAGGAGCGCGCGCAGCTCGCGACGGTGGTTCTGGCAGCAACCCATGTGCCGGCGCGGGTTGCGCACGGGGTATTCCTGCGGAATCAGAACGGTGCCGTCCAGCCGATGCCATTGCTCGAAGTCCACGACGGCGTGCAGTGGCTCTACTTCAATCCGGTGACATTGGAACGGGGCTTGCCGCCCGACTTCCTCATCTGGTGGCGTGGAGATACGTCGATTGCGGATGTCGAAGGCGGCTCCAACAGCTCCTTCAAAGTCGCGGTACAGCAGAACCTGCTCGACACCATGTTGGTCGTGGAGCGTCGCTCCGAACAGCTCGGCTCGCATGCGGTGGACTTCTCCCTGTTCTCGTTGCCGATCGCGACGCAAGCCGTCTATGGCGTGCTCCTGATGGTGCCGATCGGCGCGCTCGTCATCGTCATGCTCCGCAACTTCGTCGGCATCAAAACGTTCGGCACGTTCATGCCGGTTCTGGTCGCACTCGCCTTTCGCGAAACGCGGTTGCTGTGGGGACTCGTCTTGTTCGCCTTCATCGTCTCGCTCGGGCTTCTGATCCGCTTCTACCTCGAGCGGCTGCGGTTGTTGTTGGTGCCGAGGTTGAGTTCTGTGCTGACGGTCGTCGTCATTCTCATGGCGGGGATCAGCGTGGTGAGTCAGAAGCTCGACCTGCAACCCGCACTGTCGATTGCACTGTTTCCCATGGTGATAATCTCGATGACCATCGAGCGCATGTCGATCGTGTGGGAAGAGCGCGGGGCGTCCGAGGCGATTCAAGAAGGGGTGGGCAGCCTGCTGGTCGCCGCCATTACCTACCTCGTCATGGGCATGGTGTGGCTCTCTCATGTAATTTTCGTGTTTCCAGAGCTCCTGCTCGTCGTGCTGGCGGCGATCCTGGTCATGGGCCGGTACACAGGCTATCGCTTGCTGGAACTGCGACGCTTCCGCGCGTTCGCGCCCGCGAAGCCCTCAGGCTAGCGAGTAGCGCTCGTGTTCAATCGTTATCGCGCGCTGCTGCAGTCTGGGGTGTTGGGCCTCAATCGGCGCAATGGCGACTACATCCTGCGTTGCAACCCGCGCCATCTCTATCCACTGGTCGATGACAAGCTCAAGACGAAGCGACTCGCTTTGCAGGCGGGCATCGCCGTGCCGGAGTTGTACGGCGTCATCGAAACCGAGCACGACATCCGCCGCCTGGGTGAGATCGTGAGCGACCGACGTGAATTTGCCTTGAAGCCGGCGCACGGCAGCGCCGGTGATGGCATCGTCGTCGTCGCTGGGCGCAGCGGAGATCAGTATCGAACCGTCGCGGGTATGCTGCTCGACGAAGACTTTCTGCAGCATCACCTCTCGAATGCGATCAACGGTCAGTTCAGTCTTGGCGGCGTGCAGGACGTCGTCATCATCGAGTACATGGTGCGCTTCTCGCCACTCTTCGAGCGCATCGCCTATCAAGGCGTGCCCGACATCCGCGTCATCGTGTTTCGCGGCTTCCCGATCATGGCGATGGTCCGCCTGCCGACACGCGGTTCGCACGGCAAGGCCAACCTGCATCAGGGCGCCGTCGGCGCCGGCATCGACATTGCGACGGGTGCCACCCTGGGCGGAGTGATCGGCAGTCTCGCCATCGCTCAACATCCCGACACCGGCAACGACATCGACGGCATCGAAGTCCCCAACTGGGACGTCATCCTCGACATCTCCGCACGCTGCTTCGAGCTCACCAACATGGGCTACATCGGTGTCGACATCGTCCTCGACCGCGATCTCGGACCGTTGGTGCTGGAGCTCAACGCCCGACCTGGGCTGACAATTCAAATCGCCAACCGCCAAGGCTTGTTACGACGCCTGCGTATCTGCGAAGAACACGCCGACTTCTCACTCCCCCCGCAACAGCGCATCGAATTCGCACGCCAGCGCTTCGCGCATCCCGTGAGTCCCGAGCTGGAACCGGAAGACATCGCCGCAGCGGTACGCGCAGAATAGGACGCACGCCAAACAATGGAGCGCCGCCTGTGACTGCTCTGGTCTCTGCGGTGCCTTGCTAACCCGCAACGAGTCTGAAACCCCGCGCCCGACGTTGGGGGACCGTTTCCAGGACCGCCGTGAATACATCCA
>JBEVDW010000263.1:0-13131 GCA_040513115.1 Steroidobacteraceae bacterium | reverse complement strand
CAATTCACTTGGGTGGGCGTGACGCCTACGTGCAGCACCTGCGCCAGATGATGCTCGACTGTGAAGCGGCGGCAGCCTTTGCACCTGCTGAATTCCTGGATCTGCTGCGCCAGGCCACGGCCGATCTGACGCTCAAGGTAAGCGGTACATTGGCTGATTTCATGGCGCTGGACGATCTGGGTGAGCTGCCGGCGCCCCCGCAGGCCGATGAGCTGGCGTATCTGCAATACACCTCGGGTAGCACGCGCTTCCCTCGCGGCACGATGATCACTCAGGCTGCCGTGATGCATAACTTGGAAGCCATCTTCACGCATGGCTTCGCGGTAACGGCCGACGATCGCTTCTGCTCCTGGCTGCCGTACTACCACGACATGGGTCTGGTGGGCATCGTGCTCGGGTGCGTGGCCTCGCAGCGTTCCGTCGATTTCCTGGGCTCGCGCGAGTTCGCGATGCGCCCACGGTTGTGGCTCAAGCTGATGTCTCAGAACCGCAGCACGATCTCGTTCAGCCCGCCATTTGGCTATGCGCTGTGCGCGCGCCGGCTGCGTCCCAGCGACACAGCGAGCCTCGATCTGTCGGCGTGGCGGGTTGCGGGTGTGGGCGCGGAGATGATCCATCCGGAGTGGTTGAGTGCCTTCGCAACCGCGCTGGCTCCGACCGGCTTCCAGCCGAGCGCGTTCTTGCCGTGCTATGGCATGGCCGAGTGCGCGTTGGCGGTGAGCTTCTCCCCGTTGAGCGCCGGGCCGCAGATCGACTGCGTCGATGGCGAGCACCTGTCGCACACCGGCGCGGCAATGCCGCTTGCCGATGGCGCTTCGTCGCGTCGCAAGGGCTTTGTGAATTGCGGCGCGCCGTTGCCCGGCTTCGAAGTGGAAGTGCGCGACGTGAACGGCACAGTCCTGCCAGAGCGCCATGTGGGCCACATTCATCTGCGCGGCCCCAGTGTCATGTCCGGCTATTTTGGTAATCCGGAGGCAACGCGCAGTGTGCTGTCAGCCGACGGCTGGCTGAACACAGGTGACCTCGGCTACGTCGCGAATGGGTCGCTGTATGTCACCGGCCGCGCCAAGGACCTGCTGATCATCAACGGCCGCAACATCTGGCCGCAGGATCTCGAAAGCCTGGCGGAGTTGCAGCCTGAGGTGCGTCCAACGGACGCGTCGGCGTTTTCCGTTCCTGGCAGCGATGGGACCGAGTTGGCGGTGCTCGTCGTCCATTGTCGTGAGCTGGAGCAGGGGGCCCTGACGTCACTGGCTGATCGCCTGCACGAAGCCATCGCGGCGGAATTCGGGATCCGTTGTCTGATCGAGCTCGTGCCGCCGCACACGCTGCCGCGGACCTCGTCCGGCAAGCTGTCGCGCAGCATTGCACGCAAGGAATTCCTCGAGCGCCACAGCGATGAGCATCTGAAGGAGACGCCGCCGCGGCGCTTCCTGATCAGCGACGGCAACGGACGCCGCTACGCCGCTTAGGTCCCTGTGCCACTGGGCCCGACTCTCCTCGTCCGGGGACGGGGCACCGTGCCAGTTGCTCTTACCGACCCTCCGTCTGCGATACTCCGCCGCTCGGTTGCCCGGGCGGGCGAGGTCATCCTCGTCTACGGGCGGCTTGCCGAAAGCCTCGGGGTACGAACGCAGCAATGATAGACGCAAGCGGAACGGTCGAAGCGGTGGTCCGCGCAGCCTTACAGGTGGTGTGTCCTGAGGTCGGACCCATTCACGGCGACGTGAATCTCGCCAGCGAGCTCGGCATCGACTCGGTGCAGGTAATGGATCTCATCATGGAGATCGAAGACCGTCTGGACATCTCCATCCCCATTGCCACCATCGCCGAGGCACGGACGCTCGATCAGCTGTGTGCGGGCATTCGACGGCTGGCGGAACCCACTTGAGTCTCCTCGAAAAATTCGCGCCGCTGCGCGCGTTGCAATCGGCCCTGGGCAATCAGGGTTCGGTTCCGCCGGTCGCGACACCGATGGATGCGGTGCACTCGCCCACGGAAGCGACGATCAACGGTCGCCGCGTGCTCCTGGCCGGAACGAACAACTACCTCGGCCTGACCTTCGACGCCGAGTGCTGTGCCGCAGCCATCGAAGCAATCGAGGCACTGGGCACCGGCACGACCGGCTCACGCATGGCGAGCGGCAACTATGCCGATCACCGCGGTCTCGAGCGCGACTTTGCCGAGGCCTTCGGGTATCCAGCCGGAATCGTGTTCTCTACCGGCTATCAAGCCAATCTCGGCGCGATTTCCGCGCTGGCCGGCGCCGATGACTACTTGCTGGTCGATGCCGACAGTCACGCCAGCATCCACGACGCGACGCGACTGAGTGCTGCAACGACGATCCGCTTTCGCCACAACGATCCGGAAAATCTCGAGCGTCGGCTCCAGCGTCTCGGCGAAAATGCCAAGCGCACGCTGGTCGTCATCGAAAGCCTCTACAGCACGCTGGGCGATCGCGCACCGCTGCAAGAGATCGTCGAGATCAAAGATCGTCACGGTGCCTGGTTGATCGTCGACGAAGCGCACTCGTTCGGTGTCTTCGGACCGCGTGGCCTGGGGCTATGCGAGGAGGCAGGGGTGCTCGATCGAGTCGATTTCATCGTCGGCACCTTCTCCAAGAGCTTGGGTACGCTCGGCGGCTTCTGCGTGAGCAGGCATGCCGACTTCGAGCTGCTGCGCATGGCGAGCCGACCGTACATCTTCACGGCGTCGCCGCCCCCTTCCGTGATCGCCGCGACCCGCAAGGCGTTGGAGCGCGTGCTGACCGGCCACGATCTGCGTGAACGCCTCTGGCGGCACGTGGCCCGCTTGTATTCGGAGTTGCGGCGTTTGGATTACCGGCTCGGGTCTCAAACCCCAGGTCCCGTTGCTGCGCTCGTGTTCGAAGAACGCGAAGCAGCCATCGCGCATTGGCGCGGGTTGCTCGATGCGGGCATCTACACCAACCTCATGGTGCCGCCCGCCACGCCCAGCGGCCTGAACATCGTGCGCCTGAGTCTGTCGGCGGCGCACAGCGATGAAGACCTCACCCGCATCATCGAGGCGCTCGAGACACTCTCGAGACGATTGCGCTCCTCTACGGCTGCCTGACATCCCCGCCTGCGGCGCGTGAGCCGCTCGCGGCTCAACGCCTGCGCTATCCTGAGCTCCCGCCTACTCCCGCGGAGACCGCGATGTCCAACGTCAGCTCTACTACCAAGGTTACGCTCTCGACGCTTGCGGCCATCAAGCGCAGAGGCGAACGCTTCGCGTGCAGCACCGTGTACGACGCAACCTTCGCTGAGATCGCAAGCACTGCAGGCGTCGAGGTGCTACTGGTCGGCGATAGTTTGGGAATGGTCGTTCAAGGGCATGACTCCACACTGCCAGTGACGATGGAGAACATCCTGTACCACCTCGACACCGCACGCCGCGGCAATCGCGGCGCGTTGATCATGGGCGACATGCCCTTCATGAGTTACTACTCCGAAGGACTCACGCTCGAGAATGCGGCCAAGATCATTCGCGCCGGCGCACACATCGTGAAGCTCGAAGGCGGACGCTGGATCGGCGAATCCACGCGGCTGCTCGTCGAGCGCGGCATTCCGGTCTGCGCGCACATGGGCCTCACGCCGCAGTCGATCAACCGCTTCGGCGGTTTCCGCGTGCAGGGTCGCGATCCGGAGCAAGCGCAGACGATTCTCGATGAGGCTGTGTACCTGGAGGAGGCTGGTGCAAGTTTGTTGCTGCTGGAGGCGATCCCAGCTCAATTGGCCGAGCGCATCACTGGGCGGCTCAAGATTCCTGTGATCGGCATTGGCGCAGGTAAGCACGTGGATGGTCAGATCATGGTTATGCACGATCTGCTGGGTATCACGCCACCTGATATCAAGGTGCCGAAGTTCGTGAAGAACTTTCTTGCTGAGAGCAGCAGCGGCATTCGCGGAGCGTTCGAGGCGTATGTCAAAGCGGTGAAGAACGGGACGTTCCCGGGGCCTGAGCACAGTTACTGAATCGTTCGACGCTGAGTCGCCTCAGCCGAGCCTCGAGCCAACACCGTCGGTGTTGGTTTCACGTATAACCAAATCCAACCCAGTAGAATCCGTGCCCCATGAGCTCGGGCCCGCAACCTGTCTTTCAGCTGGATGACCTGCGTAAGACCTACGGCGAAGGTGACGCGGCTGTGCACGCCTTGCGCGGTGTGAATCTCACCATCGCCGAAGGCGAGCTGGTCGTGCTGCTCGGCCCATCCGGCTCAGGCAAGTCCACGCTGTTGAACATTCTGGGCGGGCTGGACCGTCCCACGGCCGGCAGCGTCTGTTTCCGCCATCAGAATCTGGTCACATCATCGGATGCGGAAGTCACGCAGTACCGTCGCCTCCATGTCGGCTTCGTATTCCAGTTCTACAACCTGATTGCCAGCTTGACGGCTGCGGAAAATGTCGAGCTCGTGACCGAAGTGGCGACCGACCCGATGCCGGCGAAGGATGCGTTGCAACTGGTGGGGCTGGGTGCACGGCTACACCATTTTCCGGCGCAACTGTCGGGCGGGGAGCAACAGCGCGTTGCGATAGCGCGCGCGATTGCGAAGCGCCCCACGGTGCTCCTCTGCGATGAGCCGACCGGAGCCTTGGATGTGGCCACGGGTGTGCACGTGCTGGAAGCGATCATGACCGCGAATGAGCAGCTACGCACTACGACGCTGTTGATCACCCACAACGCGGATATCGCACGTATAGGCGATCGAGTCGTGCGCTTCGCCGATGGGTTGATCCGTGCGGTGGCGGACAACGAGCGGCGGATTCCGCCGCGCGAGTTGAACTGGTGATACGTCTACCGACACTCGACCGCAAGCTGCTGCGCGATCTCAAACGATTGCGCGCGCAAGCTGTGGCTGTCTCGGCCGTGCTCGCCTGCGGTGTCGCACTGTTCGTGATGGCCATCGGCATGTACGACTCGCTCGAGCGTGCTCGCGATCGCTACTACGATTCGGCACGCATGGCGGACATGGCCGTGTCACTCGTGCGTGCGCCGGATCCAGTGGCCAATGACCTGGCGGCGTTGCCTGGCGTCAATGCGCTCGAGGCGCGCGTGTCGGGGATCGGGTTGTTGGATCTCGCGGGCAAGTCCGATCCCGTTTCAGCGCGACTCGTGTCGCTGCCGCCGGATCGCGCGCCACGCGTGAACGATGTGCTGCTGCGGGCAGGCCGTTGGCCGGATGCAGCGCGCGACAATGAGGTGCTCCTCAACGAAGCATTCGCCGAAGCGAACCTGATCACCCCCGGCATGCACCTGACTGCGCTCATCTATGGACGGCAGCGCGTGCTCGACATCGTCGGCATCGCGAGTAGTCCCGAGTTCGTTTTCGCTGTGGCGCCGGGATCCATGTTGCCCGAGCCCGCGCGTTTCGGCGTCATCTGGATGGGGCGGGAAGCACTCGGACGAGCGTTCGACGTCGACGGTGCCTTCAACGACGTCGTGTTTCGACTGGCAGCCGATGCCAATGTGCACGACACGATCTTCGCGATCGATTCGCGCCTGGCGCGTCATGGCGGCCGCGGTGCGTATGCCCGCGATCGCATGTTGTCGGCGCAGTTCCTGGCGGACGAGTTGAGCTCATTGCAAACGATGGCATCCGTGCTGCCGCCCATATTTCTGCTGGTGGCTGTGTTCCTGCTCAACGTGTCGCTCTCGCGCCTGGTGGCTACAGAGCGATCCAATATCGGTCTGTTGAAATCGTTCGGCTATAGCAATCTCACTGTCGCGATCCACTACGGCAAATTTGCGCTCGTCTTCGGCTTGCTCGGCGCCTCCATCGGCCTCGTCATCGGTCGCTACATCGGCGGCTACATGGCTGGCATCTACGCCACGGTCTATCGCATTCCTGGATTGCGGTTCGACGCTGAGCTGCACGTCTATGTGTGGGCCGTTACCATCGCGCTCGTGGCGGCCGTGCTCGGTGCAGCTCAGGCCGTATACCGCGCGGTTCGATTGCCGCCAGCCGCCGCGTTGGCGCCGCCCGCGCCGGTCAGCTTCGGTCGCCTCGGCACCGGCATCGAGTATGCCGCGCGCAACCTCGACGGTAAGACGCGAATGGTTGCGCGACGGATTGCGCGCTTCCCGCGCCGCTCGGCCACGACCGTTATCGGTGTTTCGTTGGCGTTGGCACTGCTCATCACGTCCCAGCATTTCCCGATGGCGATCGATCACGTCGTCAACGTCACGTTCGGCGTCGCGCAGCGGATGGACGCGACGTTGACGTTTGCAGAAACGGCCGATGAGCAGATTCTCACTGAGATCGCGCGCCTGCCTGGCGTGTTGTCCGTCGAGCCGCTGCGTGCCACCGAGGTCGTCCTCACGGCGGGCGCGCGCCAACGACGCGACACATTGATGGGCTTGCCCGAAGGCGCATATCTCTATCGCTTGCTCGATCAGGACATGGTCAACGTGGCCGTCCGTCCGGATGGCATCACGTTGTCACAGAACCTCGCCAAGAAACTGAGCGTCAAGGTCGGCGATGCGGTGACGGTGCAGGCAACGGACGGTCATCAGGAAAGCGCCGACCTGACCGTGGTTGCCGTCGTCAAACCCTATCTGGCCGGTGCCGCGTACATGGAAATGCAGGCGCTCGGGCGCGCACTGCGCGAGCCGGGACGAGTGAGCGCAGCCTACGTGCTCATGGATCGCAGCGAACGCGACACACTCAATCGTCGCGTGAAAGAGTTGCCCGTGATCGCCGGCGTGTCCTTCCTGGACACGGCGCGTGCATCCATGCACAAGATGTTCAGCGACGGCAGCGGCTTCTTCGCATCCATGTTCGTGATCTTCTCGTGCCTCATGGCGGGCGGTGTCGCGTATTCGGCAGCGCGTGTCACCTTTGCTGAACAGGAGCGTGACCTGGCGACGTTGCGCGTGCTCGGCTTCAACCGGCGCGAAGTGTCCTATGTGCTGCTGGCCGAGATCGGCGCCCTCATGCTGGTGGCGTTGCCCGCCGGCGCGGTGCTCGGCGCCGTGCTCTCGCGCTGGCTGATGGCGCAATTCCAGACCGATTTATTCACTTTTCCCTACGTCACCAGTTCCGGCGCCTATGGGCGCTCCGCCTTGTTCGTCGCCTTTGCGGTGATCGGCGCAGCGCTGGCGGTGCGCCGAGGAGTCGATCGTCTCGACTTGGTGGGCGTGCTCAAGTCGAGGGAGTAATGGCGAACGAAGAGTTGCAACGGCGTACGCGCCGCGTACGCGTGATCTGGATCGTGGTCGCTGCAATCGCCATCGTTGCGATCGCAGCCGCGATGTTGCCCAAGAGCATCGAGGTGGACATCGCACGCGCAGATCGAGCCGACGTGCGGGTCGAAGTCGTCGACGAGGGGCGCACGCGCATGCACGATGTGTACGTCGTCAGCGCGCCGATCACCGGCCGAGTGTTGCGCGTCGAGGTCGAGGCGGGCGATGAAGTGGCCGCAGGCGATGTGCTCGCGCGCATGTCGCGCGCAGCAGCCGGCTTTCTCGATGTCCGCAGCGATCTGCAGGCTCGAGCGGCCGTTGCCGCCGCCGAAGCCGATTTGCGCTCTGCCACCGCTAACCTCGCGCTCGCGCAGCGCGAGCATCGCCGTAACACCGAGCTGGTTGCAGCGAAGTTGATCTCGCAAGCCACGGCAGACGAAAGCGAAGCGCGGCTCGATGCGGCTAAAGCGGCCAGCGATGCGGCCCAGGCCGAAGTCACGCGTGCACGCAGTGCGGTGCTCGACGCCGATCGCACTGAAGGCGGCAGTGTGAACGTCGTGAGCCCCAGTGCGGGCCGCGTTCTGCGCGTGCCGCAAGAGAGCGAGGCTGTGATCACGGCGGGCACGCGGATCGTTGAAGTCGGCGATCCAAGGCACGTGGAGATCGTGGCCGAGTTTCTGTCGCAGGATGCCGTACGCATGAAACCCGGTGCGCGCTCACAGATCGAGAACTGGGGCGGACCGCCATTGCCCGCCGTGGTCGAGCGCGTGGAGCCCGTCGCGCGCACCAAGATTTCTGCGCTCGGCGTGGAGGAGCAGCGCACCAACGTTATTCTGCAGTTTGCCGACGAGGCAAGCGAGAAACCTGCTGCCCACGATTTTCGTGTCGATGTCCGCGTGGTGATCGGCGAAGCGAAGAATGCGGTGCGTGTGCCGCTCGGCGCGCTCTTCCGGCATGGCGAAGGTTGGGCGCTCTACACAGTCGTCGACAATCGCGCCGTGCTGACGCCGGTCCAGGTCGCTGAAGCGGACACGCGCTACCGTGTGGTGAGCTCAGGTGTCACGGAGGGCGATGCCGTCATCGTGTTTCCGAGTAACGCGGTTGAGGATGGCGTGCGGGTGAAAGCGCGGAAGGGCGGGAAGTAAGTACGGCTTGTCACTGCCGCGACGCGGAACATTCTTGGTTCCGGGCATGCCGGCATAGTCATTTCAATGAGCCAGATTGTCTCCCCTTCACCACGCGCATAGTCTTGCCGTTCCTCACTCACTGGCAGCCTCCATGCATTTCAGCGCGATGATCGACACGATGGCTCGTGCGCGCGACGAAGCGCCAGGGCTCGAACGCAGCGGCTACGACGCGGTGCTCACCAACGAGACGGCGCACGATCCGTTTCTACCCGCAGCTGTGATCGCCGATCACACGACGAAAGTGGAAATCATCACCGGCATCGCGGTGGCGTTCGCGCGTACTCCCATGGTGGTTGCACACGCTGCTCACGATTTGAACGCGTTCTCGGGCGGGCGCTTCACGCTCGGCCTTGGCTCTCAGGTCAAAGCGCACATCACGCGCCGGTTTGCGATGCCTTGGTCCCATCCCGCTCGGCGCATGAAGGAGTTCATCCAGGCGCTCCACGCGATCTGGGATTGCTGGTACGACGGCAAGCCGCTCGACTTCCAGGGCGAGTTCTATTCACACACGCTCACCTCACCCGTGTTTACGCCCACAGACACTCAGTTCGGTCGGCCGCGGGTGATGCTCGCGGCGGTCGGCGAGCTGATGACGGAAGTCGCAGGCGAGGTGGCCGATGGCCTGCTGTGTCACAGCTTCACGACGCCGCGCTATCTGCGGGAAGTGACTGTGCCCGCGATCGAGCGAGCACTGGCGGCTAGCAACCGCCCGCGCGAGCGTTTCCGGATCGGCGGTGGCCCCTTCATGGCGGTTGCGGAGCGCGAGGAAGAACTGTCGCCGGCAATTAAAGCAATCAAGGAGCGGATCGCATTCTATAGCTCGACACCGGCGTATCGGGCCGTGTTGGAGCTCCACGGCTGGGGCGATCTGCACATCGACTTGCTGCGCCTGTCCAAAGCGGGCCGCTGGAGCGACATGGGCACATTGATCAACGACGAAGTGCTGCGCACGTTCTGCATCGTGGGCACTCCCGCGCAAGCTGCGCGCGAGCTGGCGGACAGCTACAGTGGCCTACTCGATCTCGTCAACCTGCGCTCGTATCTTGCCGCCGGGCCGGCTGCCGCAGTGATGAGTGCATTCAGACAATTGTCACAGGGGACCGTATGAACGCCGCAACATCGCAACCACGCATCGTGCTCTACGGCACAGGTCAGTATGGCCTCGAGGCGGTTCGTATCGCACTCGGCAAGGGATGGCCCGTCGTCGGTGCGGTGAATCGCGCGGGTGCAAAGGTGGGTCAAGACCTGGGTCGGCTTGCTGGTCTCGGTAAGGATCTCGGCGTCATCGTGCAGGACTGCGAGGCGGCCGACTACAAATCCTTCGGCGCGGATGTCGCCATCGTTGCCGTCAGCGATCGCCTCAAGCAGAACTATGGTGCCTACGAGCGCTTGATGAACGCGGGGATCAACGTGATCTGTCACGGCGCCGAAGCCTATTTCCCGTGGGGCGCTGATCCCGAGACGGCAAAGCAGGTCGATGCGCTCGCCAAGCGCAATGGCGTCACGCTCACGGGAACGGGCATCTGGGATTTCTCGCGCATCTGGTCGGGCATTCTCGTTGCAGGACCCTCGTCGCAGATCAATTCGATGTTTCACCGTGCGATGACCGACGCGCAGAGTGCGACCGTGCAGCTCATGCGCGTGTGCGGTGTTTCACTCACGCAGCAAGAGTTCGCGGAGAAAAGTCCGACGTTGATCGGCGGGCTCTACCGACTCGTGCCGCATCACGTGCTGTACGCATTGGGTTATCAAGTCACGCGGGTCACCGAGCATCGCGAGCCCGTGTTGTCAGATCAGCCGGTCTATTGTCGTTTACTCGATCGCGAGCTGGAGCCGGGGATCTGTCTTGGCATTCGCATCGTGTCGACTGTGGAGACGCAGGAAGGTGTTACTGCGACGGCGCATTCCGAATTGCGCATCCTGCCGCCGGGCGAGAAGGAACACATGTTCTGGTCGATCGATGGTATGCCGGCGTCTTCCGTGCGTGTCGATCGCACGCATTCGGTTCACACCTCGTCAGCCTGCATGGTGAATCGCATTCCGGATGTGATCGGTGCGCAACCTGGGATTCGCCTCGTCTCCGAGCTGGGTCCGCTGTTTCCCAAGTTCCGCTAGGAGCGCGCATGCCAACTCAGTACGCCACTGTGGCAGCTCCCGAAGCGCTGCTTGCCGAGGCACGCAGCCGCACGGGTATCGACATCGTCGATCACGACGCGCTGCTGCCGCTGAGCATGCTCGTACGTTCGCTCAACAGCGAAAGTCAGTTGCACCCAGCGGGCGCAGTTGGGATGCAAGCGCGGCTCGTGCGCATCTTGAGCAATCGATTGCGTATGCAACGCGACTTTGCGGCGCATCCGGAAATCGCGAGCGAGAAGATCCAGGAGCCCGTCTTCATCTGCGGCATGGCGCGAACCGGATCCACGAAGACACAGAAGCTGCTCGCGGCGAGCGGTGATTTCAATTGGCTGCCGTATTGGAAGGTGATGAATCCATCCTTGTTCACGGGTGATCGCAGCGAGTCACCGCAACCGCGCATCGACGACATCGAAGCCTTCGCACGCTGGTTCGACGCGGCATCCCCCGAAACCGCGGCGGGCCATGCATTCGAAACGCATGAGCCGGAAGAAGAGAGCTTCATCTTCGAGCACAGTTTGCGTTCAGCGACATTCCTCGGCTGGGCGCCGCTCAACGGCTACTTGGAGTGGCTGTTCACGCAAGACCTGACAGCACAGTTCATCTACTTGCGCGACACATTGAAGTATCTCCAATGGCAGGGGCTCGCGACTGGCGCCAAGCGCTGGGTATTGAAGTGTCCGTTGTACTCGGGCCTCGAGCCGCTGCTGTTGAAAGTGTTCCCGGATGCACACCTCGTGATGACGCATCGGCATCCCCTTGTCACCATGCCCTCGGCGTTGCGCTTGCTGGAGTGTTTCCATGCGCCTTACACCGCGACACGACCCGATCCTGAGTACTTCATCAACGGACAAGTTGGGGCGATCAACGCGCATCTTCAGATTCGTGAGGCGCTGCCGAAGGGAACATTTCTCGATGTTGCTTTCCACGAGCTCGTGGACGACGTGGGTGCGGTGGCACAGCGGATATACGATTTCAGCGGTTTGACTCTCAGTCCAGATTCACGTCAGCGGCTGGTTAAATGGAACGATGACAATCCCCAGCACAAGCGCGGCAAGCACAGCTATTCGCTGGCGACATACGGGTTAACCGAGCAAAAAATCGCAGAGCTGTTCGCCGGCTACATAGCGTTTCTAACGCATGATTCCATGCTCTGAACGCATCGGTTCACGTTGCAAACGTATTGCTTGCGTACGAGCTTCACGCGTATCGTCGGCGCGCTCAAGGAATCGGGGCGTGTCCGATCCGCCTGGACGCACCGTGATAAGACAAACACTTGTGGGATAGCGATGCAAAGTACCCGAACGCTCGGAGCCGTCGCTGCTGCGATAGCGTCCTGCCTTACAGCGCCTGCCTATGCGCAGGTCGAAGAAATCGTCGTGACGGCAACCCGCCGCGAAGAGAGTCTGCAGACAGTTCCGGTCAGTATCACTGCCTTGTCGGCGGATCGTCTGGAGATGGCTCGCGTCGAGGGTGTTCGCGATCTCGCGCTCACCACACCAGCCCTGAACATGAATGGGCGCTCGAATGCGTGGATCCCATACATCCGCGGCATCGGAGCGCAGGACACCTCCGGCGGTCAAGAAGCGAGCGTGTCGATCTATATCGATGGCGTTTACATGTCGAGCGTCCACGCCGGGGCGCTGTCGTTCAACAACGTCGACCGCGTCGAGGTGCTGAAAGGCCCGCAAGGAACACTGTTCGGCAGAAACTCCACCGGCGGCCTGATCAACGTCATCACCCGTGATCCTGGTGAGGATCTCGAAGTGTTCGGCAAGGTGGGCTATGGCGACTACGAGACCAAGAGTGCGCAGCTCTATGTCGGTGGCGGACTCGCCGACAACCTCTCCGCCGACATCGCGCTGAACTACTCCGATCAAGGCAAGGGCTACGGCGACAACGTGCTCACGGATGAAGAAACCGTGGGCGATGAAGACAAGGGCGTGCGCACGAAATGGATCTGGAAGCCCGGCGATCAAACCCGCGTGACGTGGACGGCGGATTGGCAGCGCCACGATACGGGGCAGGGTGATAACCGCTCGTTGATGAAGGGTTCCCTCGGTTCGGACGGCACCGTGCACCAGGGTGGCTTCTACGACATCAACATGAATTTCCCGGAAAATGGTGATGGCCTGCCCGACGGCTACATCAAGAACTACGGCACGATGGCGAAGGTGCAGCACTCGTTCGGCTCTATCGACTTCGTGAGCATCAGCGCTTATCGCAAGCTCAAGCAGTACAACGTGTTCGACAATGACGCCCTGCCCACCAAGGTCGTGGAGGCCGTTCAGAAGTTCAACAAGACCAAGACCTTCACGCAGGAGTTCCAGCTGCTGTCCAATAATCCGAGCACCAAGTTCAACTGGATCGTCGGTGCGTTCTATCTGGATGACAAATCGGGTTACAGAGATCCGATCGGTCTGCAAATTAGCGGCGCCCAGGTGACTGGGGATCCCACGGGCTTCATCAGGGCGTCGTTCGTCGATCCCATCAAGACCACATCCATCGCAGGATTTGCCGAAGGCACCTATCACTTCACGGATAGCACCCGCCTGACCGTGGGAGGACGCTATACGAAAGACAAGAAGGAGATCGGCGGCGATGCCAG
>JBEVDW010000262.1:0-3352 GCA_040513115.1 Steroidobacteraceae bacterium | reverse complement strand
CTTGCGTCCAGAGTACCGACGATAGAAAGTCGCCCCTGGCATGTATCAGAGGCAGGTCATGCCCCCGTCGATCACGAACGTGTCCGCCGTTTGCCAGGCGGATGCGCTGCTCGCCAGGTAGACGGCGACTCCGCCGAAGTCCGAGGGCTGCCCGATGCGTCCGCAGGGAATGCGCTTCACGAGCGCTGCATGGAATTTTTCGTTCGCAGCCGCCGCTCTCGAGATTCGCGTTTCGACGAAGCCGGGCAGGATGGTATTGACACGGATGCCGTGTTGGCCGAGTTGCGGCGCGAGCGAGCGCGCCATCGCCACCATGCCGGCCTTGGCGGCTGCGTAGTGAGTGGAACCGCTGGAACGAATCGCCGCGACACTCGCAGTCCCGACGATCGACCCGCCATGGCCTAGCTGGATCATGTGCTTCGCGGCTTCCCGATAGCAGAAGTACGCGCTGTGCAGATTCCACTGGATCGAATGCATCCATTCGTCGGTGCTCATGTCCACGAAGGGCGGCGCACGCGTGCCCCCGCCCGCATTCATGAAGCACGCGTCCATCCGCCCATGCCGCGCGACGACCTCGGCCATGAAGCTCCGTACGGATTCTTCATGCATCACATCGCACTCGAGGCAGTCTGCGCTGCCGCCAGCCGCCTCGAGCTGTCCAACTGCGTTCGCGTTGTTCTCTGCGTTGCGTCCGCCGATGACAACGTGAGCGCCGGCAGCTGCGAGAGCTTGCGCCATTCCGAAGCCGATGCCGGTGTTGCCGCCCACCACCACCGATACGCTGCCACTCAGATCGAACGGTCGATACATGTGGGTGTTACAGCGCGGCTGGCTTCAAGGCTTCGCATCGTCGACAACGGTGAACACGCGTTCGGGACAGGCGCGTGCGCCGCGGCGTGCCGCCTGTTCCTGGCCGGGCGTGACCTCGATCTCGGCAACATCGATGTAGCCATCCGAGTCGAGCTGAAAAACCTCTGGCGCTACGGTCGCGCAACGGGCATGGCCGCAGCATTTCGGCTTGTTTGCGATGATCTTCATTTCAGCGCCCTTCGAACTTGCCCTTGCGTTTCTCGACGAATGCAGTGGTCGCTTCCTTGAAGTCCTTCATACCCATCGAGTAGATCTCGTAGCCGAGGGACATCTCGAACGCTGCGCCGGTCATCTGCTTGAGCGCGGTGTTCAGCGCCATCTTCGTGTAGTTGACCGCATGCGGGGGCAAGTCGCGCAACGTCTCGGCCATCTTCTGCACGTGCGCATCGAGCTCCTGGTCGGCCAAGCACGCGTTGATCAGGCCGATCTCGGCTGCCTGGTCCGCAAATACCGGCTCCCCCGTCATCAGATACTGTTTGGCGCGATGCATGCCGACCAGCAGCGGCCACAACAGCACACCACCATCGCCGGCGACCATGCCCGCTTTCACGTGTGAATCGCAGAAGCGGGCGCCTTGCGCCGCGAACACCATGTCGCAGGCCAGCGCGAGATTGACGCCGAGGCCGTAAGCCACACCGCGCACTTTCGCGAGTACCGGCTTTTCGCATTCCAGGATGCCGTAGACGTGCTTCTTCGCAGCGCGCGACGCGGTATGGACGGGTGTGGGGCCGGTCGACTCCAGGACACCGTCGGCGAGTGCGCTGACATCGGCGCCGGAACAGAAGTCTTTGCCGGCGCCCGTGAGAATGATCACGCGGACGTTCGGGTCGCGCCACACGTCATCCCAGATGTACATCAGCTCGTCGCTTTGCTGCGGCGTGATCGCGTTCTTGCGGCCCGGATTGGAAATCGTGACCGTCATGATGCCGTCGCTTTGCGACAGTTGCAGTCCCTTGTACCGGGAGTAGTCGATACCTTGGCTCATTGCATGTGATCCTATATGGAACTCGCGACGATGTCTGTCGCGCCGTCAGATAGCCTTGGCCGCTCGCAGCGTCTGAATCTGCTCCGCTGTGTACCCGAGGTCACCGAGTAGCTCGTCAGTGTGCTCGCTCAGCTGCGGCGCTGGGCGGTATACCTCGAACTTCTGTCCGGAAATGGGTGCGGGCCAGCCGATGTAGGTGAACGGACCGGCACCCGGGTGATGACCTTCCAGGATGATGTCGCGGGATTTCAGGTGCGGATCGTCACGCAGATCCTCGCGCTTGTGTGCGGGCCCCATCGCAATGTCGTGCTCCAGGGCCATTTGCACCCATTCCCTCTGCGTGCGCGTGTGGAAGATCTGTTGCAATTCGTGGCGCAGGTCATCTTCACTGGCGAAGTCCACCGGTGCCTGTTCATCCTTCTGCTGTATCAGATCGGTCCGACCGACGGCGCGGCAGAAGTTGTCCCAGAACTTGTGCTCGATGCCGCAGAAGAGGATGAAGCGGCGGTCCTTGGTTTCATAGTACTGGTACTTCGCGCTGGCACTCGAGTCAGTGGCAAACCCGCGGCGGTCGGTCAAGCGATGGTCGTTCAACGCGTAAGTGGTTTCGAACCAGGTAGTGGCGAGCACGGCATCTGAGCCCGCCCCATCGACGTAGACGCCCTTGCCCGTGCGCGAGCGATACGCCAGGGCTGCAACGGCCGACATCGCAGTGTAACTGGCGCCAACCGTCGTACCGTCGCCGAACACGTTGCCTGCAGGACGCACGAAGCCGTCCTTCTCCATGGCAACCGGTGTTCCGCCGGCAAGCGCTCCCATCATCATCCCGTGCGTCGGAATCTGCGCATAAGGACCGTGCGCGCCGTAACCCGTGCACTGACAGTAGATGATGTCGGGCTTCACCTTTTTCTGCTCTTCGTAGCCGATGCCGAGCTTGGCGCAGGCATCGCCGGCGAAGCCATCGACGAAGATGTCGGCGGTCTGGAGCAGCTCGAAGAAGAGCTTGCGACCGGCTTCCGCGCGCAGATTGAGTGTGAGGCTGCGCTTGTTGCGGTTCACGTAGATGTGCGCAGGGCTGTGATGTGGCGTGATCTGACCGAGAAAGTCGCGCAGATAGTCGCCGATGCCGGGCGACTCCACTTTGATGACGTCCGCGCCCATGTCGGCCAGGATGCGGCCGGTTTGATCCCCGTTGAACAGCACGGCGCACTCGATTACGCGCACGCCTTGCAGCAATTCGATCACGGTGCCTCCGCTCGGCTCAACTGCGTATCGCCACGAACACGCTCTTGGGCCGGATGAATTCTTCGATGCCAGCGCGCCCGCCCTCGCGACCGAAGCCACTCGTCTTCACGCCGCCGAACGGCGCATTCGGAGTCATGTTCGGCATGCCGCTGTTGATGTACACCGAGCCGGCCTCGAGCTGGCTCGCCAGGCGGTGTGCGCGATCGATGTCGCGTGTCTGGACATAGGCGCCGAGGCCATACTGCGAATCAT
>JBEVDW010000261.1:0-5047 GCA_040513115.1 Steroidobacteraceae bacterium | reverse complement strand
TTGGACCAGTTGTAGCATTCGGCTTCGTCCTGGGCCTGCTTGTCGGGTTTCTGTCCCTTCGCGGGATAGGCGAAGACACCCGCCGATGCGGCCAGACTCTTGCCTTGCGTGGACGGTGGAGCCTGCGCGCCCGCGGCGCTTACGATCAGACAAGAGAATGCGCAAAGTATCGAGACTGTATTGCTCGGCATGTCATTGCTCCGAAGCTGCCGTCACCGCTGGCGCCAAGGCGATGGCACCGCAGTTCTCCTGTTGAGATTCTGGCTTGTGTGAATTGTCGAGACGACAACACCGGCGCTTGCCGATCGCACTGAATACGTGATCGAGCTCCTGCCACGTCACTTGCTTGGTTGGATCGACGGTGGCGAAACTGCGAACGTTCATGCGTTCACCTGCCAACTACCGCGGTTGCGAAGGAGCCTCGCACCCATTGGCAGGGGCTGACTATCAAGAATCCGCAGCTCGCGGGTGAGGGCCGCCCGCGGTCTCGAGCACGCTCCAGATCGCATCGAGCAGGACTTCACCATCCAGCGGCTTGCAGAGATACGCTGCGGCACCCAGCAGAATGCACTTGGCGCGCGCTTCCGGCTCGTCGTGGGCCGTGATGATGATGACTGGCAGCTGCACGCCGGCGCGCTTGAGATTGGCCTGCACTTCGAAGCCTGAGACATCGGGCATCTGCAGGTCCATCACGATGCAGTCCGGATGAATGCTCGGCCACGCTTCCAGAAACTCCTCGCCTGACGCATACGTGAGTGGATCGAATTCGGCGGAGCGCAAGAGCCTGGATAAACCTTTGCGTACTCCTGCCTCGTCATCGATGACGGCCACTGAAGGGCGTTTCATGTTGGCTCGCAGTTTGCAATCCATCAAGTGGATTAGTAACTAACATCCTGTGCAGCTGCATTCCAATTGGACGTTGGCCCACGCGCGAATGCTGACAGCGAGTTGCGCCGCGCCTCACTGCGCCGGCAGGAAGATGTGCATCGTCGCACCCCGGCTCGAATTGTTCGTGGCCCACAAACGGCCCTGATGCGTACGGATGATCGTGTGGCAGATGGCGAGGCCCAATCCGAGCCCGTGCTGCTTGGTGCTCCGAAAGGGTTCGAAGATCCGGTCGAGATTGGCAATGCCGGTGCCGCGATCGCAGATCTCGATGTCGACGCCACCCCGATCGACTTGCTGCGTGCTGATCTGCAGAAGCCGGTCGCCGGACGCATTGTCGCTCATGGCATCGCAGGCATTGACGATCAGATTGAGCAGCACTTGTTGCAGTTGCACCCGGTCTGCATTCACCCAGGGCAGGTCCGCAGCGAGCACCGCCTGCACGCTGACGTTGCGTGCGATCAAGTCGCTGTGCTCCAGGGCGAGCACGTCGCGAATACACTCGTTGACGTCGAGTGGCCGCAACTCAACGGCGCCTCTGACGAACAAGGCGCGCAAGCGCCGGATGACTTCACCTGCACGTTTATCCTCGGAGATGATGTCGGTCAGTATCTCCTCGATCTCTGTGAGATCGGGAGACGCCGATTTCAATTTGCGATAGGCGGCCTGTGCGTTGGTCATGATGGCGGTCAGTGGCTGGTTCAACTCATGTGCGAGCGCGCCCGACAACTCACCCAACATCGACACGCGACTCAGGTGTGCGAGCTGATCGCGCTGCGAGAGCAGCTGCAGATCCTGGACCTTCCGCTCCGTCGTATCCATGTGTACGCCGAGAATCCGGCGCACGGCCGCTGGCTGATCGAACGTGCCTTTCGCGGCTACCCAATGAGTTTCCGGCTCGGTCATCCAGCGGAACTCGACATCGATCTCCTGCGCGCCTGCCAGCGCTTGCGCGAGCGCATGCGAGACGCGGGTGCGATCATCCGGATGGATACCTTGCAACAGTCTGGCAGTGGACCAGCCGTCATCATTGACTCGCGGCAATGACGAACCTTCACCTGACGACCAGGTGAACCGGTCCCGATCGATGTCCCAATCCCACGTCCCCATGTGCGCAGCTGCCAGCGCGAGGTGCAGACGTTCCCCGCGCCGTATCGCCATGAGTCGCGCGCGATGCAGCTCTGCCAAAGACACGGCCAACAACATGAGGCCCGCGGCGGCAATGATCAGAAACACCTGCACGCCCAGCGCATTCGTTCGCGGATCGCCGGCACTGAATGGCCCGCGGTCCTGCAGCACGCCGCTGATGGCGAACGAGGCGACGATGATCACGCAGAGACTGACCCCACCTACGCCCGAGCGCATCGCGGCCCACACCAGAAAGAGCAGCGGCATGTAGAGGAGCATCACTTCCTGCGGATCCGGGTGATGCCGCAGAAACACCACGCACGACGTCAGGAACAAGCCACCCAACAGCAACACAACCTCGGCGATCTGCTTGAACGTTGCCTGGCGCCAGGGGGGTGCGAGCCCGCACTGTGCCCAGATGAGGATCGGCGGCACGATCGTCAGCGCGGCCAGCGCGTTCGAGAACAGCCGCATGCGCCAGACGGACCAGTAGTCGACGTACAGCCAGCTGTTCGCGGCGACGAATGCGGCATCCAGGAAGGACGACAAGAGTGGCCCGAGCACCACGCACCACGTGAGGAACATCACGAACTCGCGAAAGTGGGCAAACCGAGGTGCACGGCCGAGTGTCCAGCGAATACCGAGTGCGCCGATCAACGCTTCGGTCACATTGCTGACGAACCAGCACAGCACCATCGACAGCGGCACGTCGACCGACAACTCCGCCAACAGATGCGCCGGCAGAATTGCGGCAATCAGGATGGGCCACCTGCGGGGCGGTGAAAGCAGCAACGCGGCGAGCACGAGCGAGTTGGTGGGCCAGAGCAACGATACCGGCGTGTGCTGCAGGGTCAATGCGAAGCCTGCGCGCACGCCGAGGTAGTAGCTCACGCTCAACAGCAACGCCGTAGCGACCGTGCGGGAGTTGCCCGCCGTCGATTCCGCCTTCGCGGTCGCGTTCTCGAGGGCGTCCGTCTCCTCTGAGTTCCACGGTGATGCAAGTCTCTCGGCAGGCGTCGGCACGATTCACTCCCACCTATGTGTCGTAGTGACAGTCAGCACAACTTAAGTGGACCAAAGTCGCATTGGCGCGCACGTCGCGACTGGACATTCTGTCCGAAATCGCGGGATAAGAAGAGCTTCGATGATGCCTCAAACCTTGGCAGAGCGCCTGCGGCGCTTCGGCGTCCGCTGGGAGAGACCCGCAGTCTGCGACAAGAGCAATCTGCAACGCCGGCTCGAGGAGTTGGAGCTGCGCTTCGGCGAGTACGATCATCGCGTCAAGAACAGCACGCAGATGATGCTCAGCATTGTTGTCGCGGCGGGGCGCGCGACCGGCAACCAGGAGGTTCGCTCCGAGCTCGAGACGGTCAAGCGCAAGCTGGAAGCCATCCTGCACGTGCAGGCGATTCTGCACCGCGCCGGTCACTCGCGAACCTTGCGTTGCGATGACCTGATCCGCGAGCTCAGCACGGCAATCCAGAATGCCTCTCCGCGCCAATTCGTGCTCGTGATCGATAGCGAACCTCACGAGCTACCCAGCTCTCAAGCCGTGCCGTTGGGCCTGATCTTGAATGAGCTGCTCACGAATGCGATCAAGCACGGCCTGCCACCCAACCAAGGCTTGTTGCGAGTCGGGTTCAGAGCCTTCGGCGACGCACTCGAGCTGCGAGTGGAAGACAATGGTCCCGGCATCGAAGCCTCCAAGCTCGCCGCTTCGCGCTCGGGCCTCGCCATGGTCCAGCATATGGCGGCGCAACTTCATGGCCGATTTCAGACGCGGTCCGGCCCCGGCGGAAATTGCGTGCTGCGCTTTCCAAAAGCGTCGATTGCCGGCGACGAGCCGCTGCCGTCAAGTCGCAAGCCGTTCGCGTTGTTCCCCCCGTAGCGCGGATTCGCCTTCGCGCGCGTCGATGACCACCGTGGGCGCGCGCATCAATCGATACACGAGCGCTGCCACAGCTGCGCCCAGCAAGGGCGCGACGATGAACATCCACAGCTGTGCCACTGCCCAGCCGCCGACCCAGAACGCAGGCCCGATGCTGCGGGCCGGATTGACCGACGTGTTGGTCACGGGAATGCCGACCAGATGGATCAGCGTCAGCACGAGCCCGATCGCAATGCCCGCGAAGCCAACGGGTGCCTTGATATCCGTCGCACCGAGCACCGTGATGACCAAGAAGAACGTCAACACCACTTCAGCGACAAAGGCCGCAAGAACGCTGTAACCAGCAGGTGAATGCGGACCGTAGCCGTTCGCAGCCAGGCCCGCGGTTGCTGCTTCGTAGCCATCGGGCAATCCATTGGCAATCACCAGAACGACGCCCGCGCCCAGGATCGCGCCGAGTATCTGCGCAATCAGGTACCCGGGCACATCCTTGAGCTCGAACTTCCGGGTCAACAGCAGGCCGACCGTGACAGCCGGATTGATGTGGCATCCGGAGATCGGGCCGATCGTGTAGACCATGGCCAGCAAGGACAAACCGAACGCCAGCGACACGCCCGTGAAGCCGATATGTTCGCCAGCCAACACAGCACTGCCGCAGCCGCCGAAAACCAGGACGAACGTACCGATCAATTCTGCGAAATAGCGCTTCATGACCAGCTCCGATGGGTGTCGATGGCGCTGGGCACCGCATGCCCGAAAGTTTCATTCACCTCGATCTCCCAGTCATCGCTCATGGCGGACTCTCGAATGCCGTCGGCCATGCGCACCAACTGTGCGAGCGTCTTGGCTTGCATCTTGTGCATGACCCGTCCGCGATGGACCTTGATGGTCTTCTCACCCACGCCGAACGACGCGGCAATCTGCTTGTTGAGGTAGCCCCAAACCACTGCCTCGAACACCTGACGCTCGCGCGGCGTCAGCGTTTCGAGGCGCTGCAGAACGATGTCGCGTCGCGTGCGCCTGCGCTGCTCGAAAGCCCCTCGATGCAGCGCCTCCTGTACCGATCCGATGAGCGTTTCTGCTTCCACTGGCTTCGTCAAGAAATTCATCGCACCCGCGCGCATGGCCCGCACGCTCGATGGCACA
>JBEVDW010000260.1:0-18049 GCA_040513115.1 Steroidobacteraceae bacterium | reverse complement strand
GCAATCTGTCCGCCGCAGGCACGACGAACGTTGGCCTGGTCTACAACTATCAAGGCGGCAACACGTACTACGAAGTCGTGTTCACGCCCACGCGCGGCGCTCTACTGCGCTACGTGCAAACGGGTACGCCGATCGTCGTGGCGTCGGCAACCTATGCGGAGGGCGGCCAGAATCTTTGGTTCGATGTCGAGATCAATCGCCACGCTCTGCGCACGACGGTGCGTGTCAATGGCAACGTGATCTTTGACAACGTGCTGCAGACCGAGCTGGCCGGGGGCCGCTTCGGGCTCGTGACGCATGCGACGACGGGCAACTTCGAGAACGTCACGGTGAAACGTTTCTGGGGCGACCAACCGTTCAAGGAGAGCTTCCAGAGCGGCCAGCCGATACCTTGGTCACCCCAGAGCGGCAACTGGACGGTCACGTCCGGCTCCTACAGGAACACGGCCGTGCAACAGACCGCGATCACGCTGGGACCCATCTCCACGGATCTGTTGTTGACGAATGTGTTTGGCTTGCGGGCACGCGTGCTCAATCCGTATGGCGCTGCGGGGAATCTCGTCGGGCTGGTGTGGAACTATGGCTTCAATGGCACCGCAATCGAATACAACGAGGTCGTGTTCTCTCCGGCGGGTGTCGCGCGTGTGAATCGCGTCATTGGTAACAACACGACCACGATCGCGACGGCGTCCATCCCGATCCTGAAGAACCAGTGGTTCGACGCAGAGATCAATGTCAATGTCGCGTGGGAAGTGAGCGTGTCGTTGAATGGAAATCCGCTCTTCGTGCGGCTCAAGGGACAGGCGATGCCGAGCCAGTATCCGGCAGGCGGTGTCGGCTTCGTCACGCATTGGTCGCCAGGACAATTCGACGATGCCAACTTCCAGATCGCAGGATTCCCGCCGCCGTATGCGCAATCCTTCAACTCGACGCCTGCAGGCGTGACGGTAAAGAGCGGTACGTGGCAAACCGCCGGAGGCACCTTCAATAGCAGTGCCGTGGGCCAAGCCGATCTGGCCACATTCCCAGCCGGTAGCACAACCGCGCCGGCGGGCGACGCCGGAAGGGACACGTACACCTTCCCTGTGAACTTCGTCTATCGGGCTCGTGTGCTCAACCAATTCGGCGCACCAGGCAATCTCGTCGGCCTCGTCACGAACTACACCGCAGCGGGTGAGTACTACGAAACCGTGTTCTCAGGCACGGGCCAGGTGACGATGAACAAGATCGTGCAAGGCACGAAGGTGCGACAGGCGAGCGCGACCATCAACGTGCCGCCGAACACGTGGTTCGATGTCGAGATCCGCCGCGTCGGCACCAGCACGAGTCTCAGAGTGAACGGACAACTGCTGATCTCGGGCGTCACGCAAGGTCAGATCGTCGGCGGCAACATCGGTGTGGTCACGCACTGGTCGAAGGGCAAGTTCGACAACCTGTCCTGGTCCGAGCTCCGCTGAGCTGCTCACGGAAAGCTGTCGACTTCGTAGCATCCGCCGGGCTGACGCAGGAGACCTCGCGGCGCGACGTGCCGACAATCGGGCGCGCTCTCCAGCTTGCCCCCGCCACCGCAACGTGACGAGCTCGCGCCGATCTTGGGTTCGCAGCAGAAGAAGCCGTTGCCGTCGCATTGAAGCGTGATGCCCGGATGCGAGTCGTGCGCGTCGCCACCGCAGTTCGGAACGTTGATCCAGCGAAGCCCTGGCAACGCTGGCGCCGCTGGACATGTACTCGCTGTGATGGACGCTGTGCGCGCTGCGAACGTTGCGGTGGCGCTCATCGGCGCCATGCCGGTGAGCGTCATGTCGCAGACCTGCACGCCGGGCGGACAGTTGCCGGTCCAACCAACGAAGCGGGTCGTGTTCGGATCATTGGAGTTCGGCGCCAGGGAGACCTGTCCGGGGCCGAATGCAAACGTGCAGGTCGTCAGCGGCGTGCCTGAAGAAGCGGTGCCGCATTGAATGCCACCAGGATTGCTCGTGACATGGCCGCTGCCTTCGACACGCACTGTGACCGTGAAGACTTTGCGTTGACGCAGGACCACCACCATTGGCGCGCTGTCGGTTACATCGCTGCTCAAGCTTCGATTGACGACCATCACGTCGTAGTTGGCCGGATCGCTGAGCGCCTGCGGAGCGCGGACGTACATCGTGTAGAGCGGCGGATTCAGGTTGGCATTCACGCTGATGACCTGGAAGTAGCCAGCTTCGGGCGGTGCCGGCGCGGCTTGATTTTCGGTCAGCGGAGTCGATGTTCCATCGAGTGTGCGCAGTGCAACGCTGAACGTGCTGCCGACGGGCGCGACGAATGCCACGCGCACACCGCGGCCGCGAGTCGGCAGCACTTCGGCGGGTGGCGAGCTCGTGCTGAACGTCGACCACGCATTACTGCCCGCCGGATCAGGAATCGACAGCTGCCGAAAGATCGGCGCCTCGAGTGGACCCGAGGGCCTGGTGTCTTTGCACGCAACGAGCAGTGTGCCGATGAACAACAACGCTGCCATCGTCACGATCGTCGGCCTGATTCTGGTCTTCATTGTCGGCTGCCTTATTGTTGGTACGAACCGTCAAGGGAAAGGTCGAGCGCTGATCGAGAAATCCAGCAGCGTGTGATTGCGCGACGGTGGGAGGCTCCGCATGACGCCGAGCAACCTGCTCGTGGGCGAATAGATGCCGTGCAGGCCGCCGGGCCAGTCCTGCGGTGTCGAGACGATGTCTCCCACGATGGCGAAATCGTTGTCGCGCCACTGGACATACGTGAGCTGGTTGTCTTGTGCGGGAGTGCTTGCGTTGAACGCGGGACACATGCCTGCGGCGATCTTGAATGGCTGCATCGTGCCGATCGCGCCGGCGCCGTCTCTGAGCGCGAGCATGTCGTCGACCGGTCGCCATGAACCGCCGCCGCTGGAGAAGCGCACCGCGTGAAACGGGCGAAATTGCGTGCCTTTCTGTGCAACGAACAGCACGCTGATCGCGTTGGGGCGCGAGGCCACGACAGCGGCGCTGACAACGGGGCCGAAGCCACCGCCCAGCACGGTGGTCACATCGCCCCACGGCGAAATCGTGCTGAAGCGCAGGAACGTGGAGCCCGACTCGCTAGTGGCCGTGCTGAAGTTGCTCGCCATGCTGTGATAGAGCACGCCGTTGCGGATCGTGATCATGTGGAGCTCGCGCGTGGTCACATCGTCACCGACCTGGGTCATCGCGCATTGCACGTTGCCGTTGCCGGCCTGATCGCCGGGACCGTGCACACGTGGGGTCGGAGGGTTCGCCGGTCCGACCAACGGACCCGGTGCGTTGGGCAGGAAGCGATCATCGCCGTTGATGACATCCTGAATCGTCATCACGCTCGCTAGCGTGTTCGCCATCGTTGGCGTGGCCGGCGTCGCTGGCGTCACTTCCATGAGCCACGTGGTGCGCGCGGTGTTGTCCTGCGTGCGACCGCCTACGCACGCAAACATCTGTGGATTCGCAACGCCCACGGTCATGAGTTGCGGCACCGTCAGGGCGCCTGCCGCTGGAGTATCGATGTCATTGCCGCTGTTCGCGCTGCCGCCTGCGAACGGACTCGACCATGCGCCGGTCGCGTCCTGTGAGCGGATGATCCAGGAGCTGGCTTCGGCGTCCGTGGTGTTCAGCCGATTCGCGGGATGCGCTTCGGAGCGCACGACGGCCAGTGCGCTGGGTTTGCGCAGCCACGCTTCGCGAATCGCATACACATCATTGTTGGAGCCGAGCGCCGGATTGCCTTTCGGTCCGCTGACCCCCGACGCACGCGTGAAGTGATTGTCGGTTGCGGGATCGGTGCGGCGAGCCACCATGACTTCGCGCAAGTTGCCATTCTCGAGCGATTCGCCGATGACGATGTTGCAGAACGGCGCAACGGCAGCGTCGGCGTGCTCGTGGTGCTGGTGGACGTGCAGGAGCTGAGGAACTCGACGAGTGCAGCGCTGATGACAACCGTCATCGAGAGGGACGTGCCGACGCTTCGTCTGAATCGCTGCATGCGTTTCTCCGGGCTCGGGACGGGCGGTGCGGGAGAATACGCCTGCACCTTGTAGTCGCCTGCTGTGGAATACCGTTGCAAAGGGAGGGCAACACAGCGACGGGCCTCGCGCAGCGGCACTTTCCCTTCCCATCATGCGTACACCCTCAAGCACACCGAGGGCAGGCATCGTGATCAACGATCTCTGGTACAAGAACGCCATCATCTACAGTCTCGATCTCGAGACGTTCATGGATGGCAACGGCGATGGGTGCGGCGATTTTGAAGGATTGACACGGCGGCTCGACTATCTGGATTCGCTCGGCATCGACACGATCTGGCTCGCGCCCTTCCAGCCTTCGCCCAATCGTGACAACGGTTACGACATCTCGGATTTCTATGGTGTCGATCCGCGCCATGGCTCCAGCGGCGATTTCGTCGAGTTCATGAACCAGGCGAACAAGCGCGGCATGGGCGTGATCATCGATCTCGTTGTCAATCACACTTCCGACAAGCATCCCTGGTTTCAGAAGGCGCGCCGCAAGGATCCGCGCTACTACGACTGGTACATCTGGTCGAAGAAGCGTCCTTCGAACTGGAACAAGGGCATGGTGTTCCCCGGCGTGCAGAAGTCGACGTGGACGCTGGATCCGAAGGCGCACGAGTACTTCTACCATCGCTTCTACGACTTCCAACCCGACCTGAACATGCAGAATCCCGAAGTGCGTGCAGAGGTCCGCCGCATTCTCGGGTACTGGTTGGAGCTCGGCATCGCAGGCTTTCGCGTTGATGCCGTGCCGTTCATCCTCGAAGAGTCGCCACTGACTGCAGGCAAAGGCGCGCCGTATCTGCATTTCGACTATCTCACCGAGCTGCGGCAGTTCCTGCAGTGGCGCAGCCGCGATGCCGTGCTGCTCGGCGAAGCCAACGTCCTGCCGAAGCAGAACATGAAGTACTTCGGCGATGAAGGCGACGGCATCCACATGATGTTCAACTTCTACGTGAACCAGCATCTGTTCTATGCGCTGGCCGCGGCTGATGTGCGTCCGTTGCAGAAGGCGTTGCATGCGACGCGAGATATTCCTGAGACTGCACAGTGGGGGCAGTTCCTGCGCAACCACGATGAGCTCGATCTGGGTCGACTCACTGAAGCGCAACGGCAGGCTGTGTTCGCTGCATTCGGTCCGAAGCCCGAGATGCAGCTGTATGACCGTGGCATCCGGCGCCGCCTCGCCTCGATGCTGTCGGATCGACGGCGCATCGAACTGGCGTACAGCATCATGTTCTCGCTGCCTGGTGCACCAGTGATTCGCTATGGCGATGAGATCGGCATGGGCGAGGACTTGTCGCTGCCCGAGCGCGAAGCGGTGCGCACGGTGATGCAATGGTCAGCTGAGCCCAACGCGGGATTCTCATCGGCACGCAAACCGACGCACGCCGTCATCTCTTCCGGACCGTATGGCTGCGAGCACGTCAATGTCGACGCGCAACGTCGCGATCCCGGCTCGCTGTTGAACTGGATGGTGAAGATGATCCGGCTCCGCAAGGAATGCCCCGAAATCGGTTGGGGGCTGTGCACCATCATCCAGACACAGACCCGCGGCGTGCTCGTCCTGCATTTCAAATGGCGCGACGGTGAGCTCGTGACGGCGCACAACTTCGCAAGCGAACCGCAGGAGGTGCGTTTCCGGATCCCGGGTGCCGACGACACGGTGCTCGTCGATCTGCTGGGCGTCACGGACGCGCAGCCGCGGCGCCAAGGTACGTATTCGATCACGCTCGATGAGTACGGGCATCGCTGGTATCGGCTCGGCCACGCCGGCTATGGTCTGCAACATAGCCGCGGAGTGCCGATCGACAAGCGGCGTGGCCCGTGACACATCCTGGTCGAACTGCGACGCACTCCTCGACTTTCATGGCCATGATCACCAGCCCATGAGCTGCGGGAACATTCCTGTGAAGTCCTGAGTTGGTGGCTGAATGAACCAACGCGAACACGCTGGTCTGCCCCGCTGCACGATCGGCATCAAAGGACTCGACGACATCCTCGCCGGCGGCTTGCCGATACATCGCATGTACCTAGTTCGCGGTGGACCCGGCACCGGAAAAACGACGCTCAGTCTGCAATTTCTACAAGCGGGCCGCGATCTGGGCGAGCCGGTGCTCTACATCACGTTGTCGGAGACCGAACAGGAGCTGGCGTTCGTGGCACAGTCGCATGGCTGGTCGCTCGACAACATCGCGGTGCTGGGGTTGGCGCGCATCGAGGCAATGATCAAGCCGGAGGTGCAAAGCACCATCCTGCATCCGTCGGAGCACGAGCTCGGGCGCACGCTGGCCGTCATTCAGCAGGAGATCGCCCGCATCCGGCCGAAGCGCATTGTCCTCGACTCGCTCGCCGAGCTCCGCTTGCTGGCGCAAAACCCGTTGCGCTTCCGGCGTCAGATCCTGAATCTCAAGTCGTTCTTCACCAAGCACGAAGCGACGGTCATCTTGCTGGATGAGCACAACGAAGACACGGAGCCGCAGGTGCAAACCCTGGTCCATGGCGTGATCGAGCTGCAGATGCGCAATCCTGAGTTCGGTCCGACGCGACGGCGCCTCTCCGTGCTCAAGATGCGCGGAGTGAAGTTTCGCGCGGGGTATCACGACCTGATCATCGACACGGGCGGCCTCGATGTCTTCCCGCGGCTGGTGGCTGCCGAGCACTATCGCGAGTTCAGTCGGGAGCCGCGCAGTACCGGTGTGAGAGAGGTCGATCAACTTCTCGGCGGTGGCATCGAGCCCGGTACGAGCACCTTGATCACCGGCGCGGCGGGTACCGGTAAGTCGAGCCTCGCGCTGAAGTTCGCCACTTCAGCCGCAAAGCGCGGCGAGAGCGTGACTTACTTCTCCTTCGACGAATCGATCGCCACCATGCGGGCCCGCATGGAGGGTCTGGGCATGGACGCGGCGGGCCTGCAGAACCAGGGTCTTTTCCATCTCAACCAGATCGATCCCGCCGAGTTGTCACCCGGCGAATTCGCGGCGATGGTGCGCCGCTGCGTGGAGCAACGTACGAAGGTCGTCATCATCGACAGCCTCAACGGCTATTTGCATTCCATGCCCGATGAAAGACTGCTCGTCACGCAGCTGCACGAGCTCTTGTCGTATCTCGCGCAACAGGGCGTGATCACGCTGCTGTTGCTGACTCAGCAAGGGATCATCGGCGATGTGAACACGCCGGTGGATCTCTCGTATCTTGCCGATTGCGTCATCCTGCTGCGCTATTTCGAATTCGATGGCGCGATGAAGAAGGCGATCTCGGTCGTAAAGAAGCGCAGCGGCGGCCACGAAGAAACGATCCGCGAGTTCAAGCTTCTGCAGCGCACCGGGCTGGTTGTGGGCGCGCCGCTCGTGGGATTCCGCGGCATCATGACGGGCGTGCCCACCTACGTCGGAAAAGCCTCGTCCATCATGGACGCGGAAGGTCATGGCTAGTACGTCCTCGGCGCCGGCCTCGAGTCATCGCGTGCTGGTGCTCGCGCCAGCGGGTGCTGACGGGGCCGTCATCGAGCAACTGCTCGGCGAGGTGGATCTGGAAGCCGTGGCGTGCAGCAGCTTCGCACAGTTGAGCGAAGAGCTCGGCGGCGAAGCAGGCGCCGTGCTGATGACGGAAGAAGCGCTGTTCGGCGACACGCCCGAATTGCTGGCCGAGCAACTGGCCGATCAGGAACCGTGGTCCGATCTGCCGCTCATCGCGATCGTCAGCCCGGTGAACGATGCGCAGTGGACCGAAGTGCTGAGCAATCTCTTCGGCACGGCGGGCAACCTCACATTGTTGGAGCGACCGTGTCGCGCGGCGACCCTGGTCAGCACGGTGCAAGTCGCCTTGCGCGCACGCCGCAAGCAGTACCAGGTTAGAGACTTGCTGAAAAGCGAGCATGCTGCGTGGGTCAAGGCCGAAGCGTCGCTACAGCAAGCGCAGCGCAGCGATGCCGCGCGCAAGTTGAACGAGGAACGCTTGCATCTCGCAGCACGAACTGCCGGCTTGGGGATGTGGACCGTGACGCTCGCAACGCGCGCGATGGAGTTCACCGAGCTGGGCAAGGAGCTGTTTGGCTTCAAACCCGATGAGGACATCACGTTAGAGGCGCTGCGCGCGTGCATCCATCCGGAAGACCTCGCAATCGTGGAGGGGTCGCTCCAGGAGATCCTGGCAAGCGACCACGACTACGAAGTTCAGTGCCGGGTCGGGTCGCAGCAGGACGGCTGGCGTTGGTTGTTGGTGCACGGTCGCCTGTCGCGCTCGTGGAACGGTCAACCGTTGCATATGACGGGCGTGTGCCAGGACATCACGTCGCGCAAGCAGGCCGAGGTGATGCGCGAGCGATTGTTGGAAAGCGAGCGTGCCGCACGTACAGAAGCGGAGCGCGTGACGCGGATGAAGGACGAGTTCCTTGCGACCATCTCACACGAGCTGCGCACACCGCTGAACGCAATTACCGGCTGGGTCGCGATCCTGCGCTCGGGGCGCGTGTCGCCCACCGATCAAACGAAAGGGCTGGAAGTCATCGATCGCAATACGCGTCTGCAAGCGCAGCTGATCAGCGACATGCTCGACATGAGCCGCATCATCTCCGGCAAGATGCGCATCGATGTGCACGAGGTCGATCTGGTCAACGTCATTCAAAGTGCGATCGAAAGCATCCAGCCTACTTTGATGGCGAAGAACCTGCGCATCGACACGGACTTCGACTGCATGCCGTGCTACACACTGGGCGACGGTGCACGTTTGCAACAGATCATGTGGAACCTGCTGGCGAATGCGGCCAAATTCACGCAGGCGGGCGGCCGTATCGAAGTGCGGTTGCGTAAACACGCGCACGCCATCGATGTGGAGGTGGCCGACGACGGGCAGGGCATCGATGCGTCGTTCCTGCCGTACCTGTTTGATCGCTTTCGCCAGGCCGACAGCTCGAACCGCCGCAGTCATGGCGGTTTGGGGCTCGGGCTCTCGATCGTGCGCCATCTCGTCGAGTTGCACGGTGGCTCGGTCGAGGCCCATAGCGACGGGGTGGGGCAGGGCTCGCGCTTCCGCATCCATTTCCCATTGCAGGCAGCGTTGCCGCAAGCCCCGATGGAATCGCTGTTCCGTCGCGAGTTGCCGCGTGCAGGTGCGGCTCTGGAGGACGGTGCCTCCCTCGACGGGTTACATGTGCTGGTGGTCGACGACGATGCCGACGCGTTGGATCTCGCTGCGCGCATCCTGGCCGACAGCTCCGCACGCGTGAGCACTGCGTCGAGCGTGAGTGAAGCGTTGGTGAAGCTGCGTGATGAACGGCCCGATCTCGTGATCAGCGACGTCAGCATGCCCGAGCGCGATGGTTTCGACTTCGTACGCAGTGTCCGCGCGTTGTCACCGAGTGAAGGCGGGGAGACACCCATGCTGGCGCTGACGGCGCTGGCGCGTGCGTCGGATCGCGAGCTCGCATTGGAATGTGGCTTCGATGATCATCTGACGAAGCCGATCGAGCCGGCGCAGTTGCTGAATGCATGTCGCAAGATTCATCGACAGGGCAGTGAACTCGGCGATCGGCACGCGGCGACGCGGATGTCGTGAGGACAGAGCCCTACAACTTCCCCACGACTGCCTCAACTTCACTCCTCAACTCCCGCGCCCGCTTTCCAATCAGCGCGTCCTTCTCCAGCGGCGTCAAACTCGCCAACGCCCGCGTCGCCCACTGCCGCGCTTCCTGCGCATGCAGAATGCGCTGACCCTGCGCAGCCATCGCTGCGTGAACCTTCGCCAACCTCACATACGTCGCTGCACCCAGCAACCGTATCTCGGAGATATCAGTCGGCTTGGCAGACGGTGATCGACGCAGGATGATCGCCGCCCGGTTCAGGTGTTTCAGCGCGCTCCCGTGATCGCCGAGCAGTGCATAGCTGTCGCTCAGATCGCCGAGCGCATAGGCAATGGCGAGAGAGGCTTGTTCATTGACCTGGTCTGCACGCTGCAATATCTCCAGGCGATGCACGGCGATCATGGTCTTGTCGAGCGCGTCCTGCGGCCTGCCCAATGCATTCTCGGCTTCAGCGCGCGTGAGGAGAATGAACGCGGACAGCCTGACCATGTCCGACTGGCTCGGAAACTCGACTGTGAGCGGCTCGATGATGCGCGAGCTTTCTTCCAGCAGCGGCAGCGCATCGGCAGGCTTGTGTGCGCCTTGCAGCAGGACATCCCCCATGCGGCTGTGAACCAGCGCCATGTCGCGGCGTGCCTTCATGCCGGTTGGGTTCGCATCGAGGATCTGCTTGTACAGCGCGCGAGCTTTCGCGAGCTGCTGCATGCCTGCATCGACCTGTCCGGTGAGGCCCAGTTCCCAACCGAGTGTGACGTGTGCCGCTGCGAGGTAGCGACGATCGAGATCGGTGACGCCACGTCGCGCGATCAACTCCTCGCCGAGCCGCACGCCTTCTCGGGCGTGCTCGATGGATTCGTCAACGGCGCTTTGCGCGATGAGCAGTTCGCTCACGCCGATGTGGCTCCTCAGCAGCTCCTGCTTGTGCTCCGGCGTGGGATTGCGTGCGACCAGGGCCGCGCGTAATGCGAGCGCATGACGGTAGCTCTTCATCGCCCCTTCGGTGTCACCCAGATTGGCGCCGAGATAGTCGCCCTGCACATCGCCGAGCTTCTCGTACGCATAGGCCAGGTCGCGCTGCAGCTCTTCTGAGTCCTGCGCTTCGCGCTCGAGTCCGGAGAGGTATTTCAGTGAGTTTTCCACCAGCAGGCGCCGCACGGCTGTCGCTCCAGGCAACTTCTCGACGGCGTCGTACACGTCGGACATGTACGCGTTCGTGAGCTCACGCACCTCTCGGAAGTGGCGCTCGGCACGTTCGCGCTCAACTCGCGCTACGTGCGCTTGCCAACTCGTTGCGACGATGCCCGCGATCATGGCGACGATGAACAGGCCGGCTGCGATGGCTGCCGCCTTGTGTCGCTGCGCGAATTTCTTCACGCGATAGCGAGTGGTGTCCGGGCGGGCTTGCACGGGAAAACCGCGCAGGTAACTTCGAATGTCCTGCGCGAGTTGTTCCGCCGAGCCGTAGCGCTCCTGTGGCAGCTTCTTGAGCGCCTTGAGCACGATGTTGTCGAGATCGCCCTCGATTTCACGAGCGAAGCTCCGATGCACGCCGTCTTGTTCAGCCGCGACCCCACTGGGCGGCGCAGGTTCATGTCCGCAGATCCGTGTCGCCAGCTCCCAGGTGGTCGAGCCTTTCACGTCGTAGGGCAGCTTGCCTGCGAGCAGTCGGTAGAGCAGCACGCCGAGCGAGTACACATCGCTGGCCGTCGTGATTGCCTCGCCACGGACTTGCTCTGGACTCGCATATTCCGGCGTGAGCGCGACAAACCCCGTGGCGCGTTGCTCGTCGAGTGACAGCGCAGGGGCAGGGTTCAACAGTTTGGCGATGCCGAAGTCGAGCAGCTTCACCACGCCGTCCTGGGTCACGAGCACGTTGCTGCCTTTGATGTCGCCGTGGACCATCAAGTGTTGATGCACGTAGTGCACGGCGAGACACAGCGTGCGAAACAGATCCAGACGCTTCGTCAGCCCGAGCTGGTGTTCGGTGCAGTACTCATCGATGGGCTGACCCTCGATGTATTCCATGACGAGGTACGGGGAGCCCTGCTCCGTCGTGCCGCCATCGAGCAGATGCGCGATGTGCGGATGACTGAGCTGAGCCAGGATCTGGCGCTCGGCTCTGAAGCGACGCAGGAGCGACTCGGTATCCAGGCCGGGCCGCAGCAGCTTGATCGCAACTTCCTTCTCGTACTGAGCGTCATCGCGGACGGCCTTGTACACCTGGCTCATGCCGCCACGTCCGATCTCAGCGACGATGCGGTAGTAGCCCAGCCGTTGACCGATCCAGTCGACGCTGCGTGCTTCGTGCACGAGTCCGGCGCGTTGCGCGGCGGGTTGCGAGATGAAGTCGTCGGCGTCGTCGTGTGCGCTCAAGAGTGAGCGCACTTCCTCACGCAGCTCGGGATCGTTGGCGCAGGCTTGATCGACGAAGAGAGAACGCTCGGCCGCATCCCGCTCGAGCGCCGAGGCGAAGATCTCTTTGACCTTCTCCCAGCGCTCGGGCTGCATTACAGCGTCTTACCGAGCTCGCGTTTGAGCCAGGCGCGCGCGAGCGTCCATTCGCGTTTCACGGTCGCATCGGATACCCCGGCTGCTTCCGCCGTCTGCTCGATCGTGAGCCCGCCGAAGTAACGCATCTCGACGATCTGTGCCTGGCGCGGATCGATCTGCTCGAGCCGTTGCAATGCGGCGTCGATCGCCGAGACATCCTCCTGTGTGTGCGAATCGAGGTGCTGCAGCGCCGTCGGCGTCGTGGATTCCATGGCCGAGCGTTCGCCGGGCTCATTCGGTTCGCTCATCTCATCCAGACTCAGGACGGCCGCGCCACCGCCACGCTTGTTGGCCGAGCGTGCGCGTGCATAGTCCACGAGGATTCGGCGCATGAGCTTCGAGGCGAGCGCGAAGAAGTGCGCACGACTCTGCCAATCCACCCCTTGCTGGGCGACCAGGCGCACGAAGGCTTCGTGCACGAGTGCCGTCCGCTGCATCGTGTGGCCGGCGCGTTCGCGCCTGAGGTGGCGTTGTGCCAGCTCGCGGAGCTCGTCGTAGAGGATGCCGGTGAGCTCCGCGAAGGCACGCTCGCTGCCGCCACGCCATTGCGCCAGGAGCTGCGTAACAGGTTGATGCGCCGAAGAGTCCATGGCCGTTCCTAAGTGTTGTGATGTTCTTGAGGCAAGCGCACGAAAAAAAGTTGAGCCAAATCTTATCGGGTTTGCGCGTCTGTGTGGTGTGGGGATCTGAAACCAAGCGAACACCACCATGCGCGGCACACTCTTCCGACAACAAGCCCTGGACCATCAGCGACCGGCCCTGATCGGCAACGCACTCGCGGTTCAGCCGCTGTCGTTCAAGGTGCTGACGGTCGCCGCGGTCGGGATGGCGAGTGCGGTCGTCCTCTTCGGCTGCTTCGGTGAGTACACCCGCAAGGCACGCGTCAGCGGCTATCTCGCGCCCAGCACGGGACTGATCAAGGTCTATGCACCGACGGCGGGCACGCTGATCGAAAAGCACGTGACTGAAGGCCAGCAGGTCCGCAAAGGCGACCCCCTCTTCGTACTCTCGACCGAACGCGCCTCCCGCACCACCCCCGGGGCGCAAGCCACCGCCATCGAGCAGACAGGCCAGCGCCTGACCCACGCTCGCCGCGAGCGCGATGCACAGATTCGTATCGAAGAGACGGAAGCCGGCATCCGCCGCGAGCGGGTGCAGAGCATGATCGTCGAGCTGCAGCAGCTCGAAGCCGGCATGGCCGTGCAGCAGCAGCGCGCCTATTCGGCTCAGAGCACGGCCTCGCGCTACAAAGAGTTCTTCGCCCGCAAGCTCGTCACGAGCCTCCAGGTCGAGCAGACCGAGGCCGACATGCTGGAACAGCAAGGCCGCGTCCATGAGCTGCAGCGCAGTCACACGGCCCTGCAACGCGAGCTCACCACCCTGCAGCGCGAGCTCGCTGCCGCCGAGCTCGGCGCCAGCCAACGAGTGTCCGGGCTCGACCGTCAGGTGTTGAGCCTCGAACAGGAGCTGACCGAATCCGAGTCGCGTCGCGTCATGGTCATCACTGCACCGGCGGACGGCACGGTGACGGCGATCATGGGCGATCGCGGCCTGAGCGCAAACCCGCAGGCGCCTCTGCTTTCCATCCTGCCCCGCGATGCGACGTTGCAAGCGCGGCTGCTCGTGCCGAGCCGGGCGATCGGGTCGATTGCCGTCGGCGAGGCGGTGCGCGTGCGCTACCAAGCCTTTCCGTATCAGCGCTACGGCAGCTTCGCCGGCGCGATCACCGAAATCTCCAAGACGCTGTTGGCACCCAGCGAGCTCGACGGTCCGGTGACCGCGAGCGAGCCGGTGTACCGCGTGACCGTAGCGCTGGATCGCCAGGACGTGTCGGCGGGCGGTGTGTCACTGCCGCTGCAATCCGGGATGCAGCTCGATGCGGATGTGCTGCTGGCACGGCGCCGCCTGATCGAGTGGGTGTTCGAGCCGCTCCTCGGCATGGCGAAGAAGGTCTGACATGAACGCGCAACTGAACGTCAGCGGCGGGCGACAGACACCGGTCATTCTGCAGACCGAGTCGCGCGAGTGTGGCTTGGCCTGCATGGCGATGGTCGCCGGCTGCCACGGTCACGAGATCGATCTGGCGACCTTGCGCAGCCGTCATCCAACCTCCATGCGCGGAGCGACGATGGTGCAGCTGATGCAGATCGCGCACCGATTGCACCTCGCGGCGCGGCCGGTGAAGGTCGAGCTCGAAGACCTGGCCAGCCTGACGTTGCCCGTCGTGCTGCATTGGGAGTTCAACCATTTCGTCGTGCTGACCCGAATCGAAGGCGGCCGCTACACGATCCACGACCCCGCACAGGGCGCTTACGCGCTGTCTGCGGCTGACGTTTCGCGTGGCTTTACGGGTGTCTGCCTGCAGTTGACGCCCACCGCGGAGTTTCAACCGCAGCGCGAAGTGCAGCGCGTGTCGCTGCTCGACCTGCTCGGCAACCTCAAGTCCGCCCGCCCGGCGATCGTGCAAGTGCTGTCGATGGCGGGCGCACTCGAAGTGTTCGCGGTACTGGCGCCGTTCTTCACGCAATGGGTGATCGACCAGGCGATCGTCGCAAACGATCGCGATCTCACGACCGTGCTTGCGCTCGGCTTCCTGCTGCTCGCACTCGTGCACGTTGCAATATCTGCTGCACGCGAGTGGGTCCTCATGGTGCTGGGCACGACGCTCAATGTGCAGATGGTGAGCCGCCTCTTCGCCCATCTGTTGCGTCTGCCGATGACCTACTTCGAGAAGCGTCACATCGGCGACATCGCTTCGCGCTTCGAGTCACTGAACGTGATTCAGCGCACCTTGACGACGAGCTCGATCGAAGCACTGCTCGACGGTCTCATGGCGCTGGTCACCGTCGCGGTGATGTTCATCTACAGCGCTCGACTCGCGGCGATCGTGTGCGGTGCGGCTGCGCTCTACGCCCTGCTGCGCCTGTGCCTGTACCGGCCGATGATGCAGGCGCAGGACGAGCAGATTGCTCACGCAGCGAAGCAGCAGAGCAATTTCCTCGAGACCGTGCGCGGCATCCAGAGTGTGAAGCTGTTCGGCCGGCAGCTGCAGCGCCACGCCGTGCACCAGAATCTGTTGGTCAGCAACTTCAATGCGGCGGTCCGCTTGCAGCGCCTCACGATCGTGTATCACGCGGTGAAGGCGGGCGTGTTCGGCATCGAGAACATCGCAGTGGTGTGGGTCGGTGCGCTGCTCGTCATGGATGGCCGGCTCTCGCTCGGCATGCTGTTCGCGTTCACCGCGTTCAAGCTGCAATTCGTCACGCGCATCGGTGCCTTCATCGACAAGGCCATCGAGTTCAGCACGCTGAGGCTGTATGCCGAGCGCGTTGCCGACGTCGCGTTCAGCACACCTGAGCAGGACAACACCGGCGAGTACACGGCTGATTCCCTCCGTGCCGACATCGAGCTGCGCAACGTCACGTTCCGCTATTCGCCGAGCGAGCCCGCGGTGTTGCAGAACGTCAGCCTGAAAATCGAGGCGGGCGAATCGGTTGCGATCGTCGGACCGTCCGGCTGCGGCAAGACGACGCTGCTCAAGGTGATTCTGGGTTTCCTGCCGCCGACCGACGGTGAAGTGCTCGTGGGTGGCGTCAGCATCGCGAACCTCGGCACTGCGCATCGTGACCTGATCGGCACGGTGATGCAGGAAGACCAGCTCTTTGCGGGCTCCCTCGCCGACAACATCTCGTTCTTCGACGTCGAGCTCGACCGCGAGCGCATCCGGGACTGTGCGCGCATGGCAGCGATCCACGACGACATCGAAGCCATGCCGATGGGCTACAACACCTTGATCGGCGACATGGGTACGTCGCTGTCCGGGGGCCAGAAGCAGCGCGTGCTGCTCGCCCGCGCGCTCTACAAGCAACCCCGGATCCTCGCGATCGATGAAGCAACGAGCCATCTCGATGTGAACTGCGAGCGCAGCGTCAACGAGGCCATCCGCGCGCTCAATCTGACGCGACTCATCATCGCGCATCGTCCCGAAACCATTCGCACGGCCGGCCGCGTGATCGCGCTGGAGAGGGGTCGTGTCGTGTCCCATCACCGTTCGCAGGCGAGCGAGCCGAAACCCGCCCGAACGCTACCGATTGTGCCGCGCCGGGCTGATTGCAGCCACCGCGGCCAAACGCCTCGCCTCAAGCGAGAGGGTCTCGCATAGAGATCCACTGGATCATCAACCTCAATCCATCAGGAGTTTTGCCATGAACCACGAAGTGAAGACTCAGATCGAGATCAACGACCTCACCGAGACCGAGAACAGCATCGACGTCGGCGTCGAGCTCACGGACCTGGAACTGCAGGCAGTCGCCGGCGGCCTCAAGCGGTCCTGGAGCTGCGGTACGCCGGCGAAAGCGGACGAGTGGGATTGATCTAATTCGCCTCCACGTCGTAGCGAACAGCGGGGCGCTTCGGAAACGAAGCGCCCTTATAGGAAAGAGAGTAGCCATGATTCTGATCATCACAGCACCGGACGACGAACCTGCGATCCTGGTCGAAAGCATCCTGCGCAGTCGAGGAGCAGAAGTCCTGCGCTTCGATATCGCCGACTTTCCTGCACAGGCCAATCTGACGATCAGCTATCGGCCGGGCGTACCGAGGTACTGCGTGCGTGTTGCAGGAAACACCCATCGGTTCGATCGCGTGGACGCTGTGTGGTATCGAAAGCCGGGTGCGGTCAACGTGCACGCCGCTATCCAGGACGAAGAGGTGCGCAATGTGCTCGGACAGGATTGTCGTGAGTTCCTGTCGTCATTCTGGGAATCGCTCGATGCCCGTGCCTTGCCAGGCACGCCATCGGATCTGCAGTACGCACAGCGCAAAGCGTCGCAGCTGGGCCGCGCTCAGGCGCTGGGTTTCGAGCTCGCACCGACGATCGTCTCGAACGACCCGGCCGAATTCCTGGATCTGTATCGCTCGCAGTCCGGGCGCCTGATCAGCAAGATCATCGGCTCGCTCACTCTGCGCAGCCGCATGGGCTCCGAGTTCATGCGCTACACGAATACCGTCAGCACGCGCGATGTGATGCATGCGCAATCCATAGCGCACGGCCCGCTCGTGCTGCAGTCCTATGTGCCGAAGAAAATGGAGATCCGGGTCACCGTCGTGGGTCAGCGCGTCTTCGCCTGCGAGATCCATTCGCAAACGACGAATCGCACGCGCTTCGACTGGCGCCGGTATGACCTGCGCTCGACGCCACACAAGGTTCATGAGCTGCCGGCCGATGTCGCGCGTCGTTGCGTCGATCTCGTCGCGCAGTCACGCCTGACCTACGGAACGATCGATCTGATCCTCACACCGGATGACCGCTACGTTTTTCTCGAGCTCAACTCTGCCGGTGAGTATGGCTGGATCGAGCAGCTCACGGGCTTGCCGATCTCCGCAGCCATCGCCGATCTCCTGCTGGGCGACACTGCCGCCAGCGCAACGAACTCACCGCGCAAGGTGCTCTATGCATAACACGAATGCCGATCTGTTGGCCGATGTCCTGCAGTGCCTGGAACAACTGAGTGTCGAGCGGGTGCAACCCGAGCAGGCGCTCGAACGGGTGCAGCGTTTGCGTCAGCAGCATGGCGATGCAGCCATCGATCTCGTGTGGGAAGACCAGGCGTTCGACGGCTCTTTTCACTACGACGCGCTGATCCGCCCGGCCAATGCGGCCAAGACCGTTTCCGTGAGCGTGTGTCCAGACGATGAGCTCCCCTGGGCGTTGCGTGGCCTGCAACGCTGGCGCGATTCGGAGCTGCTGCGTGTCAACGAAGTGACGATGGCCGTCGAGCAGGCCATCACACACTTGGATGTTTTGTGGGAACAGCGCGGTCTCATGCAGCGGTTGATCGATAGCTGCATCGTGACCGGCGAACTGCAGCGCCGCGATATCCAGGTCAGTG
>JBEVDW010000259.1:0-4647 GCA_040513115.1 Steroidobacteraceae bacterium | reverse complement strand
GAGCACGGTACCGGACTCTTTTGCCGCACACTCATTCGCACAGCCACAAGCAACACCACGACGGCGGCGGCGATGGTGATGTACAGGAACACCGACTGCAGCGTCGCGGGAATTGTCATCTCCGGGGGAACCGGATACGGCACAGTCAACGCGTTCGCCACTCGTAAACCCCTCGGATGGATATCGTCATGGCTGCGGCCCGCGTGCGGGACGGCAGCTGTGTTCTAGGATACTTGTACTATTGTGGGTCAGGCAGTACAAGAACGTCAAACGCTCTACTGGATTGCCTATCGTCGATGTTTGACAGCACACCCAACTTCCGAGACTTCGGTGGCCAGATAACGGCCGACGGCAACCGCGTTCGCAGCGGCCAGCTGTATCGTTCCTCACGCCTGGCGCGCATGGATGCGCACGAAATGCAGCGCTTGCTGAGCTTGCAACTTCAGGTGAGCTGCGATCTGCGCGGCGCGAGCGAACGCGCACGCAATCCCACGCCATGGCCGGCGGGTGCTGCGCCGAGAGAGCTGGTCCTCGATCTATCCGCTGATCTGCGCACCGGCAACACACACCTCACGGACATGATCGTTGCCGACCCGACGGCGCGCGGTGCCCGCGCTGTGATGATGGAAACCTATCGCATGCTCCCCGGCAACTCGGCTCCCGCATTGCGGTTGATCTTCGGCGAGTTGCTACGCGGTCGTGTGCCGATGCTGATTCACTGTACGGCCGGCAAGGACCGCTCGGGCTTCGTGAGCGCCTCCATCCTGCACGCGCTGGGTGTGACCTACCGCGACATTCTGGCCGACTACATGGCGAGCGCGCGCCACATCGATTTCGCAGCGCTGGCTGCCACGATGCGCGAGCAGATTCGCACAGCGCTGAAGATCGATCTCGACAATGACGCGCTCGCGGCAATCAATGGCGTAGCACCGGAGTATCTGGACGCCGCCTATGCCAGCGCAGCCGAAGAACATGGATCCTTCGATGCGTACCTGGCTGCCGTGGGAATGGATGAACAGGCACGCATGAGCTTGCGCAGCCTGCTGCTCGCGTAAGGACGCTCAGTGCGTTCAACCACCTGTTGGCAACCGAGTTGGTGGCACTCCCCTCGCCTTCAAATCCGCTCGCGCCCGCTCCCGGATGTACCAGTAGATCCTGCGCAGATCCTCAGCGTCGATCTCTGCAAAGCGCGGCATGCCGCGGTTCTCGAGTGATCCGTCCTTTACGACCGCTCGGAACGCCTCCTGATTCAACGCCAGCGTCGATGCGCGCAGGTCTGGGGCGACGCCGCCCGCGATCGCGCCAAAGCCGTGGCAGAGCTGACAGTTGCTGTTGAACAGCGCGCTGCCCTTCGTCGCAGCATTCGAATCGATCGCGAGCTTGGGATCATCGACCGGCAGCGCTGGAGCCGACGGCGGCACGACTTTCAGCTTCTCGTGCGCACCCAGCGCGAACACCAGCAGTCGTCGCGGCTGCGCGCCGTAATTCCAACCGTGCTGGGCAACTCCGGCACCAAATGCACCTGGCAATGACCCGCCCCATCCCGCAAGCACGGCGACGTACTGCTTGTCTCCCAGCTGATAACTGATCGGAGCTCCGACGATGCCGATGCCCGCATCGAACGCCCACACCTTCGATCCCGTGCGTGCGTCATACGCGGCAAACTCGCCGGCCGCGTTGCCTTGGAAGACGAGATCGCCCGCCGTCGTCACCGTGCCTCCGTTCCACAAGCCCGGCAACTTCACTTCCCAGGCTTTCGTGCGCGTGATCGGATTCCAGGCCAGCAGGTGCGCGCTCAGCTCGATCTTCTCGAAACCTTCGAGAGTCAGAATGTCGTAGCCGGTGTTGTAGCTGAAGGGCTGCGTGCGCCACCCTTTGCGATCGGTTTGCTGATCCGTGTAGTACTGCGGCATCTCGACCGTCGGCAGATAAGCAAGGCCCGTGCGCGGATTGAAGGACATCGCCTGCCAGTTGTGCACGCCGACGGAGCTGGGATAGATCAGACCACCGCCGTCGGGAAAGCGGGCCTCGCGCGTCTCCACAGGTCTGCCCGTCTGCAGATCGACACGCTCGGCCCACGTCACACGACCGATCTTGTCCGCTGCCAGCAGTTTTCCATCCTGCCGATCGATGACATAGAAGAAACCATTCTTCGGCGCATGCAGGATGACCGGCCGCTCAGCGCCTTGCCAACGCAGCCGTGCCAGCACGATGTCTTGTGCCGAGTTGTAGTCCCAGCTCTCACCGGGCGTCGTTTGATAGTGCCATCGGTACGTCCCTGTATCGGCGTCGAGCGCAACGATCGAGCACAGGAACAGATTGTCGCCGCCCCCGGGGCTGCGAATGCGCTGATTCCACGGAGCGCCGTTGCCCGTCCCGAGATAGATGCGGTTGAACTCGGGATCGTAGGTGATGGCATTCCACACCGTGCCGCCGCCGCCGAATTGCCACCACTCGCCGGTCCACGTCGTTGCAGCGTGCGCCATGGCAGCATTCTCGAAGCCACGCGCAGGATTGCCTGGCACCGTGTAGAACCGCCAGATGAGCTTGCCTGTGGCGGCATCGTAAGCAGAAGCGTAGCCGCGGGCGCGCCCTGCTTCCGCACCGCCGTTGCCGATGATGATCTTGTCGTTGAATGCGCGCGGCGCACCCGTGATGTAAGCGGCCTCGTCTTCCAAGGTCTGCACGGACCAGACCTCGCGTCCATCCAGCGCATCGAGTGCGAGCAGTCGACCATCGTGAGTGCCGACATAGACGCGCCCCTTCCAGAACGCGACGCCGCGGTTGACGGGAAACAGCAGGCGATAGCGTTTACCCGCGTGGCGCCACACTTCGGGATCGTGTCGCCAGAGCAGCTTCCCGCTGCGCGCATCGACTGCGAAGACGATCGAATCATTGCCGCTGAAGTACAGCGTGCCGTCCACGACCAACGGTGTCGCTTCCAGCGATTTGATACCGGGCAGGTCGAGCGACCACGCCAGTCCCAGCTTGCCGATACTCTGCGGAGTGATCTGAACGAGCGGACTGAAGCGCTGCTCGCTGTATGTGCGCCCGTACGAGAGCCAGTCGTGTGCTTGCTGTTCGTCAGCAATGACCGCGCCATCCACGGCTGTGCCGGCGCGAACACCGGCACAGCACAGTACGAACAGCGCGAGCCACCCAATGCGCCGCAATGCGTTACACCCTCAGCCGATGAGCGCGCGCAGATCGAGCGCCCGCAACTGTTGCTCGGTGATCCCCTCCAGGGCTTTGAAGAAGCGTGTCCGCAACACGTACGAATGCCCTTGCTCGTCGTATTCCTCGATCAGCGCGTCATTGCCGCGCCCGCCCATGAACGTCGTCAACAGCTCGGCCGGCTCATCGCGCGTGAACGGCTGATGCACGTCACGCGTGGACTCGAACGCGAGATCGCCTTGGCGGAACTCCAGATCGTCGTAGTACCACGCGCCATCGAGAGTGTACGCGGTCGCGACACAGTGATGGCCATGCCGCGGTGTCACGACGCCCGGGCTCATGCGGTAACGAAGCATGACCGTGTTGGTCGCCTCGTCCACCTTCACGATCTTGAAGAAGGAGTTCGGGATCAGCGGATACGCCAGCCACGGCATGTGATCCGACGGGATGCGGCTGAGCTCATTGCCTGATAGATCGATTCCCACGTTTGTCTCCCGTGCAGGCTCATTCGTACCGATACGTCACGCCGATACCGTATGTCCTGGGCATCCCCGCGAATCGGACGGTCGTATCCGAGAAGTGGTCCGCGAAGGTCCAGTAGTACTTGTCGGTCACGTTACGCCCCCACGCGCTCAAGCTCCAGCGTCCGTCGTTGGTGCGCACGCCGGCGCGCAGGTCGAGCAGCGTATAGGCATCGATCTTCAGCAGCGGAATCTCGCCGAACGAGCCGTAGGTGCTGCTCTGGTAGTTCACGTTGCCGCCGACGAAGCCGTTCAACGCTTCGCTCACCGGCCACTCGTACTGCAGGTCGGCCGTGCCCTGCCACTTCGGCGTGAGCGGAAATGCTTCGTCATCGAACGTCCGCGGCACGCCGTAGGGATCGTAGTTCGCAAAGTTCTTGACCCTGCTGTCGATGTACGTGAGCCCCAAGTTCGCCGTGAAGCCCTGGAACGCAACCCAGTTCAGCTGCAGCTCCGCCCCACGCACTTCGGACTTCGGCACATTCACCAGTCCCTCGAGCGGACCGAACACGGGCACGACGACGCGACCACGGATCTGCTTGTCTTTGTAGTCGTAGTAGAACACCGCGCCGTTGAGTTGCAGTGTCTGAGCCAGCGTCTTCAGCTTGAATCCCGCCTCATACGCCAGCACGGACTCCTGAGTCACAGGATTGAGCTGAGTGGACGTCGAAGCCGACAGAATGGGGAAACTGCCTGACTTGTAACCCTTGCTCACGTTCAGATAGAGCAACGCGTCTTTCATCGGCTTCCAATCCACGCCGCTGCGCCAAGAGGTGTTGGTTTCGTCGAGCGTCTTGCCGACCAGACCCGTCGTGAATGTGGGACTCAGTGTCACGCATCCTCCGGGCTGCACGGCCGTACCGAATACGCGGTTCCACGCAGCCGCCATCGTGCCGTCACCGGAATCGCCGCTGCACCCGTTGAAATCCAGATTGGCATCTGTGTAACGGGC
>JBEVDW010000258.1:0-5709 GCA_040513115.1 Steroidobacteraceae bacterium | reverse complement strand
TGAGTGGAAGGTGTCGTATTTCGACTATCAGCGATAAGCAGCCTGCAGCGCACAGGGCACCCGACTTGCTCATGGAAATCACGCGATCATTACGCAGAATCTGATCGAGGAGCTCAGTCCATGCACATCCTCCAATCGCCCATCGGTTCCGGTTTCGGTCCCGCATCAACGGCGGCAGACGTGATGCGGGGCATCGACCTTACCGGCAAGATTGCCATCGTGACGGGTGGCTATTCGGGTCTCGGCCGCGAGACGGCGCGAACATTCCTATCGGCGGGCGCGCGGGTCATCGTGCCCGCCCGCGATGTCGGCCGCGCGGCAGCGGCGCTCGAGGGCATCGGCGGTGTCGAGATCGAAGCGATGGATCTGCTCGATCCGGCCTCGATCGCCGCGTTCGCCGCCCGTTTCCTCGCGGCAGGCCAGCCGCTGCATATTCTCGTCAACAACGCCGGCATCATGGCAGTGCCCAAACGGACGCTCGATGCTCGCGGCTACGAGCTGCATTTCGCCACCAACCATCTCGGCCACTTCCAGTTGACGGCTCAACTGTGGCCCGCGCTCGAGCGCGCACAGGGCGCCCGTGTGGTATCGGTCTCGTCAATGGGCCACCGCTTCTCGCCCGTCGTCTTCGACGACATTCATTTCGAACACCGCCCCTATGATCCCTGGGCGGCTTACGGCCAATCGAAGACTGCCAACATCCTGTTCGCGCTGGAGCTCGACGAGCGCGGCAAGGCCGACGACGTACGCGCCTTCTCGCTGCATCCCGGCAGCATTCTGGGCACGGGGCTGGAACGCCACGTGCCCATCGAAAACCTGAAGGCGGCCGGTTTGCTCGACGAGCATGACAATCCGATCCGCGATCCCTCGAAGGGACTCAAGACCATCCCGCAGGGGGCGGCCACGCACATCTGGTGCGCGACGAGTCCGCAGCTTGACGGCAGGGGCGGGGTGTATTGCACGAACGTCGACATCGCAACGCTCAGAGCCGACAACGACCATCAATGGACGTTTGGAGACTCCTTGAGCGAGAGCGGTGTCTGGCCTCACGCCATCGACCGCGAGTCCGCCGCGCGCTTGTGGAAGATCAGCAGGCAGATGACGGGTGCTGAACCCTGCACGTGAAGCGCACCACCTTCCCTAGCGTGAATACGGGGACTATGGTGACGCTCGAACCAGCTCATGGAGATGTCCCCATGCCGCGAATGAAAGCCGCTCAGGTTGCCAAGCCGAATGCCGCTCTCGAAGTGGTCGAGCGGGAGGTACCTGACCCCAAACCACGACACGTGCGCATCAAAGTGCAGGCTTGCGGTATCTGTCATAGCGACATGTTCACCGTCGCGGGTGCGTTTCCCGGCATTCAGTATCCGCGTGTACCGGGCCACGAGGTGGTGGGAATCATCGATACGATTGGCACAGACGTGCCGGATTGGAAGCCGGGCATGCGCGTTGGCGTAGGCTGGCACGGGGGTCATTGCGGGCATTGCAGCTCGTGCCGCCGTGGCGACTTCATTACTTGCGTGCAGGGACAAATCCCCGGCATCTCCTACGACGGTGGCTATGCTGAGTACATGATTGCGCCGTTCGAGGCACTCGCTTCCATCCCGGATGATTTGAAATCGGAGGACGCAGCGCCCCTGCTCTGTGCCGGTATCACAACCTTCAATGCGCTGCGTCACAGCGGCGCGCGCGCTGGCGATCTCGTCGCGATCCTAGGGATAGGCGGCCTGGGCCATCTCGGAGTTCAGTTCGCTGCGAAGATGGGATTCAAGACCGTGGCGATCGCGCGCGGAGCGGACAAGGGTCCTCTTGCCAAGAAGCTCGGCGCGCACGCTTATATCGACAGTACTGCGCAAAACGCAGCCGAGGAGTTGACCAAGCTCGGCGGCGCGAAGGCGATACTCGCAACCGTCACGGACGCGAAGAGCATGAGCGCGGTGGTGCCTGGACTCGGCGTCGATGGAAAGCTCGTCGTGGTCGGCGCCACCGGCGAGCCGATCGAGGTTCCGCCGCTGCTCCTCATCGGCGCGCGACGTTCCATTGCCGGATGGCCTTCAGGCACAGCATCCGATTCCGAAGACACACTGCGGTTCAGTGTGCTGTCAAACGTGCGACCGATGATCGAGGTCTTTCCGTTGGCGAAAGCCGCGGAGGCGTACCAGCACATGATGGGTGGCAAGGCGCGGTTTCGCGTGGTGCTCACGCCGTGAGAAGCTCTCGGTTGCCACCCAATGCAACCGGGTTTGGAAACAGCATGGCGCTGCCTGCAATCACAATTGCTTTGCGATGGCAGACAGCGCCGTGCACACCTTACTGCTGAGCCACGCGAACCCTGTACTCCGCAGTGCGCGCTGCGAGCAGACGCTTGCGCTCGCTCGGATCGACGCGCGGAGTGTTCGGTGGCAGCGCGGCTGAGAGCTCGGTGAGCTTGACGAGGCGCGCACTGCGAACGGCCTTCTCCACTGCCGGCTTACCCGAAATCCCCTCCCAACGAACCAGCACGTCGCCGTCGTTCAGGCCGCCGGTATCCAGCCAGTTGTGCACGCCGGGATCTCGCGGTGCTATCACATAGGTGAAGGTGCCATCCGCAGTCGCCTTGGCCTGCCGGTCGCTCAGGCTGCTGTTGTGGGCCCAGTAGTCAACCGATCGCAGCCATGGATCCGTGAGTTGAAAGCCGATGTACTTCGCGCCGATCCGATCCACCGTGATGACGAGGGCTTCGTCATTCTTGATGCTGAAACGGTTGACGGATACTACAGCGCCTTGCACGCCCCATTCCTGCGGGCGCACGAGCGGTGTGATCTGGTTGGCGGGATCCTTCCAGGCCCAGTCGATGAACTTGATCGTGTCCGTCGCGGTGGCGCGGATCTGCTCCGCAGCCTGCTTGACGACTGCTGCCGAGTCGCGCGGTGTTGCGTCTGGCCCGCCTGCGCGCTTGACCACGAGTTCGTTGGGCAACTGGGATGACCAGTCGCTCAACGTGTCCCTCAAGAAGATGGTTGCGGTGCCTGGTAGCAGCTGCAAATGATTGCGGCGCCCGTTGGTGGGTTGCGTGTCCAGGGTCACGACGAATCGCCCATCGGCGCCGACGTCGATGTCCTTCGAAGTTAGCGTTGCCTGCGGATATCCAATGATCAACGGCAAAGGCCACGCCTCGAAGGTGAACTCAGCCAGAGAGGGCTTTGCGCGGCGCTGCCCGTGGATCTCGTAGGTGTACTTGGGATCAACCGCGAACGCGCGATAGATGCGATCGGGGCTGTCGCCGCCCACGCGGCTGCCGGGCACTTGCTCTCCGCCATTGTCATACGGCGGAGCGACTGTCCAAATCACTCGCGGATTCGCGGGATCATTGGCCGCCGTCGCACGCAGTGTGGCGTACACGGCTTCGTCGACCGCACCTTGAACGGTGGCCTTGCCGTCCTTCGTGCTCGCAGAACGCAGCTGCTGCCAACGCTCGAGCGCTTCTGCGCGCGCTGCCTTGACAGCCGGGGCATCGCGCAAGGACAGCGCCAACGCATCTACTTCCTGCTGGTCTTGCGTCAGGAGCAGCGGCTCGGGGTTGGGCTTCGCTGCAAACGCCAATGTCGTGAGCGCGGCAACGGCAATCACTGCTGCGATGGTTGTTCTGATGAGCATGGTGTTCCTCCGATCAGTGCTTTGAGAATCATTCGATTGCGTTGAGGTCGGTGTCGCCCACGTCACTGCGGCGGTGAGCTGGTTGTCGAAGTCGGTCCAGACGATCATGGTTTCTTGCGGGAGCCTGTACGGTGAGCGGCAGCGCAGGAACCGTCATGTCTCGGCGCCTTATCCGTCGCAGCATCAGAAGTTGAGCCGGAAAGAAGACTAGAGCTGACTCGGTTACGCAGTCAGTTATCGAACGGTTACACAGTGGTTCCGGAATCACCATCCAAGGGACGGCACGAGCAAGAGAAAAAGCAGTTTTGCTCGCTCACACAAGCAGCATGCGCTCGATACACCGCGTCACGAGGTGGTTTCATGTTCATGAGCACATGGCAACTTGATCTGGCGCTCGCGTAGTTGCCTAATCTCACGCCGGCGTCCCCGGGATCGCCCAGCAGGGCAAGAGCCTGTTCTCCGTCGCTGACGTTCAGCTGTCAGAAGCTTTCGCAAGCCTTTCAACGGACGCAGGGAAATGGGGAATGTCCCCATTTCCGCTGAGCGATGCATTCGCAGAGGGGCAATATGCGTCGGTGAACCTCCTCTTCACGCCGACAGAGAATGTCCTGATCGGTGGCGAGGGGCTGTGGGGTGAGCGCGAGGATAACGATGGCGCTACTGGCGACGACACCCGGCTTCAGCTCAGCTTCAAATACAACTTCGGGGCCAAGCTGTAGCGTGAAGGCGGCTGGCTTGAGCGCGAACGTACGTTCGCAGAAGACTCAATGCGCGTTACGTGCCGAACGCGCGTATGGATTAGCCGCGTTGGCGTCTTAGCAGTCTTGCCGGCAGAGCTGTGGTCTGGCGTGAACATGCCACCAAGGGTTGCTTGTGATGCCGGTCCTGAGCGCGCCACCAGCGCGCATCCGCCAAACCAACCCAATAGCCAATGATCGCGCCACCTAGGAACACCAACAAGATGATGAGGGGCCCCGCACTCATGACCGCACCCACAAAATCAGGCGCAACCTGTTGGACGAATTGCTTTGAAAGTGCCCCTGAGAACGAAGAATTGAATGCATGAGATGCTCTCGTCGAGGTGTCACCACTTCTAAAGCAACTTCCGCACCGAGGCCAGATTGTTTCGCTCACGATCGCAGTGCAACCGAGCGAACTGTGACGCAAGCCTCAAGCGTGCCTGATAGGAAACCACGATTCTCCCGATATTGGCTTCGTACTTACGATCATCGTCGGTGGAGCCACGCGGCTGTTCGGCTCGTGTGTAATGGATTTCGACAGGGACTTTGAGCGCTCCGAATGTCGCCGCATCGCGCCCGAGTCGTCACGCAACTTCCGCGAGCTTGCGATGCAAACGTCAAGGCAACGCTGCGCTATTACCGCGCGAGCGCGAAATCTCGATCAGGCGCGCAAGAGATGATCGAAGCCTGCCGCCCGCATGACGGCGTCATTCAGCTTCATTTGATTGATGGTGTCGTCGCCCGAGGTGGGCAGCGGCTTGCCCTTTCGTACGGCGTCGACGAACGCTTGAAGCTGGTGCCACCAGGTGGTGTCCGAGGGAAAGAAGTCCTCGCGCGTTGTCGTACCGTCGGCATGCTTGATCTCGAGCCAGCCGGCAAAGGACGAGCCGTCGTAGTCGTACTTGCCGTCGGCGGTGCGTACCGGCGCAAAGGGTTTGTCGTTGTGCGGGACCATGAAGTTGTGGACGACGATCTCGCCCTTCTCGAGCACGATGCGGCCATCGACAGAGAACGGCTTGGGCTTACCCGTCATGTCCATGAGAACGCGGCCGGTGCCGCCGCCGGCGAAGACGAAATCAGCGTCGATCAGGGTGTCGCTGCCGAGGGAATTGAGCTTGCCCTTGGCCTTGACGCTCGTGGGTTCGCCTGCGATGGAGCGGACAAAGTGAAGCGTATAGCCTCCCATGTGCTTGAGCATGCTGCCGCCCAGTTTGGGATCGTTGTAGGTCGCCCACTTCTCCGGCTGATCGACGGGGAATTCCGGACCGATGAAGGTGGTCTCGACGTGCTTGACCTTGCCCAACTTGCCGCTACGCACGAGCTCCAGCGTGCG
>JBEVDW010000257.1:0-12027 GCA_040513115.1 Steroidobacteraceae bacterium | reverse complement strand
CGCATCGACAAATCGATTGCTTGCAGATGCTTTGTGAGCCCACCCACGGAGATGAAGTCCACACCCGTTTCCGCCACGGTGCGTACAGTCTCCAGCGTCATGTTGCCGGATGCCTCCAGCTCGGTCCGGGGACGAGCCGAAGCGCGCGTTCGAGCGACGGCGGCGCGCAGGTCCTCGAGCGAGAAATTATCGAGCAGGATGCGATCCGCGCCGGCCTGCAACGCTTGCTCGAGCTCCGCCATGGTTTCCACTTCGACTTCCACCATGACACCCGCGTCGATGCGCCGTGCCGCTGCCACGGCCGCAGCGATGGAGCCTGCCGCCGCAATGTGGTTCTCCTTGATGAGAATGGCGTCGAACAGGCCGATGCGATGATTGCTGCCGCCCCCGCAACGCACGGCGTACTTCTGCGCCAGGCGTAGCCCGGGGATGGTCTTGCGAGTGTCGAGCACGCGGCACTGCGTACCTGCGAGCGCATCCGCATAACGCCGCGTCAAGGTTGCCGTCCCGGACAGCGCCTGCAGGAAATTCAATGCCGATCGCTCGCCGGTGAGCAATGCGCGAGCGGGGCCGGTGAGCGTGCACAAGGTGGTGTTTGCGGCGACCTGTTCGCCCTCCGTCACGGCCCAGCTCACGCGCACGCTCGCATCGAGTTGGCGAAAGGTTTCCTCGACCCACGGTTGACCGCAGATCACGGCCGGCTCGCGCGTGATGATGGTTGCGCGCGCAAGGGTGGACGGTGCAATCAACTGCGCCGTCAGGTCGCCCGCGCCCACGTCTTCAGCGAGCGCGACCTGCACGATGTCCGAGACATAGCTGGCCTCGGCGGCAGCGAGCGAGAACGGCATGAGCTACTCGGTGACGATGACTGCAAACGCTTATATCAGAGTGCCAAAAAGCAAGAAGCCCGGCGAGACCGGGCTTCGTTGCGGACGAGCGCAGCGTCTTGTCAGAAAGGCAGGCCGTGGGATTGCCCGCCCATGCACATGAGCATCGGAACGGACAGCACGAAGTTGGTCCGCGAGGCAAGTAACGCTACACGACGAGCCTTTGCCTTCTCATCATCCGTCGCAGGCACGAGGCCCAGCACCTTCTTCTGATTGGGCCAAATCAGAACCCAGACGTTGAATAGCATGATCGTGCCGAGCCACGCGCCGATGCCGATGACACGAAACCCGGGTTGCAGCGTGAACGCGTCATGGAAGCGCACGTCACCGTAACCGAAGAGTAAGTAGTAGGCGCCCGACAGCCAGGTCAGTACTGCCGCCCAGCGGAACCACCACAGCGCGCGAGGTGCGATGTACTTGGATATGCCCGCCCCGCCTGGGCCGCCCTTATCGGCTGCGGCGTCGGCCAGTCCAGGCACCTGCACGACGTTGAAGTAATACAGCAATCCAATCCACATTACACCGGCGACGATATGTATGGTGCGATCCAGTTGTACGTGCCGGAAGGCGAGACCATCGCTGCCCATCATGCTCAAAGTCAAAAGGACAGAGACGATGACGGCCAGAATCACGGCAGTCGTAATGGAGCCCTTCACCGTGTTGAGTGGATTCATGTGCTTGATCTCCTCCAGGACGCTTGTTCTGAATGTTCTTGCGTAGCAGGCCAACGCGCGTGCTAAGAATCACGTTACAAATCGCGGATAAGATGACATCCGCACTGCAAAAAAGCGTTTGAAGAATAGGCGAGCCGTCCCCATAATTCAACGCCCGTAGCCGCTTGGCACGGTGGCGCCGCGCAGCTAATGACCCAACCTCCCGTCACTTCACCCTGTATTCGAGTGTGTACGCTCGATGATGACGAGGTTTGCATCGGCTGTGGGCGTACGCTGACGGAGATCGTCGCGTGGACAAAGCTTTCCGCGGCAGAACAGCGCGTCGTATGCGAGCGTGCGGAACGCCGTAAAGTTGCAGCAGCGCTGTCGCGGCCCGTTTAATTTCCGAGGTGTCTCGTGGACGTCATCGATCGCATCAAGTCGCAACTGTCTTCCAGTCCCGTCGTGCTCTATATGAAGGGCACTCCGGATTTCCCTCAATGCGGCTTCTCGGCTGCTGCCGTGCGGGCGCTCAGCGCCGCCGGTGCGGACTTCGCGCACGTGAACATCTTCGAAGATCCGGAGCTGCGCGAGGCGCTGAAGAAGTATTCCAACTGGCCCACCTATCCACAGCTGTACGTCAACGGCGAGCTCATCGGCGGCTCGGACATCATCATGGAGATGTACAACAGCGGCGAGTTGCAGAAGCTGGTGAGCGAAGCGAGGTAAGACAGGAATGGCCAACTGGCTTACCGGCTAGTTGGTCAGATCTGGCCAACAGACCAGTTGACCTGCAGGACGCGAAGCGTCCGACCCAGCTAACCGGCCGGGCGCAGCACGGCCTCATACACTCCCTTCAGGCGATTACACATCAGACAAAACAGCTCCGCAGTGCGCTGGGCGTCGTACGCTGCGGAGTGAGCGTCATCGGCATTCCATTCGATTCCGACCGTTTTTAACGCTTTGCCCAACACGGTCTGTCCGAGCACGACGCCCGCGAGCGTCGCCGTATCGAAGCTCGAGAACGGATGGAACGGATTGCGCTTGATGTCATTGCGCGCGACCGCTGCGTTGATGAAGTTCAGATCGAAGCAGGCGTTGTGGCCAACCAGCACCGCGCGCGTGCAATCGTTGTCCTTCATGGCCTTGCGCACATCCTTGAACAAGCGTGTGAGTGCATCTTTCTCAGGTATGGCGGGCCGCAAAGGGTGATAGGGATCGATGCCGTTCACCGCGAGCGACGCGGCCTCGACGTTGGCGCCTTCGAACGGTTTCACGTGATAGCGCCAGGATTCGCCGGGCTTGAGCGTTCCGTCGGCTTGAATCTCGAGCAGCACGGCGGCCACTTCCAGCAGCGCGTCCGTGTTGGGATTGAAACCGCCGCATTCGCAATCCACGACGACGGGCAGGAAGCCGCGAAAGCGCTGCGACATCGGCAGGGGCTGAGCCTGTTCCGCGCTCATGCGAACTTCCGCAAACGCCAACCCACACGTTCACCGGCACGAAACGGCACCAGTTGCGCATCGCCGAACGCAATGCTCTCCGGCACGACCCACGATTGACGCTCCAGAACGATGGTGTCCTCGTTGCGCGGCAGGCCGTAGAAGTCGGGTCCGCGTTCAGAGGCGAATGCTTCCAGCCGGTCCAGGTGCCCGGCGAGCTCGAAGGCTTCGGCATACAGCTCGATCGCCGCATGAGCGGAGAAAATGCCGGCGCAGCCGCAAGTGGTTTCTTTGGTATGACGTGCATGCGGTGCGCTGTCCGTGCCGAGAAAGAACCGTGCGTCATCGCTCGTCGCGGCACCCACCAGCGCCTCGCGATCGTGTTCGCGCTTCAATACGGGTAGACAATAGTGATGCGGGCGGATGCCGCCCTGGAACAGCGCGTTGCGATTGAGCAGCAGATGTTGCGGCGTGATCGTCGCGCCGACGCCGGCACGCGCGCCTTGCACGAATTGCACGGCCTCACGTGTGGTGACGTGCTCGAATACGATGCGCAGGTGCGGGAAGCGGTTGGCAATCGGTGCCAGCACGCGATCGATGAAGACGCGCTCGCGATCGAATACATCCACGTGTGTGTCCGTGACTTCGCCGTGCACTTGAAACACAAGTCCCACTTCCTCCATCGCCGCGAGCGCGGGATAGATGCGCTCGATCTGCGTGACGCCTGCATCGGAATGGGTCGTCGCGCCTGCCGGATAGAGCTTCGCCCCGATGATGAAGCCACTGGCACGTGCGCGCCGGATCTCATCGGGTGCGGTGGTATCGGTGAGATACAGCGTCATGAGCGGCTCGAAGCGTAGCCCCGCCGGTACTGCTCGGACGACGCGCTCTCGATACGCCTGCGCTGCCGCCACCGTCGTCACGGGCGGCTTCAGGTTCGGCATGATCACCGCGCGCGCGAACTGCCGCGCCGTGTAGGGCAATACGCTGCCGAGGTGCACGCCATCGCGCACGTGGAGGTGCCAATCGTCGGGTCGGCGCAGAGTCAAGCTTGCAGGCGTGCTGCTCATGACGGGGATTTCAAGTGCTTCAACAGATGTTGTCCGAGCAGGAGCTCGAGGGTCCAGCGTACGCCGAAGCCCGTGAAGTCGGTGGGGATGTGTGCGAGCCCGCCCTTGCTGTTGCTCGCGGCGAGGTCGACATGCGTCCAGGGAATCTCTGCGGGCACGAAGTGATTCAAGAAGCGCGCGCCGAGGATGTGATCGCCCTTGCTGTCGGGCGTGCATTGCAACAGGTCGGCGACGTGTGACTCCAGCTCGCGGTCGAAATCCTCATCCATCGGAAACGGCCACACGCGTTCGCCACTGGCCTGGCCTGCGGCCTGCAGCACCGTGTTCAGTGCCGGCCGATTGGTGAACACGCCGCTGTAGCGCTCGGTCAGCGCAGTGACGCAGGAGCCCGTCAACGTCGCATAGTCGATGATGGCATCGGGCTCCTCGCGTGCGGCGAGCGCCAGCGTATCGGCCAACACCATGCGGCCCTCCGCATCGCTGTGCACGACTTGAATGCTCGTTCCATTCACAGCCCACACGACTTCCTGTGGACGATAGGCCTTGGGGCCGATGTCGTTCTCCGCCAGTGCCAGCCAGCAGTCGATCCCGAAGTCCACGCCCAGGTTGCTCAAGGCCAGCAAGGTGCCAACGGCGACGGCGCTGCCCTGCATGTCCTCGTGCATCTGGTACATGCCCTTGTGCGTTTTCAGGTTGATGCCGCCGGTATCGAAGCAGACGCCCTTGCCGACCAGGGCGATGGCACCGCGTGCGCGGCGCGGTCGATAGGAAAGCCGGGCGATGCCGCCAGCACCGGAGCTGGCGCGCGTCACTGCCAGGAAAGCGCCTGCACCCAGACGGCGCAGTGTCGGCTCCGAATAGAACTTGAATGCCCAATCTTCGCGCCGTGCCAGGCTCTGCAATGCACGGCGGTAACTGCCCACGTTCAACACGTTGGGTGGCAGGGAGGTCAGCCAGCGCGCCAAGTGGTTGCCTTGCTCAGTGGCGACGACACGCTCGACGTTTATATCGGTCGCCGCGCCCGCAATGCTGATTGTCTCGAGCGTACGCTTGCGCTGTGCTCTGGACTTGAACGACGGCATTCTGGCACTGCCCGCAAGCACGGCAGCCAGCACGGCCTCGACGGCATGGCTGCTAGAGCTTGCTGGCATGACGAGCAGGATCCGCCGCGGCAGTACACTGGCAATGTCTTTCCATGCGCGCCCGGCCAGGGTCAAGCGCTCGAAGGCGCTGGCGTCCGGTCTGAAGACGGCGACAGTCACCAGGGTCGCTGCCGTACCTGCTCGTGAGCACAGGGTTTGCACGGGACCGCGCGAGCGTGTGTCTCGGTAGAGACGTTGCCACATCGAATGGGATGGCAGCAGCGCCAGCGTTGTGTCGATGTCGTCCGCAGTGGTCACGACGATCGCCGCATCGTGTGCGGCGAGCAAGCGTTCGTCGACGCGCGCACGCGTGAAGCGGATGCTGGGTGCAACGGTCGACGGAAGTAGCGATGAAGCGTTCGCGGTCACGGGTAATCGGGCAGTCTGAGTCATCGTGAAGGAAACTCTCCGCTGCAGCGTCCGTTCTCTTGAACGGCAGGCGCACCACGATGGCAATGAAAGCGAATGTATCTAACAATATGAGCCCGCGATGATACGCGGAGCGCGCAGGAAAGATCACGCATGAACGACACAGCAAAGAGTCCGGATCGTGAGCAGGACATCGATCCGGAAGAGACCCGTGAATGGCTCGAGTCGATCGATTCGGTGCTGAAGGCGCAGGGTCCGGTACGAGCGCACTTTCTGTTGGAGCGCCTCATCGATCACGCGCGCCGCTCCGGTGCGTATCTGCCCTTCAAGCCCAATACGGCGTACGTCAATACCATTTCGGGTGCGCAGGAGAAGGAATACCCCGGCGACCGCACCATCGAACGCCGTCTGGAGGCGTATCTGCGCTGGAACGCGATGGCCATGGTCGTGCAGGCAAACCGTGACAGTGCAGAGTACGGCGGTCACATCGCAACCTATGCGTCGGCCGCAACGATGTACGAGGTGGGCTTCAACCACTTCTGGCGTGCGCCATCGGACAAGCATCCAGGCGACATGATCTATATCCAAGGCCACGCGGCTCCCGGTATCTACGCGCGCGCCTTTCTTGAAGGTCGCCTCACCGAAGAGCAACTGCGGCACTTTCGCAAAGAGGTGACGAGCGAAGAAGGGTTGAGCTCGTATCCGCATCCGTGGCTCATGCCGACCTTCTGGCAGTACCCGACGGTATCGATGGGGCTAGGCCCGATGATGGCGATCTATCAGGCGCGCTTTCAGCGCTATCTGGAACATCGCGGCTTCGTCAAGCCCACGGATCGCAAGATCTGGGCATTCTGCGGCGATGGCGAGATGGATGAGCCCGAGTCGATGGGCGCGATCACGATGCCGGTGCGCGAGAAGCTCGACAATCTGATCTTCGTCATCAATTGCAACTTGCAGCGGCTGGATGGTCCGGTACGCGGCAACGGCAAGATCATTCAGGAGCTGGAAGCGGCGTTCCTCGGTGCCGGTTGGAACGTCATCAAAGTCATCTGGGGCTCGCGCTGGGATCCGCTGCTCGCGCGCGATACGAAGGGCTTGTTCCGCCGCGTAATGGAAGAATGCGTCGACGGCGAGTATCAGAACTTCAAGGCCAAGGGCGGCGCATACACACGCGAGCACTTCTTCGGCAAGTATCCCGAGCTGAAGGAGATGGTCGCCACGATGACGGACGATGACATCTGGCGCTTGAATCGCGGCGGTCACGACTATCAGAAAGTATGGAACGCGTACAACGCCGCGGTGAATACCAAGGGTCAGCCCACGGTGATCCTGTGCAAGACGGTGAAAGGCTTCTTGATGGGGCGCTGGGGCGAAAGCCAGAACATCACGCACCAGCAGAAGAAGCTCGACGACGAAGCGCTGCGCGAGTTTCGCAGCCGCATCTTCATCGAGATCTCGGACGACGAGATCGCGAACGCGCCGTTCAAGAAGCCAGCACCCGACAGCCAGGAGATGAAGTATCTGCAGGAGCGCCGCAACCAACTCGGTGGCTCGCTGCCGCAACGTCGCACACAGGCGCCGCCCCTGACGATTCCACCGCTGCAAGCGTTCGAATCGCTCCTGCAGGGCTCAGGCGATCGCGAGTACTCCACCACGATGGCGCTGGTGCGCATCCTGCAGACGCTGGTGAAGGACAAGCACATCGGTCAGCACATCGTGCCCATCGTGCCCGATGAGGCGCGCACGTTCGGCATGGAAGGCATGTTCCGCCAGATCGGCATCTACTCCTCGATGGGTCAGCTCTACACGCCGCAAGACGCCGAGCAGCTGATGTACTACCGCGAGGACAAGAAGGGTCAGATTCTGGAGGAGGGCATCAACGAAGGCGGTGCGTTGTGCTCGTTCATCGCCGCAGGCACCTCGTACACCAACGACAACGTGAACATGGTGCCGTTCTACATCTTCTATTCGATGTTCGGCTTTCAGCGCGTCGGCGATTTCATCTGGGCCGCAGGCGACAGCCAGGCGCGCGGGTTCCTCATCGGCGGCACGGCTGGACGCACGACGCTCGCAGGCGAAGGGTTGCAGCATCAGGACGGGCACAGTCTCTTGCTGGCCAGCACGGTGCCGAACTGCATCTCCTACGATCCCACGTTCGGGTTCGAGCTGGCCGTCATCGTCCAGGACGGCCTGCGCCGCATGTATGCGGAGCAGGAAGACATCTTCTATTACATCACCTGCATGAACGAGAACTACGCGCATCCTGAGATGCCGCAGGGCGTGGCGCCGGGAATTCTCAAAGGGATGTATTTGCTGCAGATCGGCGGTCGCGGCAAAGTGCGCGTGAACCTGCTGGGCGCGGGCACGATTCTGCGCGAGGTGATCGCAGCGGCCGAGATCCTGGAGAAGGACTTTGGCGTGCCCGCTGATGTTTTCAGCGTCCCGAGCTTCTCCGAGCTGCGCCGCGAGGCCCTGGATGTGGAACGCTGGAACCTGCTGCACACGGGCGAAACACAGCGCGTCCCGTACGTGAGCACATGCCTGGGCGATCGCACCGATCCATTCATTGCCGCCACGGACTACATGAAGATCGTGCCGGATCAGATCCGGCAGTGGGTGCCGGGCCGTTACATCGTGCTGGGCACGGATGGGTATGGACGCAGCGATGGACGTGCAGCGCTGCGTCGACATTTCGAAGTCGATCGATTCCACATCGTCATGGCATCGCTGCGGACGCTTGCGGACGAAGGCAAGCTCGATATGGCAACCGTGCTAGCCGCGATGAAGAAGTACGGCATCGATCCAGACAAGCCCAACCCCGTCACGGTGTGATCAGGTTTTCATGAAAGACATCACCATTCCCGACATCGGCGACTTTCACGATGTCGAAGTGATCGACGTGCTGGTCAAGCCCGGCGATCGCATCGAGCAAGAAACGCCGCTCGTTACGCTCGAAACCGAAAAGGCCACGATGGATGTGCCCTCCAGCGCCGCTGGCGTTGTGAAAGCCGTGTCGGTGCGCAAGGGTGATCGCGTCTCGAAGGGGAGCGTGATCGTGCAAGTGGAAGAAGGTGCGAATGCTGCGGCTCCAGCGCCAGCGGAATCACCGCCCGCGAAGAAGGAAGCCAAGGAGCCGAGCAAACCGCCGTCGCCCCCGATTGCAGGCGACTCCGAGCACGTACCTGCTGCGAAAGAAGTGCCGCAGACGCCAGTGCAATCGGCACCTGCTTCCGCCGCACCCAAGAGCGACACGAAGCCAGGTCCGGCCATCGACGAGCCAGGCTTTGCGCGCGCGTACGCAGGCCCCTCGGTACGCAAGCTGGCACGCGAGTTGGGCGTCGATCTCGGCCAGGTGAAGGGCACTGGAATCAAACGCCGCATCACGCACGATGACGTGAAGCGGTGGATCAAGGAACGCTTGAGCGGTGCGACGGCTGCCCAGCCCGCGCTTGCTGCGACGACACCGCAATTCACCGCCGCGGATTTCGCCAAGTTCGGACCTGTCGAGACGCAGCCGCTCGGGCGCATTCAGAAAATCTCCGGTCCGCGCCTGCACGCCAGTTGGACCAGCATTCCGCACGTGTGGCAGATGGATGAGGCCGACATCACCGAGCTCGAGGACGTACGCACCAAGCTCAAGGGCAAGGCAGCGAAGGAAGGGATCAAGCTCACACCGCTGGCGTTCATTCTGCGTGCGTGCGTCAAGGCGCTGCAGGAGTTTCCGACGTTCAACGCCTCGCTCGACAGCAGCAGTCAAACGTTGATCTTGAAGAAGTACCTGCACCTGGGTTTTGCAGCCGACACGCCGAATGGATTGATGGTGCCGGTGATTCGGGATGCGGATCGCAAAGACGTTTATGAGATTGCACGGGAGTTGGGCGCATTGTCCGAGAAGGCTCGCGTCGGCAAGTTGTCGGCGGCCGAGATGCAGGGTGCCTGCTTCACCGTGTCGAGCCTGGGCGGCATCGGCGGCACGGCATTCACGCCGATCATCAATGCGCCGGAAGTCGCGATCCTGGGTGTCGCGAAATCCTCGATGCAGCCCGTGTACGAGAACGGCAGCTTCGTGCCGCGTCTCATCTTGCCGTTCACGCTCGCGTACGACCATCGCGTCATCGACGGCGCGCAGGCGGTGCGTTTCACGACGTTTCTCGCGCAACGGATGGCGGATGTGCGCGGGTTGTTGGAGGCCGTGCCGTGAGCTCTGAAATCCGCGTTCCCGACCTCGGTGACTTCAAGGATGTCGAAGTCATCGAAGTGCTCGTGAAGCCGGGCGATCGCGTCGAGAAGGAGACACCGCTGCTGACGTTGGAAACGGAGAAGGCAACGATGGATGTGCCTTCACCGCGTGCGGGCGTGGTGCGCAGTGTGGCGATCAAGAAGGGCGACCGGGTTTCGAAGGATCGTGTGATCCTGCAGTTGGAGGACGAAGCAGGCGCTCCTGCGGATGAAAAGAGCGGCCCGCAACCGAACGCCGAAGCACCAGCGAAGAAGCAACCCGCGCAAGTGGCGAAGGCTGCTGTGCCGGCTTCGACCGCGCCTCCATCGCCACCTCGTCCCGAGACAAACGACAGTCGACCTGGTGCAACCACGCAGCAACAGACACCGACAGCTGGCGATCGCTACGATTTCGATTTCGTCGTGCTCGGCGCTGGACCGGGCGGCTATACAGCGGCGTTCCGTGCTGCCGATCTCGGCATGAAGGTCGCGTTGATCGAACGCGACCCGCAACTGGGCGGCGTCTGTCTCAACGTCGGCTGCATTCCTTCGAAAGCGCTGCTGCACGCGGCCAAGGTGATCGAAGAAGCCGAATCGATGGCCAGCGCCGGCATTCACTTCGGCAAACCGCAGATCGATACGGCGAAGTTGCGCGAGTGGAAGAACAAAGTCGTGTCGCGCTTGACGGGTGGTCTCTCGGCGCTCGCGAAGCAACGCAAGGTGGAAGTCGTGCGAGGTGTCGGTGAGTTCGCTTCGCCGCATCAGATCGAAGTGACCGGCAGCAGCGGCAAACGCACGGTGTCATTTGCCCACTGCGTCATCGCGGCGGGTTCGGAATCGATGCGGTTACCCGGATTTCCGCATGATCCCCGCGTCATCGATTCCACGGTGGCGCTCGAGCTGGATCTGCCGCAGCGCATGCTCGTGGTGGGAGGCGGCATCATCGGCCTCGAAATGGCCACCGTGTACGACGCGTTGGGTACGCGCATCACGGTCGTCGAGCTCACACCGGATCTGATTCCCGGTTGCGACCGTGATCTGGTGCGGCCGCTGGAGAAACGGATCCGGGCGCGGTACGAGCGCATTCTGACGAACACGAAGGTCGCGAAGCTCGAGGCCACAGCGGGCGGCATTCGCGCCACGTTCGAGGGCAACGATGCGCCAGCGCCGGATGTGTTCGACAAAGTGCTCGTCGCAGTGGGCCGTGTGCCGAATGGCCGCATGCTCAAGGCGGAGGCGGCGGGCGTGCTCGTGAATGAGCGTGGTTTCATTCCGGTCGATCGCCAGATGCGAACCAATGTGTCGCACATCTTTGCCATCGGCGATATCGCCGGGCCGCCGATGCTGGCGCACAAGGCGACGCACGAGGGCAAACTGGCTGCTGAAGTGGCGAGCGGGCAGAAGCGTGCGTTCGACGCGCGCGTGATTCCGTCAGTGGCCTACACCGATCCCGAGATTGCGTGGGTGGGCATGACGGAAACCGATGCGAAGGCCAAGGGAGTCAAGATCGAGACTGCGCGCTTTCCGTGGGCCGCCAGCGGCCGCTCGCTGGCCCAGGGACGCGATGAGGGACTCACGAAGCTGATCTTCGATGCAGAGACACACCGGGTGATCGGCGGTGGCCTGGTGGGCAGCAACGCCGGCGAGCTCGTCGCCGAGATCGCGCTCGCGATCGAGATGAATGCAGATGCTGCAGACATCGGCATGACGATCCATCCGCATCCGACGTTGTCGGAGACCGTGGCATTCAGCGCTGAAGCATTCGAAGGTACGCTCACGGATTTGTACGTGCCGCGCAAGAAGTGAGATACGGGCCGTGAAAGTCATCTCCGTGCCAACGCCCGGCGGCCCTGAAGCCCTCGTCGTTGCCGATGCGCCGATGCCAAGCGTTGGCGAGCATGACGTGCTCATCAAGGTAGCTGCCGCCGGCGTGAATCGAGCCGATGTCCTGCAGCGTCGCGGTAACTATCCGCCGCCGCCCGGCGCTCCGCCGTATCCCGGGTTGGAAGTGTCGGGGGTCGTGGAGCAGGTCGGGACTGCTGTGCACGAGTTCAAACGCGGCCATGCCGTCTGCGCGCTGCTGCAGGGTGGCGGGTATGCGGAGTACTGCAGCGTGCATGAAGGCCAGGTGCTGCCGCTGCCGCCCGGTGTCGATGTCGTTGCAGCAGCTTCGCTGCCCGAGGCGTACTTCACCGTGTGGAGCAACGTGTTCGAGCGCGCAGCATTGCAGTCGGGCGAGCGCTTTC
>JBEVDW010000256.1:0-4984 GCA_040513115.1 Steroidobacteraceae bacterium | reverse complement strand
GCAGCACGTATACGCTGCTGTCCAGCCTTGCATTGATCATGTTGTTCGCATTCTGGGAGCCGATGGGCGGAATCGTGTGGAACACCGAGCCCTCCATTTCACGTGCAGTGCTCTACGTCTGCTACGCGTTCGGCTGGTCACTCGTGCTGGTATCGACTTTCCTGATCAATCACTTCGATCTGTTCGGCCTGCGTCAGGTGTGGCTGCAGCTGCGGCGCGAACCGTACCGCCCACTGCCCTTCAAAACGCCCGTGTTGTATCGCTACGTGCGCCATCCGTTGTACGTCGGCTGGTTCTTCGCGTTCTGGTCGACGCCGACCATGACAGTGGCGCACCTCGTGTTCGCGATCGCCACGACCGCCTACATTCTCATCGCCATCCAGCTCGAGGAGCGCGACCTCATCGCCCAGCATCGCGAATACGCGCTGTACCGCCAACGTGTGCCCATGCTCGTTCCATTCACGAAGCGCAGTGCTCGTAAAGCAGCAAGCGTTGCCGATGCCGCTTCCCGCTCCGTTGCGATCTGATTGGTTCGTTCGCCTTCAATAACCATCACCTGGGAGAGACTCGTATGCCTTCGAAGATCATATTCATCGTCGCGCTTGCCATGGCGTCGTCCGTTACGGCCGTGGCCGCCGAGATCACCCCGCCCGCCGTGCCCGACATTCTGACGGTCGAGCAGGGAAGCAAAGCGTTTGCCATCGGCCACGCAGTGGGCACGCAGAACTATGTCTGCCTGCCCGACGGAGCAGTTGCGAAGTGGGTGCTGTACAGCCCGCAGGCGACAGTGTTCGATGGCGAGGGCGAACAGATCATGACGCACTTCCTGAGTCCGAACCCGGCAGAGAGCAGTGCTGCTCGACCGACCTGGCAGCATTCGAGCACGACCAGCGCAGTGTGGGCCGTGAAGGAGCAGGAGTCGGATGATCCGGCGTACGTCGCCCCAGGCGCGATCAAGTGGTTCCTGCTGCGCGTGGTCGGCGCTCAGAGCGGCACCTACTCGCGGGATCCGCTGCCCAAGGCAAAGTTCATTCACCGTGTGAATACGGTGGGAGGAATCGCTCCTGCAACGGGATGTGTCGCGGCGGGGGACATCGGCAAGACGAAGCTCGTGCCGTACACGGCGGACTACGTGTTCTATCGATAATTGAAAGGGGACGGATCGGATCTGTCCCCTTTTGCTTCGACCCGCGAGCCTTCCACCTCACGAACTTCAGTCATTGCCCGTCAACCTATGAGCCTGGTGATTGCCGCCTTGGCTCAGCACCGTGCCGGCGCAGTTGAGAACGACACCTGACGTGTCCGTGATCAGGTACGTTGCCCGATCGGTTCCGGCGCCTGGCTCTCCGGCATCCGTGAACGTAAAGGAGATGAACGCGCCGGCCACGCCGTTCAACGTCCCAGTTCCAGTCGCAATCATTGTGTCGAATCCCGCATCGGGCGGATTCTCATCGATCTGGGTCGAGTCGGAGCAAATCGCGGTTCCCAGCAATGTGAGGTGGAAATTCTGCTCAACGCCACTTGTGGGATCGATCCAGTTGATCTCCAAGTTGTTGGGCAATGCCGCTGCCGGTTCACCGTCATCGATGCAGTGAAGCTCGAATCCATGCGTGACACGGAATCCGCCGTTGCTGCAAACGATGGAGCCGCCACCGGTCATGCGACCGGGCTCGTGGGCCGAGGCCACCGTGATGAGCGCAGTTGACACAAACGCCGAGGCAGCGACGATCCCCGGGACTCGTTTCATGATGGAAGGATCTTTCATGACAGTCCTCCTCGAATCAGAATGGTTGCCGTCAGAAAACCGACCGAACATGAGCTCGTTGGTGAAATGTGCTGGTCTGTCTGGGCCCTCCTCTCTCGTTGCGTGATCACGCGCGAACCAAGGTCGTTCGTGACCTCGATGCTGCGCGCAGGTACACGAACGATAGGCATTGGCGCTTGCGTCATCGAGCGTCGTCACGTCATCGGTCGCAAAGCCGAAGCCACCGTCCGTCGAATGATACGAGCTGGACACGACGCCTTCGCTCTTGCCGCTTTGCAGCTTGACCCACGAATCGGCGCTCATAACGACGCTGTCGAAGTACAAGGCACCGGTCGCGGAAGCTCGAAGTGAGAACTTGTGCTTGATCTCCTGCGCGGTGAACCCCTTCATCCCGCGCTCGAGGATGAATCCGCGTATGCCCTCCTCCGTTTTCGCCCAGACGACGCACGAAGGCGCATTGCTGTACTTCGTTGAGTGCATTTGAGCTTGGAAGACCTGGGCGGTGCGTCTAGGGACGCTGATGTATCGGTACGGATTGTAAACCTCCCGGCCGGGGTCTACAGGCGGGGCCGTGGCGATCGAAAACCTCATTAGTCCCAGCAAGGTCTCGGCTGCAGCCGGGCCCGCGTTGCCAGTGTTGCCGACAACCTCGGCAGAAGGCGTTACCGCCCTCGTCCATTATTATCGCGGTGAACTATCGCGCATGATCAGCTGGCGCGACCGGCTGGATGTCACAACAAACTGGGCCATCGGCGCAGTTGCTGCGATGCTCTCGATTGCCCTATCCGCACCCGACTCGCATCACGCCGTGCTGCTGTTCGCCATGTTGATTGTTTACATCCTGCTGCTCATCGAAGCGCGGCGCTATCGCTTCTTTCATGTGTATCGTTGTCGTGTGCGCCAGCTAGAGCGGTACTACTTCGCGCAACTCTTCGCACCGACGCCCGTGAACCCAACTCAGTGGCTGGCTGAGATCGGAGAAGATCTGCGTGTCCCAAAGTTCACGATCTCGTTGCGGCAGGCCATGGCGCGGCGCCTACGACGAAACTATGGTTGGATCTTCCTGCTCCTGCTGCTCGCATGGAGCCTTAAGATCACGTCAGCGCTGCTGCAGCCGCGTGGCGACGCAGGCGTGATTCATTCTTCGAGGGAATTCTTTTCGACCGCTGCAATGCCCGGCATTTCCGGTGGGCTGGTCATTGCCTGCGTCATCGCGCTATATGGCTGGCTCGCATTCATTGCATTCCGCTATGAGATTTCGGAGTTAGATGTCGGGGCAGGGCATGTGCACGTGTGAGTTGTCAGGAGCAGTGAAAATTGCTGATGCTACAACCTCAGATCTTTGTGCTGTTACGCGTGACAGCGCATGATTGATGACCAACGCGGCTGTATTGCCGTAACGCAATGGTGGCGTCGGATCAATTCGACTTCGAGGATCTAAGGTACCCCCTCAGACCGTACGCTGCCAGAGTGGCACCTCGAGAGCGATAGTGACCGATCTGCGTGTCCTGTAAATTGTCGCTCGTCAGGTTTCTTCGTAAACATCAGCCCGCTTGTCGCAATTGCCATCTGGCCACGATCCCCGATCACAAGAGCGTACTCATCGATGACGGCGAGCGTCCCGCGAGCCGTATTTATTGCTTCACTGCCTCGGACTTATGTCACGCATTGCGGGCTCGTGCCGCTGCGGCCGCATTCGCGAACTGCTGGCCGAGAATCTCATCGATCTCGCGATCCGATGCAGTGCGCGCGAGTTGAATCGAGTCGATCGAATCCTGGCCGATCTGATAACGGGTCTGAGGATCATCGGTTTCGAGCGCGTGCACGATGCACTCGGCGACGGTCTCGGGCGGCATCGCCGTTTCGACACCGTCGAGGATGCCCTGAAAGGCGAGGAACAGATCTTCATAGAGATTGCGAACCTGCGCGCTCATGTCGGCGATGTCATCTTTGATCGTTGCGATCTGCTGGTAGACCATGTTTGTCTTGATCCCGCCAGGCTCGATCAGAATCACGGGCACATCCCATTTGCTCGCCTCGCGACGCATCACATCGCCTAGGCCTTCGAGTGCGAACTTCGACGCCACATAGTGGCCAATGAAGGGAATCGCAAACCGGCCGGCGTTCGATACGATGAAGACGAAGCGTCCCTTAGTCTTGCGCAACATCGGCATACAGGCTTGATAGACCGCAACGTCCGCTACGGTGTTGATCTCGATCGTCCGGCGCAAGCCTGCAAGAGGGGTGGTTTCAAGCGGGCCATACGGTGAGATTGCGGCGCAGACCGTCACACCAACGAGTTCTATCGACTGATCGTCGCGGAGTGGAGCCAGCGCAGGGAGGAGATTGTCAGCGTTCGACAGGTCCACGGTGGTGAGCCACCCGATATCGGGCACAGCCGCGCGGACCGCTTCAGCCTCTGTGTCGTCCAGCACTGTGCCGACGACATTGTAGCCGCGAGCGCTGAGCACCTTAGCCAGCGCCATTCCGACGCCACCCGCTGCACCCACGATCAGGACGGTTCTCTTCACTACTGTCTCCGAATGTCGTGCCCCACCATCAGGTCACCATAGTCTCGCGCGTGGCAAGGCGACTGAAATCGTTGACGCTGTTCGTGAACGTCGTTGCGTAGACGAGTCCCGGCGGCGCTGCGCAAACGACCGGCACGGCCTGCAAGAGCACCGTCGCCGTCGTGTAATAGCTCGGGAGCGTGGGGTCGCCGGGCTGCATGCCTTCATTGTGGTCGATCGATGCGAGCGCTTCCAGCGTCAACCGGAGCGACGTCGGCTTACCTTCGATCTGGATTTTCCACTTGTCGCTTTCGCCCTCATCACGAAATGGCGCGTCCTCTTGGAGCACATACCACAGTATCTCGATCGTCACGCGTGGCTTGCCATCAAGGATGGCGTTGAACACGTGGCGGACGAAGCGCGTCTGACCCTTCAGAATCCGGATGGAATTCGCAGCGACATCCTCGTCGCTGGGTTCATACACCGGATTGTGCTCTACGCGATCGGGAGCACGGCCGAACAGCGCAACACTGGCGAACGTGACCGCTTCGACATACATCCGCCGCTTCCAGATCTCGTTCACCGGTCCGCCGAGGGCCTCTTGCGGATCGAGGCCGAAGCCGTACTGGTTCCATGTAGCTTGCGGAGCCGTTCCGACGTACACGGATTCTTGCACCTTGACCCACTCCACCGTGTTGGTGAGCGCGCT
>JBEVDW010000255.1:0-9118 GCA_040513115.1 Steroidobacteraceae bacterium | reverse complement strand
AAGGCTTTTCCGGCACTTTGCCGCTGTTGAACGGCAAGATGGAATCGCTGTTGCAACGGATACTGCCGGGCGATGAGCTGCGCCGACGCATCCCCAATGCAGTGCGTGTCATGCCGCGCATCCTGCCGAACATGGACGGTCCGGAGCATCAGCGTCTGCGCAAGCTCTTCGTGAGGGCCTTCAGCAAGAAGATCATCGATGATGTGCGGCCATACGTGCGTGAGCGTATCGACTTGGTACTCGAGCATGCAGCGGTTCAGCGCGAGATCGAGTTCAACGAGAGCGTCGCGCGGCAGGTGCCCGGCGCGGTGATCTTGAGGCTGCTGGGAATGCCGGAGTCGTACGTGGAACGGTTGAAGTGGTGGACCGACGGCACGACGCAAGCGTTGGTGTCATTCGATCCGCCGCCGGAGCGGCTCGACGTGCTCGAAGCCGTGATCAAGGACATGATCGAAACGTTCACGCCGCTGATCGAGGAGCGCCGCAAGGAGCCGCGCAGCGATTTCCTGAGCGCATTGGTGCACGCGTCCGACAGCGGCGTGTTCCTGAATCACGATGAGATCATCGCCGCATTGAACTTGCTGGTCGTCGCTGGACACGACACGACCAGCAATTCCATGACGCTCAGCATCCGCGCGCTCGCGAAGCGACCGGATGCTTGGGAATACATCCGCAACCATCCGGAGCGCAGCACGAGCGCAGCCATCGAGCTCATGCGTTACGTCGCCATGTCCACTGCGCAACCGCGCATCGTGGGACGCAATTTCGATTGGCGGGGCCACCCCATGCGCGAGAACGACGTCGTCATGCTCTTCATCGCCGGCGGCAATCGCGATCCGCGTGTGTTCTCGGATCCGGAGAAGCTGGACTTCTCGCGCCCGAACGATCAGGCGCTGACGTTCGCGCCCGGAGCCCATCACTGCATCGGCCACATGCTGGCCAAGTTACAGATGGGAGAGTTTCTGGCAGCCGTCACCCAGCGCTTCGAGCGCGTCGAAGTGCTCGAGGAACCCCAATGGGTGGCGAACCTCATCTTCAGGGCAGTGAACGGCCTCAACGTGCGCTTCCATCCCCGCCGATCGGCATGAGCGAGCGGCGCTCTTGATCTGAGTCACATCTGCACGTAGAAATCGCTGCCCGCATGCCCGTGTGCATGTCCAGTACGGACATGCCATGACCGTGCGTGCCGCCTGCGCGGAGAGGAACCACAACAAACCGCGATCGGCGCGATTGTCCGCAACGCTCTAATGGGTGACCCGATGGCTGTGGAATCCACTTCGTTCCTGCAACGCTTCGCCCTGCGTACCTGTGCGTGGTCAGAGCGGTGGATTCCAGATGCCTTCGTCTTCGCGGTGCTGGCCGTCATCATCGTGGCCGTTGCGGCGATGTCGTTCGGTGCCACGCCGACGTCCGTCGCGACGGCATTCGGTGACGGGTTCTGGAGCCTGATTACGTTCACGATGCAGATGTGCTTCGTGTTCATCGGCGGCTATGCGCTCGCGAGCTCGCCCCCGATCGCCCGCATGGTGCGATGGCTCGCGAAGGTGCCGAGTACCGGGCGTGGGGCTGTGTGCTGGATCGCGACGGTCAGCATGCTGTTGTCGCTCCTGCACTGGGGCTTGAGCGTCATCGTCGGGTGTTTGTTGGTGCGCGAGCTGGCTCAGCGTGTTGAGCTCCGCATGGATTATCGCGCCGCCGGTGCCGCTGCGTATCTGGGCCTCGGTTCGGTGTGGGCCATGGGGCTGTCCTCATCCGCGGCGCAGCTGCAGGCCAATCCCGCCAGCATGCCGCCGGGCTTGCTGCCCATCACCGGCGTGTTGCCTTTCACCGCAACGATTTTCCTCTGGCAATCGGTTGCACTCACCACGGTGTTGATCATCGTGACGCTCATCATCGTGTGGTTGACCGCGCCCGAAGGCGCGAGCGTGCGCACGGTTGCAGAGGTCGCGCCACCGATCGCGCAGTCCAAACCCGCCGCGGATTCCAACGCGCCTTCGCGCCCAGGCGAGTGGCTCGAGTACAGCCCGATCCTGAGCGTGCTGCTGGCGCTGCTTGGTGCCGGCTGGCTGGTGCACGAATTTGCCATCAAGGGCGCGGCCAAGGCGATCGCCAATCTCAACAGCTACAACTTCCTCTTCCTCATGGCGGCGCTCCTGCTGTGCTGGCGCCCGCGCACGTTCCTGGATGCAGCGACTCGTGCGGTGCCGGGCGTTGCCGGGGTGTTGATCCAGTTCCCCCTGTACGGCGGCATCGCCGCGATGATGACCGCGGCTCCGGGTCCCGATGGTCAGCCGCTTGCACATCACCTCGCCGTGTTCTTCTCGTCGGCGATGACGCGCGAAACCTTTCCCGTGCTGATGGGCATCTATTCCGCAGTGCTGGGCTTCTTCATTCCATCGGGCGGCGGCAAGTGGATCATCGAAGCGCCTTACGTGATGCAGGCGGCGAACGATCTCAAAGTGCATTTGGGGTGGGCGGTGCAGGTGTACAACGCTGCCGAAGCGCTGCCGAATCTCATCAATCCGTTCTGGATGCTGCCGTTGCTCGGCATCCTCGGCGTGAAGGCGCGCGACATCATCGGCTTCACGATCGTGCAATTCATCGTGCACGCGCCGTTGGTGTTGTTCATGCTGTGGCTGTTCGGCACCACGCTCGAATACAGCCCACCCGTGATGCCCTGAGCGCGCGCGCATCGCTTCGTTTGGCGCGCTGCCCGCTACAGCGCCTCGGTTCTGTTAAGTGCAGACGAGGCGCACGGCAAGCTGCAGCGCTAAGGCCAATCCTCAAGCGCCCACCCTGACGGACTACCGACTGCCGGTACGTCCAAGCCCTCGTTCGTAAGCGAGCGCTCAACAGCGCTGATCTGCGGCCGATACATTCAGAGCCAGTCTGCGCTGGTGCTCGCCTTCTTTCCGCATGTCCAACTCGCTCCAAAACGTGCGCTCTTTCACGCTTGCCGGTCGCTCTCTGGAGTCCGGGCGGCGGAAATCATGAACGCCGTCACACTTCCATCCGCGACGCCGGAGGCGATGTCGCTGCTCGACAGCGTCAGCACCCCAATCGCCCTCGTCGATGCCGCGGGTCGCGTCGCATTTGCCAATCGCATCCTGCGCGACAGCGAGCCGTTGCAGATGAAATCAACGGTACTGGAATTGTTCGGTCTGGGTGCCGATGGCGACGTGCTCGGTGCGCTCAAGCGCGCCATCGCCGCTAATCAGAGCTTCGTCGCCGATCTGCCCGCCCGACTGGAAGGACGTTTGTGGCGTGTGTACGTATCCTCGGCCTCGCAGCCCGATGGCCTCAGAACACTGACACTGGAAGATGTGAGCGGCCGCCGCCGCCTGCGGGACTTGTTGAGTGCGAGTGACGCACGCCTGGAGCTCGCAATGGCCGCGAGCGAGCTTGCAATGTGGGACTGGAACGTCGAGCGCGACGAGGTCTACTACAACGATCAATGGTCGGTGGTCTTAGGCATCGCGCCCGAGCTGCTGCTACAGCGCAAGGATCTCGCATCACGCCTGGTGCTGCCGCCGGACGAACCCGCCGTGCTCGAACAGTTCGAGCGGCACTATCACGGTGAGACACCGACCTTCGAAAGTGAATACCGCCTCACCGCGGGCGATGGCGCCGTGCATTGGTTCGCGGCTCGGGCGCGAGTGGTGCAACGAGATGCAGGTGGCCAACCGTTGCGCGTGATCGGCGTGCTGCGTGATGTCACACGCCGCCGTAACTCGCAGCTGGAAGCTCAGGAAGCGCAACAGCGTTGGGAGCGAGCGGTACGCGGCACGTCCGATGGTTTATACGATTGGGATCTGAGCACCGGACACGTGTGGTACGCCGCGCGTTTTCGCGAGATTCTCGCTTACGAGGCGGACGAGTTTCCCGATACGTTCACGGCGTTTCAGCGCGCGCTGCATGCAGAGGATCGCAAGCCGGCCTTGGAGCGCATCCGTGCACACCTGGAAAGCGGCGGCGCGCTCGACGTGCGCTGTCGTCTGCAACGCAAGGACGGTGCCGTCGTGTGGTGTCGCTTGCGCGGGCAGGCCGAACGCGATGCGGCCGGCCGGCCGCGCCGCCTGGCCGGTTCGATCAGCGACATCACGGCACAAATACAGGCGGAAGAAGCGCTGGTTCGGAGCCACGATTTCTACGGCACGATCATCAACTCATCGCCGCTCTTCATCGCCTTTGTCGATCGCGAAGAGCGCATCGTCTTCGCCAACCCGCTCTTTCAGGAGATCGTCGGGCCGGTGACGGAGGCAGGGGTGCCGATGAAGGCCGTGCTTACCCCGGGGCGCTATGCCGAGTTGCGGCCCGTTGCACGGCGGGCGCTCGCCGGCGAAACAGTGGCTTTCCAAAACCAGGTGAAGAATTTCGTCGGCAAAGACCTCGAGCTCGAGACGGTTTTGGTGCCGCATCGATCCGACGCTGGCACGGTGAGCGGATGTTTCATCGTCTCGCGCGATGTGACGGAGCACCGTTTGTTGGAAGCCGAGCTGCGGCAGAGCCAGAAAATGGAAGCGGTGGGCCGGCTCACGGGCGGCATCGCACACGACTTCAACAATCTGTTGTCGGTGATTCTGGGGAATCTGCAGTTGCTGGCGCGATCCCTGCGGGAGACACCGCGCCTGCGCAAACACGCGGAAACCGGGCTGCGCGCTGCGGTACGCGGCGGCGAATTGACCCGGCGGTTACTCGCCTTCGCGCGGCAGCAGGTACTCGAGCCGCGTGTGCTGGACGTCAATGAGCTCGTCGTCGGCATGTACGAGCTGTTCCGACGGGCGCTGACCGATGACGTCGAGATCAATCATCGCCTGGAGCCGGAGCTGTGGCCGGTCAGAGCTGATCCCGGTCAGCTCGAGAATGCCGTATTGAATCTCGTCATCAATGCGCGCGATGCCATGCCCAATGGCGGTGTCGTCCGCATCGTGACGCGGAATCTGGAGTTCTTTGCGGCTAATACGGGCGAACAGATCGTACCGCCCGGTGCTTACACAGTGGTAGAGGTGAGCGATTCGGGCTCCGGCATGTCACCCGATGTGCTGAAGCGCGCCTTCGAGCCATTCTTCACGACCAAGGAGGTAGGCAAGGGTAGCGGCCTGGGATTGTCGATGGTGTACGGCTTCGTCAAACAGTCGGGCGGCTTCGTAACGCTGACCAGCACGGAGAATGCGGGCACGACGGTCCATCTGTACTTCCCTCGCGCACTGTCGCAACCCGATGCCCTGCGCAGCGAAGGGCGTGCCGCGGCGGAGCCGGTCAGCGGCTCGGAAACGATTCTGATCGTGGAAGACGATGCCGAGGTGCGGGAGACGGCAATTGAACTGCTGCGCAGTCTCGGCTATCACACGCTGGACGCGGCCACCGGACCGCAGGCATTGCAACAGTTCATGCAGCATCCGGAAGTCGCATTGGTGTTTTCGGATGTGATGTTGCCTGGCGGCCTGTTGGGGACACAGCTGGTACAAAAGCTGCGTGAGCGCCGGCCCGACCTCAAGGTCTTGCTGACGTCGGGCTGTGCGGGCGATGCCGCGGCCGCGGTGCTGGCGGAGTCGAACCACGACGTGCTTACCAAGCCCTACCAACTGGAAGAACTCGCGCGGCGCGTGCGAGCACTATTGGACGATGTTCACGGAGATCAGCAGCGTGTCCGCGCGTGAGAACAATGTGGTCTTGGCAGTCGATGATGAGCCGGACTTTCTCGAGTTGATTGCAATGATCGGCGAAGGCGTGGGCTGTGAGGTCCTGACAGCCGTCACGCCCGCGGCATTTCGCGAACACCTGGCTCATCGGCGGCCCGCACTGGTACTGCTGGATCTGCAGATGCCGGGGATGGACGGCATCGAGGCGTTGCGCTATCTCGCGCGCCATGGGTCCGATGCTGGTGTGCTCCTGGCGAGCGGCATGGATCAGCGCGTGCTCGTCAGTGCTCGTCAGCTCGGTGAGTCGCTGGGTCTCACCATGCTCGGGACCTTGCAGAAGCCGGCTATGGTCGAGGACATCGAAGCGCTGCTCAAACAGCATCTCTCCAGCGACACACGCCGCGTGACTGCAGACGAGATAGCGCGGGCCGTTCGCGAACAGGAGTTCTTCGTTCACTATCAGCCGAAACTCGTGCGCCGCGCACAGGAATGGCAGGTGGGCGGTGTCGAAGCGCTGGTTCGCTGGGAACACCCCACCCTTGGATTCCTGCTGCCGCAGGAATTCCTGAGCGTGGCCGAGCAAAGCGGACTCATCATCGATATCTCGGACATCGTGTTGACCAACGCCGTGCGTCAGGTCGGGCATTGGCGCCAGAACGGCCTCGATCTCGCACTCGCCGTCAACCTCACGCCGCGTTTGGTACAGGATTTCGAGTTCCCCGATCGCCTGGCGCGGCTGCTGCTGGAATTTGGCTTGCCGCCCCAGTACCTCACATTGGAAGTGACCGAAGCGGCGCCCATCGGCAATCCGCAGCTCGTGATGGATATCTTCGCCCGCTTGCGTTTGCGCGGGGTGGGTTTATCGCTGGATGATTTCGGTACTGGCATGTCGTCGCTGACGCAGCTGTATCGCATGCCGTTCACCGAAGTGAAGATCGATGCCTCGCTCACAGCGGACATTGGCTCCTCGACTACTGCAGCGACTGTCACGCGTGCACTGGTCGATCTTGCGCACAACTTGTCCCTGTCGGTGTGTGCGGAAGGTGTCGAGACGCCGGAGGCTTTTCACTTTCTGGATGGTGCCGGGTGCGATGCCGTGCAGGGCCGCTTCATCTGTGCTCCGTCCGCGCCGGCCGAAGCCGAGAGCTTCATGCGTCAGTGGAGCGGTGAACTACACCGCGCGCAGGCAGGCTACGTCGGTTCGCGGACCCGCATGGGTTGACGCAAGAGCTTCAGCGAACACTTCAACTGCACGCGCGTGCCGACGCCCGGCTCCTCGAATTTGAGGCTGCCGCCGAGCATCCGTGCGCGATATTCCATGATCTTCAAACCGAGTCCCGGTCGGCCGTGCGCTAGACCCGCCGTAAGCCCGATACCATCGTCGCTGACGGCAAGGTTCAGCGCGCGCGGCGTGGCCTTCAGCTCGAGCACGATCTTGTTCGCCATCGCATAGCGCGCCGCATTGGTCGTCGCTTCCTGGGCGATGCGATACAAATGTGTGGCGGCGCCCTCGTCCAATTCCGGCAGCTTGCCCGTGTGCGAGTACACGCATTGCAACGGGTACATGTCCGAGCACCGCATCGCCAGGTGCTTGAGCGCTTCGGTCAATCCACCACGTTCCAGATTCACCGGTGCCAAGCCGCGCGCTAAAGAGCGCGTGCTTTGAATCGTGCGTGCCATGAGGTCCGTGATCTTCAGGATGTGCGGCGCGTACTGCGGCGCTTCGCGCGACAGCTGAACCTCGAGTCCTTTGAGCAGCAGCGACAACCCCGTCAACTCCTGGCCCAGACCGTCGTGCAGGTCGCTGCCGAGGCGACGCTGCTCGCGATTGGATATCTCCAGAATCTCCTGCTCCAGGGTCTTGCGTTCGGTGACGTCGCGACTCATGCACACGACACCGCTCACGCGCCCACTCTCCCGCAAGGGCACATGCGAGTAGGTCAGCCAGCGCACCCGGCCATGGGCACTGATGCTCACGCGTTCCACGTCGATGAGCACCTTGCCCGTCTGCAGACAGCTCAAGTTCTGCGCTTCCACTTCCAGACCGAGCTCATCCGGTTGGATCTCGCTCAGCCGGCGCCCCAGGACGCGCTCGCGCGGCAGGCGCAACTCCTTCAACAGCGCCTGGTTCGCCAGGGTCAGTTGGCCGTGCTCATCGATGGCATGGACCGCTTCGGGCAGGCTGTCGATCAACGTCGTGAGCAACAAGCGCTGCGCATCCAGCGCCTGGCGCATGCTGCGTCGCTCGACGCGAGCACGCGTTTCCCCCAGCGCCCGTTCCACGACCGCCGGCAGTCGCTGTAGGCGATCCTTCAACACATAGTCGGTCGCGCCGCTCTTCAGTATTTCGATCGCGCGCTCCTCGCCCAAGGCACCCGACACAAAGATGAAGGGCGTGTCGGGACTCTGCTGCCGCACGATTTTCAGCGCGGATAGTCCATCGAAGCCCGGTAGCTTGTAGTCGGCCAACACGAGATCCGGCGCACCGCCGTCCGCCAGTGCACTGCGAAACTCTGCTTCGGTCGCGGCATGGTGCCATTGAGCGGTGAGCCCATGGCGCTGGAGCTCGATGCGAATCAGCTCGGCATCGTTGGGATCGTCCTCCAGCAACAGGATGCGTAACGGGGCGGGGCGCGGATCGGTCATGAGCGCTGTAAATTGTTCAACTTGGCTTTCAGGGCAGCTCGAAAGTTAACACTCACGGGTCCCACTGTGGAAAATGTGGATGGCTGCTTCGGGGGCGCCCGGACAGACTCAAGTGACAACACGGAGGCAAGCATGCCCGACCAAACCCGCATCGTGATCATCGATGACCACCCATTCGTCAGAGAGGGCCTGAAGCAGCTCCTCGCGGGACAAAGTGAGTTCGTCCTGGCGGCGGAAGCCTCCAACGCCAACGATGCGCAGAGCGCCATCGCGGCAAGCACCCCCGATGTGGCTGTTGTGGACTTGGCATTGGGGAGCGATGACGGTATCGAGCTCGTGCGCTGGATCCGCCAACAGCATCCGGATGTGCGCGTGCTCGTGCTCTCCATGCAGGACGAGGCGCTGTATGCCGAGCGGTTGTTGCGCTTGGGCGTGAGCGGCTATGTCATGAAGAACGTGGCGGGCACCGACTTCCTCGGCGCATTGCGCAAGGTGGCCCGCGGCCAACGGCACGTCAGCAGCGCGATGGGCGAGCGCTTGCTGACGCAGGTGGCGCGGGGCAGGGCGCCGGCTGCGGACGAAGATCCGGTCGCTGCACTCACCGAGCGTGAGCTGGAAGTCTTCCGCCTCATCGGTGCCGGCATCAGCACACGAGAGATCTCGCAACGGCTGGACCTTTCGATGAAGACGGTCGATGCCCATCGCCGCCACATGCGCGAGAAGCTCAACCTCCGGACCACCAGCGAGCTGATCCGCTATGCCACTCAATGGGTGGCTGATCGCGGCGGCGGACCTGGCGCCGCAGCAGGCAATGGTTGAGACCCGACCAC
>JBEVDW010000254.1:0-4643 GCA_040513115.1 Steroidobacteraceae bacterium | reverse complement strand
GGTTGCCGATCTGAACAGTGAGTCTGCCGCCTTGTGGCATCGCATCCCGTGAGTTGATCGCCAGATTTAGAATCGCGTTCTCCAATTGGCCTGGATCTACGCGGGTGTGCCACACGCCGGGGGCCGCTTGCACGCGCACTTCGATGGCGTCTCCGAGGGTCCGCTGCATGAGGTCGGCAAGGCCGCTCAGTTGACGTTCGAGGTCGATCACGGCCGGCGCGAAAATCTGCTTACGCGAGAAGGCCAGGAGCCGACGGGTGAGGTCGGCACCACGCACCACGGCGCGCATGGCCGTATGTACCTTGCGCGACAGACTTGGGCTCTCCGTCACACTTCGCTCGAGCAGCTGCAGGTTGCCCAGCACGACGCCCAGCAGGTTGTTGAAGTCGTGCGCGATACCGCCTGTGAGCTGACCGATCGCCTCCATCTTCTGGGCCTGGACCAGGCGCTGCTCCAGACGCTTCAGCTCGCTGATGTCGAAGGTGATGGAGAAGAAGCCCAGCGCCTGCCCACTGGCATCCAGTTGCGGCACGAGATTCACCTGCGCATCGCGCATGCGGCCTTCGAAGAGGTTGGAACCGGTGCGCACGCGGGACTCGCCGCGCAGGACCGCATCGACGTCGTCCATGAAGTCGACGAAACGATCCGAGGTGATCAGCTCCTTGAGATGCTTGCCGATCACGCGCTCGCGCGGCTTGCGCATTGCCTGCAGCAGCGCCGCGTTCGCGTAGGTCATCACGAGCTTCGCGTTGACGTACGCGACGAGCACCGGCATGGCATCGAGCGTGAGCTCGTAGAAGTCACGCGTCTCGCGAACCTGCCGCTCGGCCTGCATGCGATCGGTGACGTCCTGAAACGTACCGCGCAGGCGCACGGCCACATTGTCCCGACGCTCGCCCTTGATGATGATGCGGATCCACATCTCGCGGCCTGCAGCGAGCGACGCGCGCACTTCCAACTGCGCGAGCTGGCCGGTTTCCTTGACGGTGTTCGCCGCCTTGATCAGACGCTCGCGATCTTCCGCGTGGAAATTCTTCAGCACGTCGTCCAGGCTCATGCCCGGCCGTAGCGGCAACTCCTGTCCCGCAAATCCCATGTCGGTCCAGGTGAGGCGCTTGGTCGTGAGGTCGTATTCCCAGCCGCCCACACGCGCCGTGCGCTGCATGTCGCGCACGAGCGTATCGAGACGCACGCGATCGGTGACATCACTGAACGTGAGCACGGCGCCGGCCCCTACGCCACCGCCATGCGCGCTCACCGGTACCACGCGATATTCGATGGGACGGCGCTGTCCATCCTTGCGCTTCAGAATGGCACCGACTTCGCGCTGGATGTCGGTGACGTACCGCACCTTCTGCGGTCGCCCGGTGCTGTCCGTCGTCTCACGGGCGTTGATGAGCACGCGATAGTCGATGCCGATCAGCTCGTTCACTTCATAGCCGAGCGAGCGCGCCGCGGCGGGATTGGCGTAACGCACCGCGCCGGTGGGATCGAGCTCGAGCACGCCTTCGCCCGAGGCTTCCACCAGCAATTGGTTGCGCCGCGCCGTGGCCGCCAGCTCGCGCTGTCGGCGCAATAAAGCAGCGCGTTGGTCGCGGACGTACCAAAAGCTGCCGGCACCGACCGCAAGTGCGAGGACGATGCCGAAAACGAGCCCAAACAGTCCTGGGGGCGCGAACAGCCCCTGCAACAGTGTCATGACACGCTGCTTCGATCCTTAAGTTTTTTGTACTGGCTCGCGACCTGCGTACCAATTGACCGCGTACTGCATGAGCTGAGCTGACGTGCGCAGCGAGAGCTTGCGCTTGATGCGCTGGCGGTGGGACTCCACCGTCTTCACGCTCAAGTTCAGGGCTTCCGCAGTTTGCCGCGTCGACAGGCCCTTGCCGATCATGTGCAGCACTTGCAGCTCGCGATTCGTCAGGCTGTCGATCGGATTCGCGGAGATGTAAGCACCACCCGAAGCGAACTTCTCGATCATGCTGTTGCCGACGGCTTCGCTCACATAGATGCCGCCTTCCAGCACGCGACGCAGGGCCACCAGGAACTGGTCGCTCGCCGCCTGCTTCATGATGTAACCGTTGGCGCCCGCGGAGAGCATGCGCTCGGCATAAATCGCTTCGTCGTGCATTGAGAGCACGAGCAGCGGCAGAGCGGGGTAATGCGCGCGCGCATCTTTCACCAGCTCAAGGCCATCGCCCTGCTTGAGCGACACATCGACGATCACCGCATCGGGCTCGAGCTCGCGGATGAGCGACTTCGCTTCGCGCGCCGTTTCGGCCTCGCCGCACACTTCCAGATCCGTTTCCGCTTCGATCAGGCGGCGCAGACCCTGACGCACGATCGGATGATCGTCGACGATCAAGACGCGGCGCTTGCGATCGCGCGCACCACTTAAGACCGGCTTGCTGACGGCCTTGAACAATGACGATGAACCCATGCTCATTACATCGATCTCCTGTGCATTATCGGGAGCGCGTAGAGGCGCCCCCATTACTTCTCTCTCATGTCCGTCCGGAGCCGTTCCGAACACCTACTCGGGACGTCATGCGCCCGAGGCTTCTCCCCGCTTCACGGCACGTTTGCGACGCGTCGCTTTCGCTGGTTGAGTCGTGGCGGGCTGCGATGCCAGCTCGAGCGGACACTCGCAAACGATACGTGTGCCCTGCGGCTCGGCCGCTTCGAAGCGCACTTCTCCGCCCACCATCTGCGCTCGGTAGCGCATGATCTTCAAACCCATTCCCGGCGCCTCGAGCGCCTGCGCAGGCAGACCACTGCCATCATCGGTGATCGTGAGACGCACCTTGCCACGCGCGATGCCAAGGTGCAGTCGTATCAACCGCGCGTGCCCGTGGCGAACCGCATTGCGCACGGCTTCCTGCGCGATGCGATAAAGATGATTGGCAAGCTCGGGAGCGAGCGGCTTGGTGCCCTGCGCGCGGTGGCCAAAAGTCACATGGGCGCCATACAGCTCACGGGCATGCATCGCGAGACTCTCGAGCGCGTCTTTCAATCCACCGCGTTCGAGATTCACCGGCGACAGACCGCGCGCCAGCGCGCGAGTGCTTTCGATGGCATTGCTCACCAATTTGGTGATGCCATCGAGGTCGGGCAGCAGCGCGGGGTACTCGACCTGCATGCGGCCGGCGACGCTTCGCAGCATCAAGGCGATGCCGGTCAATTCCTGACCCAACCCGTCGTGCAAATCATTACCAATGCGGTACTGCTCGCGATTTACAGCCAGTAAAATGGCGCGCTCGAGCCGCTTGCGCTCGCTCACGTCTTGGATCACTACAAGATTCTGATTTCGGCCGGCGATCTCGAATCTTGAGAGAATTCCCGCTACGGCAAATACGGAGCTATCCCTACGCCTGGCCTCGAACTCTAGCTGCAAGGACGTCGGGGTATGCCCTGAGACCGTCCACTGATGCAGCTCACTGAGCGGCCGCACCGAGAGACTGGCGAAGTCCCGTCCGATCAGCTCGCCCCGTCGATAGCCGAACATCGCATCGAATGCCGGATTGCTGATCTCGATGACCTGCGCGTCGTTGACCATGGCGACGCCTTCGAGCATCGACTCGATCATGCGCGCCTGTGTAGCGATCGCTCGTTCTGCTCGCAGCTGCTCAGTGATCTCGCTGACGATGACCGTCAACGCGGACAACTCGCCTTCGCGACGCACCGGCATGATCCGCAGCTCGTAGTCACGATGCTCGCCCAGGTCGTGCGGCACCTGGACAGTGACGCGGTTCACCTGCTGGGTGTCGATTACCCGCTGAAGAGCGGCAACGATTTCCTCGCGCGCAACAGCGGGCGCGAGCTCACTGACACTGCGACCTCGAACCTGGTCGGCGGGCACGCCATTCCACGGCCGATTGGTATAGAGCACGCGCAGCTCACGATCGAACACGAGCACCCGATGGAGCATCGCGCTGCCGACTTGCTGCAGAAGAAGATGCGTATGTCGCAGCTCGTCTTCGATCGCTTGCTGGCGCACCAGGCTCTCGGCACGCAGCCCCAAGGCGATGACCTCGCCGCTACTGCCGCAAATGGGACTGAAGCGCACGTTCAGCACTTTGTCGTCACGCAGCCGGCAGCCGGCTTCGGCCGTGTGTCCGTCACGTGCACGCCGCAGAGCGCCTTCGTGATCGATGCTCGGCAACGTGTACCGGCTCCAGAGCGTGCCGGCCGGTAAGGACTCACCGATCAATTCGTCGAACTCGACGCTGGTCCAGCGAATGGTGCCGCCTTCATCGAGCAGGGCGATCGCCAGCCCCAGCGAGCTGAAGAAGCGTTCGACGGCCTCGGTATCGGCGTGCGCGCCGAGGAGTTGTGCGAGCGCAAGATGCAGCGACGCGGACGCGGGGGCGTCTACAGTCGACATGCGTTCTCCCGGCTCTTTGCGACCAACGTCCACTCACCACCCATAGAGATTGCGTGGCTTGCGCCCACGCCGGATACGGCAATCCTGCTCAGCGCTAGCTAGCAGCTTTGCCGCAGAGATCTTGGGTGAGAGCCCGGGCGGGCAGTATCAGCGTATCCCTTAATGGGGCACGCGGCGGGGAAGGATCGCGAGATGAGGTGGGGGTACGGCTGACCGGCTACAGGCAACCGCCAGACGGGTGCGTATTCTCGTCGTCAGC
>JBEVDW010000253.1:0-6875 GCA_040513115.1 Steroidobacteraceae bacterium | reverse complement strand
CTCGATGTGGTCGTGCTGGGAATGAAGGCGGGGTTGACGTTCACGGCGGCGGTCGAGCAAGCGGTTGATCAGCTCGGTGCAGGTCCGGTGAAGCAGGAGTTCGAGCGATACCTGCGCGAAACTCGGACGGGTGTGACACGTCGTGCCGCACTCGATCGGCTGGCAGCGCGGGTGGTCATTCCCGCAGTCACCAACTTCGTCGCATCGGTCACACAGGCAGAAGAGACCGGCGGCTCGCTCGGCGATGTACTCGCGGATCAGGGGCGGCAACGGCGGCAAGAGCGATTCCTGCGGGCTGAGAAGCTGGCGAATCAAGCACCCGTGAAGATGCTGTTCCCGCTCATTGCGCTGTTGTTCCCGATCACGTTCATCATCATCGGCTTTCCGATCGTGATTCAGCTGATCGACTCGGGCGCGTTCGATCTGTTCTAGGGAGCCAATCGAATGCGCGCTGTTTCGATATCCACCCACGACGGCGTCTCGGTCGCTCGCTTCACGCGTGTCGCCTCCAACTTTGCCGCTCGACTGATCGGCTTGTTGAACCGCAAGAGCCTGCATCGCGAAGAAGGTTTGCTGATCTCGCCGGGCGGAAGCATCCACACGGTCGGGATGCGCTTTCCGATCGACGCGGTATTCCTGGACGACCAACTGCAGGTGCTGAAAGTCGCGTCACACGTGCGGCCGTGGCGTGGCGTATTGGCTCCGCGGCATACACGGCATGTGCTGGAACTGCGCGCGGGGCGTATTGGCGAGCTGCGCCTTCGGGTCGGCATGTGCATTCGAACCAACTGAGCGTCGAGCACGTCGCCGTGCCGCGCGCGAGGTGGGGCACGACTGTCCGCCCACGTCCTTCATGGAAATCGGTGACGGGACGTGACGACCACCATGAGAACGATTGCGATCACCGCGAGTGCTTTGCTCGCCAGCACGAGCGCCTGGGCTGCACCCACCGTGCATGAGCTGAAAGCCTCACCCACCACCGTGCACCGCAGTTACTTCGACGCTTCGCAGCCGCCGGTTCTCACGATCGATTCCGGTGACATCGTGAAGCTCGAAACCGCGACCGGCAATCCACGATACTTCGAGAGTCTCGGCGTGCCGAAGGAGAAGATACCGGCCGAATTGTATGCCGTGTTCGAGGGCGTGGAAGGCAATGGCCGTGGCGATCACACGCTGAATGGGCCGATCGCCGTCCGTGGGGCTGAGCCCGGGGACACGCTCGAGATTAAAATCCTCTCCGTCGACGTGCGTCTGCCCATTGCAGGGCAGGGTTTCTCGCCCAATCGCGCGACGCTGCCCGAGCAGTTCCCATACAAGATGGATCGCGTGCTGTGGATCGATATGAAGAAGCGCACGGTCGAGTACGCGCCGGGCGTGGAAGTGCCCGTGAAACCGTTCTGGGGTGTCATCGGTGTTGCACCGCCCGCAGGAATGGGCCGTGTGCCCAGCGGGCCGCCGAATGTGTTCGGTGGCAACATGGACAATCGCGATCTCGGTGCCGGCAGCACTGTTTTTCTGCCGGTGCACACGCCGCTGGGTCTGCTATCGATCGGCGATGGCCACGCGGCGCAGGGCCACGGCGAAGTGTGCGGTGGCGCGATCGAAACATCGCTCCAGGGCGAGATCCAGGTGTTCCTGCGCAAGGGCAAGCGGCTGCGTTGGCCACGCGCTGAGACGCCCACGCACTATATGACGATGGGATTGAACGTCGATCTGGATGAAGCCTCACGCATCGCCACGTCCGAGATGCTCGATCTGCTCGAAGAGAAAGGTCTATCGCGCGAGACCGCTTACATGGCGTCGAGTGCAGCGATGGATCTCATCATCACGCAGGTGGTCGACGGTAAGAAGGGTGTGCATGCGATCTTTCCGAAGAACGTCTTGAAGAAGTAGCTCGCAGCAATCGCCGACTCTCCGCTGCAGTCCCCCGCGATCGCGGGGGTTCCACAGGCGCAGTGCAGCGACATGCCCAAGCGCCCCACCCTAACCCTCCCGCAGTCGCCCAGCTCGATGCCAGAGACACCACGCTGGCATCCGCACAGCGCAGCAACAACGAAGCGATCTCAGAAATTGTCCGTTGACTCAGACCGCGATCCCCACGGTCAACGCCGCATCGTAGCCACCCGTGCTCGCGTTCTGCGTCATCGTGCACATCTGATATTGCGTGCCATCCGAGAACACGTTGTCCGCGGAGAAGCTCGTGATCGAGGTGTTCTGGCCCCGTACGGCATAGAGCGAGCTGTTGTACACAGCGGTGGTGATGTCCTGCGGAAAGGCGAGCTGCGACGTCGCAGCCAGTGAGCTCGAGAGATAGACACGGAAGTGGATGTGGGTAATGCGTCCTGCATACCAGCCCGGGTAGATGGTCGTGAACTTCGTCAGGCCCGAGCTATCCGTCATCTGCACGCCGCGGCAGAACGTCGCGCCGACGGTGTTGGAGCCTTGCTGGTTGTAACCGGAGTACGAGCCATCCTTGTCGCAATGCCAGACGTAGACGAGCGCATCGGTGATCCGCGCGCAGTTGCTGTTCACGTTGACGATGGTGAGCAGCAGGCTCAGCGGCATGCCGGTTTTGCCTTCAGTGATGTCCTCACGCATGTAGACCGACGCGCTGGCGATATCGTTGAACAGCGGATAGGGGCCTTGCGTCTCTTCGGGTATCAGCACGCAGCTGGCTGTCGTAGAGCCTGTGCTGGTGGCCGTAGTAGTGGTCGTCGTCGTACCCGTCGAGGTAGAGCTTGAGCCCGAGGAGCCACCTCCTCCACCGCAACCCAGCAACGTCGCGGCACCGAAGAGGCCCAGTGCGCGACGACGACTCACGAAGCCCGCATACGGCGTCAGTAACTTGGTCATACCTTTGCTCCTCAAGGCGCGAATGCACCCGCAATGGAGGCGGTACGGTACGGTTCACAAACCGACACGGCGTAGCACAGTGTGTCGGACTGTATAGCTCCGGCGCGTCGCAACAGTTGGTTACAAATTTGTAGTGCGGAGTGCGCGGAGAACCGGGAGCATGTTGAGGACGCAATGCTGGTCGATAGTGCGTCCCCTCCCCTCCGTAGCGAGGGAACGACCGGAGGAAGTAGCACGCCAGGACAGGCTGGGCGCAGCGGAGTGAGCTGGTGCAGGTGGCTTTCCCTCACCCTGTCCCTGGCGCGCAACTCCCTCCGGTCGTCCCCCGCTTCGCAAGGGAGGGAGCGCTGGCTTCGTGTAGTGTCCCGGGTTCGCCATGTCGCCGCTTGTACTCTGCACATCCGATGTCTTCTCATTTCGAAAGCATGACCGAGCAACCCCATATCCTGGTCGTCGATGACGATCGCGATATCCGTACGCTGCTGAGCGAGTACCTGCAGAAGAACGGTTATCGCGTGACCGCCGTCGCCGAGGGCAAGGCGATGCGGCGCGCGCTCGAGCAGACGCATGTGGATCTGATCGTGCTCGATCTCATGCTGCCGGGCGAAGACGGGCTGAAGTTGTGCCGCGATCTGCGGACGCGCTCGCAAGTCCCGGTGCTGATGCTCACGGCGCTCGGGGAGGAGATCGATCGAGTCCTGGGCCTGGAAGTGGGAGCCGATGACTACTTGCCGAAGCCGTTCAGTCCGCGCGAACTGCTGGGGCGTATCAGGGCAATCCTCCGTCGCACGGCGCACATGCCGCGCGACCCGGATCTGTCCAGCGCGCTGGGTTATCGCTTCGCCGAGTGGCAGCTTGATCTCACGACGCGCACATTGACGCATGCCGATGGCACGAACGTGCCGTTGAATGGCGCGGAGTTCCGCTTGCTGTCCATTCTGCTGAGTCACGCCACCCGCGTGTTGTCGCGATCGCAACTGATGGAACTGCTGCGTGGGCGCGAACACGATCCATTCGATCGCAGCGTGGATGTGCGCATCAGCCGCCTGCGCCAGAGCCTGCGCGACGATGCCCGCGCGCCGCGCATCATCAAGACGATCTACGGGGAAGGCTACGTGATCGGCGTGCCGGTCGAGCAGTACTGATGCGCTTTCCCCTGCCGCAGACGCTGTTCGGCCGACTGTTCGCCGCCACCGTCGCAGTCGTAGGCGCAACGCTGCTCGTCATCATCCTGCTCGTCGTGCATGAGCGCCGCGAGCTTGCATTCACGGAGAGCGGCGCTGGTGCAGCAGCGGCGAGCATTGTGCAAACCAGCACGTATCTCGCGAAATTGCCAGGGGCAAAGCGCGTTGATGCAGTGGAAGAATTGCGTGCGCAGCCGATTCTCGTCGAGCGTATGCCGCCGCGGCGTCCGCCGCCGCCACGTGGTGATTCCGCTGCCGCGGAACGCGCATTTGCGCGTCAGGTGCAGCGGGAGTTGGGCAACGGATATCGCGTGACCGTCAAGTCAGACCGCACGCCTGATGGTCAGGCGATCGTCGTTCGCGATGTACGCGGCCCGTATCGCATGGATCCGCCGCCCAGACGCGATGGACCAGGTCCGATGCGCGGTGGCCCACCGTCGCGGATGTTCGACCTTGCCGTGACCTTGCCCGATGGCGCTGAAGTGGTCTTTCGCATGCCGGCGCCCCGCGGCAATCCGCCGCTGCCGCGCACCTTGTTCATCGAGCTGGGTGTACTCACGGTTGTGCTCGGCATCGTGTTGTATGCGATGACGCGCACGATCACTCGCCCGTTGGCAGAGCTTGCGCACGCAGCCGATGCGATCGGGCGCGGCGCACAGGTCGCGGCGCTCGAAGAACGCGGCGCCCGCGAATTGAAAGGTGCCACGCGCGCATTCAACGCGATGCAGGAACGCTTGCGTCGCTATCTCGACAGTCGTACGCGCGTGTTGGCTGCGATGTCGCACGACTTACGCACACCGCTGACGCGGCTGCGATTGCGCGTCGAATCGATCGAAGATGAAACGCTGCGTCAGCGCTGCGCTGAGGATGTCGATGAGATGGCGCGCATGGTGCAAGGCGCGCTGAGCATCTTTCGCGGCCTGAACGACGAAGAGCAAGCGAGCGACATCGACATCAATGCACTGCTTCACGAGCTCGAGCGACAGTACGGCGAGACGGGGCAGCTCGTGCGTGTGGAAGGCCGCGCACAAGCGCCGTTCCACGGCAAGCCGCTCGCGTTGAAACGCTCCTTGAGCAACTTGCTCGACAACGCCATTCAGTACGGCACGCAAGCCACGCTCGAAGTGGAGGACGGCGCTCATCTCGTCATACGCGTGCTGGATGACGGGCCTGGCATTCCAGCGGACGCGCTCGATCAAGTGTTCGAACCATTCTTCCGCCTGGAATCCTCACGCAATCGCTCGACGGGCGGCACCGGCCTGGGACTCAGCATCGCGCGTGATATCGCCCAAGCACACGGCGGTTCGCTCACGCTGCAGAATCGACCAGAAGGTGGACTTGCCGCCGTCCTCACGTTGCCCCGGCGCATGACCACAACGAACAGCGAATTAGCGCCTGCTTAACAGTTCGTAACGATTGCTTACCGCGCGCTCCGGGCCCGGGTTTTACAGTCTCACTCGCGCGAATCCTGTAGCGCAGAACGAGTGGAGACCCTCAATGAAGAAGACACCGATTGCACTGCTCGCCACGGCTTGGCTCGCGGCGGGCATCGCTGTGGCGGACACACCCCCAAAGGGCCCGCCGGGACCCGACATGGATCGCATGGCCATCCTGCTGGATCTGAACGAGTCGCAGAAGACGACCGTGCAGCAGGTGCTCGAAGAGCAGCATCAGAAGATGCGTGAGGCCCGCGAGCAGAATCAGAGCTCGGGCACGCGTCCCTCACGCGAGGAAATGCAGAAGCTGCATGCGCAGATGAAGCAGGACACCGTGACGAAGTTGCAAGGCGTGCTGACGCCCGAGCAGATCAAGAAATTCGAAGCGCTGACCGATCGCCCCCCGCCTCGACACATGCGTGAGCGCGACAACTAGGCCGTAGCTCACTCACCGGTTCGTGCCGCACTGCTCATGTGGGAAACCTTCCCTGGCCAACTGCATGGGTGGTGCGCGCACGTTTGAAGTTTTGCTTCCCCCTAGCTCCCCCGCTTCGCAAGGGGAGGGAATGAAATCGGCGCTGATGGTTGCTAGCCGAGCGAGCGCAGGGCCGGCGCGAGCTTGTCCTTATAGAACCGAATGAAACTTTCCTGGTCTGGCCCCACCGCGAGCAGTACGACGTGGTCGAAACCCGCATCGGTGAACTTCTTGACTGCTTGCACATAGGCATCAACGTCCGGCCCATGAGGTACGGACGCACGTAAGTCATCGGGTTTGACGAACTGCGTGGCTTCCTCGAACGCAGCCACTCCAGGCAGCTCGGCGAGCACGCTCCAGCCCAGTGCGCCAAAGCGCATGTACTTATGAACCAGCTTCAGGCCCTCTTCCTTCGACTTCGCATAGCCGAGCGCCATTTCGCCGTAACGCGGGCCTTTGCCGCCGGCTGATTTCCATTCCTGCACGAGTTCGCGGTTGGGCTCGACGGCCATGAGACCGGCGCCCATTTCTCCGGCCAGCGTTCCCGATTTCTGGCCGCTCGCGCCTACTACGATAGGGATCTCTTTATCCGGCAGGTCGTATACCCGCGCAGACTCGACATCGTAGTAGGTGCCGTTGTGCGAGATGAGCTCCCCACTCCACAGCGCACGAATGATGTCGATGGCCTCACGCAGCATCACGTGCCGATCATCGACGCTGGGCCAGCCGTGGCCCACCACGTGTTCATTGAGCCGTTCCCCGGCGCCGAGCGCGAGCGTGAAGCGACCATCGCTCATCGTGCCGATCGTGGCTGCCGCCTGGGCAATGATTGCCGGGTGATAGCGAATGATCGGGCATGTGAGTCCCGTCGTGATACCAATCTTCTGTGTCACTTCGGCGATCGCACCGAGCACGCTCCAGGCGAAC
>JBEVDW010000252.1:0-19008 GCA_040513115.1 Steroidobacteraceae bacterium | reverse complement strand
TCTCCTCTCGCGGCAGGAGTCGATTCGGCTGCGCCAGAGGCAGTCGCGGCGACACCGCCGCGGCCTGACGCGCTGGAAACAGAGTCTTCTCGCGACCCGGGATTCTCTGACTGTGCCATCCGGACGACAGCATCACTCTGCTTCGAATTCAGCGTGGCACTCTCTCCGGGGCGCATGATCATGATGGCGCCGGATGGCGAGCGTTCGTAGATCAGTCCAGTCCCTTGCAGCAACTGTTCGAGAGCATCTGCGGCAGTGTAGTCACCCTGAAGCGTGACGGGTTTTGTGCCGTCAAAGAGATTCTCTGTGAAGACGATTTCTTGTCCGGCGGTTTGCGCGTACTTGCGCAGTGCCTGCGGCAATGGCTGCTGAGCGATATCGAATCGGTAGCTGACGCCGTCGGCAGCGCGTGCAAGCGTTGCTGTGGTCGCCGTCAGGCCGAGGGCACAGAGTATTGCTGCGCGGATGATGTGTTTGCGGCTTTTGTTCGCTCGGAACGTTGCCGCGTCGGACTGAATGAGCATTGTCTCCCCCTTCTTGTCGGTGCCTCGCATTTCTTGCGGGCTTATATTGAGTGAGACTCAAAATGTTCTTAAATCCTCCAGGGTCCGGGTGCTTTCGGTGTATTTTTCTTCGGGCGCCCATCTATGTGGAGTCACCCGCGGTGCCAACAACAACCGGAGCGTGTCCCGAATCTCTCGCTCCAGCGGGTATCGTACTCAAGTAAATGACATCACCACGCTGTTGCGCCTTGACCGGCAAGTAATGCGTCACAGTGGCTACAAATCCCTCGACATCACCCGCGTGGAAGACGCCGCTGATGCGCAAGGAAGCTGTCTTCTCATCGGCAACATTCACCGGTCGCGCTGAATAACGACTCACCCGCGCCACGACTGACGACAACGGCTCATCCTCGAACACGAGCTGGCCTTCCTGCCAGGCCGTGGCGCGCTGCACGTCAGCTTCAGCTACGGTCGCTGCGCCAGTCCTGGACACGGCGAGTTGCTGCCCAGGTTGAAGCTCGATGACTTTCAACGGCACCTGAGTCATCGACTGCAATGCTTTCGGAGCCGCAGTCCCACTTTGAGTGCCCGATGGAACGACGGCCGGAACCGGCGACACCGCAGAAAGCTCCGGCACGATGACGACCTTGCCCTCCAGCAACGTGACGTACAGGTCCTTGCCGAGCAGATCGACGTTGAATGCCGTGCCCGTCGCGACGATCTTCCGGTCCCTCGCGACGACGGAAAAAGGTCGCTGCACGTCATGCGCCACATCGAAGCGCGCCTGGCCCTTGACCAACTTCAGGTCGCGCGCGTGTTCCGAATAATCCACGCGCAATTCCGTCAGCGAATCCAATTGCACCTGGGAGCCATCCGCCAGCGTGACCACACGCCGCTCACCGGCAGCCGTTCGATAGACATCGGGAGACATCAAATAGATGCTCAATCCCCCGCCGAATGCCAGCAGCACAACAGCTGCCGCAACAGCTGCGCGCGCGAATCGTCCCACTCGCGCATGACGAGTCGTCCACCGCGCGCGCCCCATCGAGCGGGCCTGGCCTAAGGCGGCGCGGCGTAAATCCAGCACCTCAGGTGAGGTCGCGTGCTCGACGAACAAGTTCCAACTCTGCTGCACGCTCTCCCATGCGGCCCGGTTCCGGCTGTCACTCATGAGCCACGCCTCGAAAGCCGGCGTGCTCTCGAGGTCATTCTCGGTCAAATGCGTGCGCCAGGCCGAAGCCTCTACCAGGCGTCGAGCGTCGGTTTTCTGAGTGTCACCACTACTCATTTCTTCTTGCCTCCCTGCCGGGCAGCCAGATGCAGGACAGCCCGCATGACATGCTTCTCCACCGTGCTTTGTCCGATTCCAAACGCTCGGGCGATGTCCTTCTGTTTCATGTTCTCTAGGCGGAACAGCACGAAGATGTCCCGCGTGCGCTCTCCCAGCTCGTCCAGAATGCTCAAGGCCTCTTTCAAAGAGTCCTTGGTAAGTAAGACCTTTTCTGGCGACAAATCCTCCACCAGTTGCGCCTCGAGTTCACTGGCGACGGCGTCTTCGATGGGAATACAAGCTTCGGGATCGAATCGATGCGACTTGCGTCGATGGTCCTTCAACAGGTTGGCCGCAATGGCAAACACATAGCTTTCCGCATGTTCCACGTGAGTCGAGGCCTGCGCTGCGATCACCCGCAGCAAGGTTTCCTGTGTCAAGTCCTCCGCGTCGGCGTGGTGCTGCATCCGCCGCAGGAAGAAACTCATCAACGGGCCGTGGAATCGGGAATCGAGCCGGCTACGTAGATCCGCGGCGGCGATGTCTTTTTCGTTGGCAGCCATACTCGATCTCTGGGTCGCGAACAGGCGTATCGCCGGGGGGCCTGCTCATGCTCGGCATTTAGCTATTGGAGGACTGGTCGCATCGGCAGAGACATAGATTGCTTCGTCTGCAGCGGAGAATGCAACCGTGTTCGCGAGTGAGTCACGTTGTCTGGGGCGTTGCAACGGTATCCGCATGCGAGTGAAGCCTCGCGCGTGATCTGCCTTCACTATCAGTGCACTCGCGCTGCACAAACTCGGTATGGGTTGGCGGTCAAAGCACGATCCGTCGTTCGAACAACGATGCGATGGTGTCCTCGGCGTAACCAAGCTCCCGCAGGATCTCTCTCGTGTGCTCGCCCTTGGCTGGCGCAAGTCCGCGTACGCGACGCGCTGATCGCGACAGGGAAAACAAAGGCCCAAGGCCTCGCGTCTCGCCGTATTCAGGATGCTGAAAACGATAGACAGTTCCATTCTCTTGCAGCGCCGGATCGTGCAATGCCGAGGCTTGGCCGTTTTCGACGCACGGCTCCACCCAAATCGAAGCCGCGCGCAATTGAGCGACGGCATTCTTCGTGGACAGCGCACCGATGGCCTGGGCGAGCGCTTGGGCTTCTGCCTCACCCCATGAAGCACGTTTGGCATTCACGCAATCGGCAACATTCAAAATCCCGGCGAGCCGAGCTGCGCTTCGATCATCCCGCGCAGCCAACGCGATCCATCCATCGGACGTGGCGTAGAGCCTCTCGCACGGGTGGTAGCCCGCCTTCTCGGAGTTGAGGGGCTCTGCCCCTGCAAATTGACCATCGGGTGTGCGGACCAATTCCGATAAGAGGAACACGGCTGCGCTGTACAGGGGCACCGTGATGTCGACACCTTCTCCGCTGCGGGCACGGTGATAGAGCGCAAGCGCTGTGCTCAAGGCTCCCAACAACCCGCCAGCAAGGTCCACCATCGCGCATCGGTTCAGAAACGGCGGATTACCAATGCCGCCGGCGCGGATCTCGTGACCTGCTGCGGCTTGCATCGCAGGGTCGAAGGCAGAGTTCTTCGCCTTCGGGCCTTTTGCACCGTAGCCCGTGTTGTTGAGCACGAGCAATTCAGGACGTGCTGCGTGCAGGCTGGCTGCGTCGAGACCGAATCGAGCTGCCACACCGATGCGAAAGTTGCTACACACAACATCCGCTCTGGCACACAAGCGTTGCGCGATTTCCAGTCCTTCAGGCGCTTTCATATCCAGCGCAATCGATCGCTTGCCGTGGTTGACCGCCAGAAAGAAACGCGGGAGAACGCGCAACGCATCGCCATCCAGTGGCTCGACTTTGATGACTTCTGCACCCAGGATCGCGAGCGGTGAAGAAGCCATCGGCCCAGCGACATAGGCGCCGAAGTCGATCACAGTCACGCCTGCAAACGGTTCCGGCCCTGTCGGTGCCGGCAATTCGCGTGCAGCACCCGTCGTCACACACGTGGCAGGATTTCCCACATGCTCGACGCCATCGGCAGTGCGAGCGATGAGTCCATTCGCAATCACTTGCGGATCGTCCCAGCACGCTCCCGGCGGCAGAATCGGCTCGGCCACTTGCCCGACTGCCCACAACGCCCGCAGCAGTTCGGTGCTGTCCCGTTTGCCGGCATAAGATTGGAGCAGCTCTACGTCTCCGAAGAACTTCTCTGGAGGATCGCGCAGATTGGGTCTGCCCGCATCATCGGGTGCGACGGCGGGATCCTGTATTCCCAGCACCTCGTAGAGCTTGGCCTTGGAGCCCAAAGCACCCAGCACGATATGGATATAGGCGCCATCACGACAGCGGAGAATGATCGGCCGAGCGGCCTTGGGTGTCTCGAACAGAAATGCTGGAGTTGGCTCTTCCGCCAACATCCACACCGATTGCGCCCACGTCAGGACTCCCTCCAACAGCGTGACGGAGACGATCTGTCCCCTGCCGCTGAACTCTCGTTCACGCAGCGCCGCAGCAACGCCAATGAGCCCCTGAAACATCGCACCGTACTGCGACGGTTGGAAGGCATTGACCGCCGGCTTTCCTTCGCGCAGCTCCCACACCAGACCGCTGCGCGCCTGAGCGAGTATGTCCACGGCTTGCAGTGACTGCCGTTCAGCTGCGGGAGGTGCGCCGCTGATATCGAGTACGATCAATCGAGGATGGCGTGCCAGCAGTTCGGCTGCATCGCGTCTCAGCGGATATCCGGGGTAGTCCTCTCCTCCTGTGATGAAAACGTCGGTGCGCGCCAGAACGAGTTCCACCTCCTGCGGCTCGATGAGCGCCACGCCGTCACGCCATGCTGCGTACGCCGGATACACGTCGAAGAATGGGTCCCGGCCACTCGGAGGAGCGCGAAAGACCTCTGCACCCAGCTCGCGCAGAAATTTCGTTGCGAGAGCACCGGCCATGCCGAGTGAGCCATCGATGATCTGCAAACCCGCCAGCATATTCATCGCTTGTTTGCTCTTTGGGTGTGAACAACCAATGTGCTGGACACTCACGCAGTGGCTGGACAGAACTTGATCAATCACCGTAGTCCCTTTCCAACGCACGCTCAATTTCGAGTGTCTCAGTTTGCTCGAGCCCGTACGCGCCTCATTGGTTTCGCGTCCCCTTCAAACTGAGACACCCTCGTCTTGTTCCGGTCGTTTCGGCTCTACACTGCACTGTCGGGACTCGCTCGCACGAGCACGGCACGTTGCTGAATCGACATACGCCGTAGCGTGTTGGAAAGCAGTCACCTTTGGAAGAACGCTAACGAACGCGGGGACATCGACCATGGAGAAGAACAGCCTGGTAAACGACCTATGGTCGAGTGATGCGCGACTTTCCAGCCAGGTCTGGTATGGCATGAACGTCGCGACCCGATTCATCCTGCTCAAGCGATGGGGCATTGAACCGACGGTAGACCATCAGTTCAAAACGGTTCGGGCGCAGCAGCTGGCGCACTTTCTAGAGGGCGTCTCCAAACTGGGGCTGAGCGACGAGCCTCATCCCCAGCTGTGTGCCAAGTACCACGCGATATCCAACCTGTTGGGTGGATACGATGTTGGCTATCGCGATGATGGAGATCGAGCGTGGATCTACTATTTCCCACCCAATTCCTATGCGGGCGGCCCAATGTTGCCGACTCCCGCCATGCCAGCCAGTCCGCAAGAAGTTCTGGAAGCGGACTTTCGCGCATGGCATGCGAATAACGGAGTGCTTCTCGCAAACGATCGATTGCAATTCGTGCTGACGGACCTGCTGTTGTTGGGCGGACCATTCGACGCCGGCTACTGGCATTGCGCCGACCGTCCTCTGGCAGAACACGAGCGCTTTGTGAAAGCGCTCGGCCGGGAACGGAGAGCCCCCGGTGAATTGCCACAGTTCAATATCGCCGACTGGCCAATAGAGCGGCGGGATTCCGCGCTGCGTAAGTACACCGCCCAGTACGCGCTCGGAGGAATTGTCGAAATCGCCAAAGCACGGGGGATGGAAGAAGCTGCCGACATCGCACAGCAGTCACATCAAACGACCATGTTGGCTTGGTGTCGCACTCTGGTTGATCGGTGGGAGTTGGCATCGATGCCGCCAACGAAACGACTGGCTGCATTGTTCGAACGGTGCTGGAGATTGCTTGGCGACGATCTACAGCAGACAACCGACGGACGGGACGTTCTGTTGACCCATCGAACGAAGGTCAAAGTGTTTTCCACCCTCGGTTACGAAGCGATACCGAGGCCCATTGAAGTTGCAATCGCAACTGCATGGACGACGCTTTCTCTTTGCCTCGGAGATCGCGTCGAGGTGACCACTGAGCCGGCTCAGAGCGGCGGTGCAAGTCATTCGCACTGGCGATTTCATCAGCGCTAGCAAGCCGCCCGTTTACGTTATCGACTCTGCAAAGCTCAGTTCAGCCGCCGTATGTTCACCGGAACGGCGCTCATGCGCGGCATCGCGTTCACCACTTCGACGTTTCTACAGTCGCTGATCAGCGGGTTGATGCAGGTTCCGACAACGCGCGCGTCGGTGCCGTCGTTGGGCAGAGCACCCCAGCCGTGACTGAGCGTGATCACGCCGCGGCGGAGCGTGGCATCAGGCCGCGCGATAGCGCGCACGCGACCGTTGTCCGATGCGATCTCGACCTCCTCGTCCTCGATCACGCCAAGCGCGGCCATGTCATCAGGATGAATCGAGACGGGATTGACCGGGTTGCGCGCCCGCGTCGGCCGCAGGTAATAGCCATTGCTGTTGAACAGGTCCCGCATCCGGCGCGAGGCAATCAGAAACTCGAAACCCTTTCTCTCGCCCGTGCGGCAGTATTCGGCCAATTCGGTGGCGACGTCCTCCGGCATCACATCAAACTTCGCGTCCGCCTCCGGGCGGCCGGGCAGCACGCTGATAGCACCCAGGTCGAACACCTGGCCACCGGGGTAGCGCTTGATCTCATCCAGCGGTATCGCGGCGCGGCTGGCGCGGATCGCCAGCAGCTCCTCACTCGTCGGCGCGTTCTGCATATCGAGGTCGACCGCATTGTCGAAACGGATCGTCTTGCCCAGGCGCTTGGCGAGCGACCACAACACATACCAGTCGTCCACGATCTGCGGTGAGGGCGGCTTCACGAGCTGCGGTGTGTATTGACTCCAGGGCACCGGCCAGAAAGCCATGCCGGGAATGCTGAACGGCAAGTCGGGCCGCTCGTACTGCAGTGTCGCGGGCAGCACGTAATCGGCGAGTTGGCCGGTGACGGTCATGTGGCAGTCGACCGTGACGAGCAGCTCGAGCGAGTTGAGCGCCTTTACGATTTTTTGCTGATCGGGAATCGAGGTGGCTGGATTGCCGCCAGCGACGATCAGCGCCCTGATCTGGCCGTCACCAGGTGTGAGGATCTCGTCGGCCAGCGTGCCACTCAGCCGCTCGCCATACAGCATGCCCACACCCCGGATGCGACTGGGCGGGAATGCCTGCCACGTGCGCGGGGCCGGGATGACTTCCTCGCGATACTCCGGCGGCGGTGCGAGCACGTCGATGGCTACGACCTTTTCGCCAGCGCGCGGGAAACGCCCGCACACCACATTGAGAAGGTCGACCATGTGCTGTGACAGGTTCGAGAAGCCCGCCATGTTGGGTCCGGTCGCCGTGAGCGCAAGGCCAGACTTGCTGATTCTCGCGAACAGCTCAGCGGCTTGGCGTATGTGGCAAGGTTCCACGCCTGCGCGTGCTGCGGCCACCTCGAGTGTGAAAGGCTCCACTTCCTGCCGCAGTCGCGCCATCCGTTCCGTACCGATGAAACGGGCGCAGAAATCTTTGTCTTCCCAGCCCTCAACCAGGATCAGACGAATCATTGCTGCCGCGATTGCGGTGTCCTCGCCCGGAAATGGCTGGAGGACGACATCGGCATGACGCGCGGTTTCTGTGCGCCTGGGATCGATCACAATCAGCTTCAGACCGCGCGCCCTCGCATCTCGAAGTCGCTTGGTAGGGTCGACGCAGAGAGCACCCATCGCCGAATGCGAGACCAACGGGTTGGTACCGAACAGCATCAGCACGTCCGAAGTCTCCAGCTGCTGCGCGCCGCCAGCCCAGCCGCCCATTCGCTCGAACGAGACGAACTTGGCCGATTGGTCGATCGTGAATGTGGAGAAACGCTGGCGCGATCCGATCGCAGCCATGAATGCGCGCTGCATCGCGAAAGCGGCGGAGCTCGCCATCGATCCATTGCCGCAGAACATGGCGATCGCATCGGGTCCGTCGCGTTCCAGGATCACGCGCAACCGCTCGCCGATCTCATCGAGCGCCCGTTCCGTGTCGATCGCAACATAGCTGCCGTCCGGCATGCGCTTGCGGGACTCGGTCAGCCGATTGGGCCCGCGATGCGCTTCAGCCGCCTGTAGTCCCTTGAAGCAGGCATAGCCGCGCGACATCGGGTGATCCGGATCTCCGCGCATGCGCACGATGCGGTCATCACTGTCGATCGTCACCTTCACGCCGCATCCGCCGGCACAGATGCGACAGAAACTATGAAGCTCTTTCATCGACTGAACCCTCGCAGCCGTCGCTGAGCAAATCGATCAGTTCTCGTCCGGAACGCCAAAGTAGTCCTGCCAACGTCTGAACGGCAAGCAGTCCCACGGTTGTCCGCACCGACCGGACCCAAGTTTGGTCGTATGCGAAGTAGCGTGTGCACCCAACAGCCAAAATTCACGGGGTGCGGCATGCTCAACTCCTCATCGACGACCGGCTGTTCTCATGAACGTGCGCCAGTCGCAGAGCTCGGCGTGGGCCATGCATTCGATCACGCCTCGGCAAGCGCACAGCCCCCCGGAGCACACTTTCAGGTTCGGGTGATGGAATGGCAGCTTGTCCTGCGATGTGTCTGAGGGATTAGTCATCATCGTCTCCGATGCGATCTAGTTTTCGAGTGGGTGACGCAGCCGTGGCAACACTGCCTGCGCCATCAGCTCCAGGCTTTGCCAGGCTATGTCGGGATGCAATCCGCCGCACATCGGATTAAACGCGATGTGTTTGCCGGCTGCTCTCACGCGGTTGAACAGAGCGACACACTCGTCAGGCGTGACGACGTAATAGGCACCCGTGGCCTTCAAGGCTTCGATATCGTCCACCTCCTGCCATGGCGTGAGCACGCCGCTCTCACGGGCCCAACGGCTGTAGGTGTTCATTTCGTAGAGCATGTGAGGTCCTGCCCGAGCCCAGTCGCGTTCGGGGTCAAGGCTGACGTAGACGCATGCGGGGCCCGTCATGTCGATGATCGGTCCAACCGGTCGACCGAGGTTCTGGCACTCACGTCGATAGAGCTCGAGCAGCTCCGGTGTCGGCAGAGTGGGATAAAAACCGTCACCAAGCCTGGCTGCTCTGAGTGCGGAAGCCGCAACGGCTCCGGCGATGAAGAGTTTGGGGCCGCCCGCCTGCACGGGCTGCGGTGTTACACGCACCGACACACCGCGATACTCGAACGGTTTTCCCGAGAAGGCGGCGCGTAGCGCGGCGATCCCTTCATCCATGAGCGCGCCACGCCGTCTGATGTCGACACCAAACATGGAGAACTCGGATGGGAGATAACCCAGGCCGAGCGTGACATCGACGCGGCCATTGCTGATGTTGTCCAGAACGGAAACGTCCTCGGCGAGCCGCAAGGGATGAGACAGCGGCAGCAGCAACGCACCAAGGTGCAATCGGATTCGGTGAGTGCGCGCCGCAATTGCGGCAGCCAACACGAGCGGCGACGGCAAGTAACCGTCGGCTGCGCCGTGGTGTTCGCCGAACGTGACCGCATCAAAGCCGTTCTGCTCGGCCCATACGGCCTGCTCGATCGCCGCCGCGCACAATTCCGCCGAGGACGCCGACCATCCCGCACCGCGAATATCAAAACGCAGCCAAAGCTCGCTACTCACGCGGCTGTCCCCCGTGGGCGTCGTTGACCGATCTCTGAATGCGAAGGACGAAGACGCTAGACACGCCCGTCGCTTCTGAGAATTCTCGGGTAATTGCGTGGTCCGGACAAGGGCAGTGCTGCACGTGCTATGTTCGTTCGAGCTGTCTCCGCCAACGTGACGAGCGCGCAATCATGAGCCACCACATGAAGATCGATTTCGTGTCCGATATCTCCTGTCCGTGGTGTGTCATCGGCCTGCAATCCTTGGAGCAGGCACTGAATAGCGTTGGTGACGCAGTCGCGGCCGACATTCATTTCCAGCCCTTCGAGCTGAATCCGGAAATGACGGCGCCAGGACAGGATGTTGCTGAGCACATCGCGCAGAAGTACGGCGCGACGCTGGACCAGCTCGCTGCCAATCAGGAAAACATTCGCACTCGCGGCGCCGCGCTTGGATTCACGTTCAACATGGACAAGCGCAGCCGAATCTACAACACGTTCGATGCACACCGCTTGCTGCACTGGGCCGGGCTCGAAGGCCGTCAGCGCGAACTCAAGAAGGCGCTCTTCTGCGCCTATTTCACGGACGGCCGCAACCCGAGCGATCACGATGTGCTGGTCGACGTCGCGACGCGGGTTGGTCTCGATCCGGTGCACGCACGACAGGTGCTCGATTCAGGACGCTACGCCGAGGACGTCAGGGAGCGCGAGCAGTTCTATCGACAACACGATATCCAGGCCGTGCCTTCCATCATCATCAATGAGCGTTACCTGATTCAGGGCGGCCAACCACCTGAAGTGTTCGTGCAAGCGTTGAATCGGATCGCAGGCGAGACGGTGGAAGGAGAAGTCCCGTGAGCACAAGCGACGTCATCGCGGGCATCACGAGCATTGGCAAGCACGAGCAATGCGTGGGCAATGCCTTCACTTATCGCAGTGCGGCGAGCGTTCCCGAGCTAGACACGATGCTGCTCTGGCACCGCGTTGGCAGTTGGTATGCTCCTACGGAGAAAACGAAAGCGATGAAAGGTGAAATAGCTTTCGCCGCCCCCCCGAGAGCGCAGTCGAACGTGGCGCTGTCGCTCCTCCCCCATCACTGCCTACCCTGCCCGCGCTCGTTCCAGCGCTTCTCGTTCTCAAGGGCGCGATCCACAACTTCCGGGTACAGGGATAAGACCGTGTTGACGAGATGTCGATACTCCGCATGACGTTCGAGCAGCGGTTCGAGTCCGTCGTCCCGGGCCTCGGCGAGCACACGCTCCAGATATTCGAGCTCGATATCGCTGAGTCGCTCCCCCGCTTCCACTTTTGCTTTGAGCTCCAGGATGGCAGGCAGCCGCTCCGTCTCCAGGCGGTGGAGCAGCGCGGTGATGATGCCAAGGTCTTTGTCTGGGGGATTCATGTGCGTCTTCCGCCGCGTGGTCTCGTCCAGTACCTTTCAAATGCTCAGTATTCACGCTCGTAGAACTGATAGGTATGCCGCAACGGCGTGTTCGTTAGATACCGATGCGCCTGAAGAGGTGGCAGTTGACACGGTTTGAACTGGCTCAAACTTTCGATGGCTGGCAGCAGCACCGGCCGATGACCCGGCACATCGTTCCAGCCAAGAACAAAGTGGCCGGCAGGTCGTAGCAACGTGTAGCACGCCCCAAAAGCACGCTCACACTGCGCAGGCGTATCGAGGCCGAAACCATAGACGCCGCTGCAGATGATCAGGTCAAAGTAGCCAGGGTTAAAATGCGGCTCCACATCCTCCAGCGCGCACGTGAGATGCTGTCGCGCGCCAAACTTGCGTACTTCTGGATTCACATCGATAGTCCACAGCGTGCGCCCCCCGAAGTAACTCTTCTCGTAGTGCTTGGTGTACCACTCCACGCCGACGAACAGAATCGTTTGAACGTTGGATTGCGAAAGGTAATGTTCAAAAATGATCCGCTCCAAGACGCGCCTGTCCTCCGTGTCTAATGGCGTCGGAAGTCCTAGTGCGTAGCGTATCGCGCGCTTACGAAACGTCGGATCAATCAGGATTCGAGTCAGCTTGCCGTGGCTCGAAGGACGACCTTGGCTGTCCATCGTAGCTCTCCTAATGGTACGTTGAGTGGTGGCCTCCTCTTCAAGAAGTGAGTTCAACTAGGTTGGTGAGCAAGTGCAGGGGGTGCGCCTTGCATGAGTAATGTTGTGCAGCCCGTGTTTGAGATCATGGAGCTAGCCTGCACACGCGCGATTCGGATGCACTGGAACAAGGTCGGCAAAACACGGCGTGCATATCCGTGCTTCGACAATCGCCAAACATTCACGTCGATGGGACCTCGTGAACAATTCACGACGCCAAGGGTGGCGGCGAGAAGTGTGCAGCTCATGTAGCGAACGTGATTGCTACGGCCACACATCGATTGTCTTCCGGCGCTACGGATCTGTATCTGTGCCAGCAATGATCATATGACTTGGTGTGCGCGGCCACTGTGTAAGCCGCGCATCAGCAGAACCATCAAGACCAGCAACGTTATAAACTCCAGGCTTCCTCCTCCGCCCTCGTCGCTTCTACTTAGGGATTCGCCTGCGCTTCCGGTTTCACTGCCGGCGCTGCTTCCGGCACTGCTTGCTGACTCCACTGCCAGCGTTGCAGTCGCCAACGAAGTTTGACCAAACGTGTCAGATATCTTGAGAGACACGGTGGATGATCCCGTTTGTCCGGTCGCGGCGTTCAGCGTCGCAGTACACGATGACTCCCCTGTCCCGCACCCGGCGCTGATTGAGATGCCGGAGTCGGGCAACACAGTTGGATTGCTGCTGCTTGCTGTCACCGTGAGCGTGCCAGATCCCGAAACAGTAAACGCGATAGGTGCTGGTGATGCCGGCAGAGTGACTTCCTGAGTGCCTCCGGATGTCACAGTGATTGTGGGAGGCGCCGGAGGTGACGCTGCGACGCTGATCGTGCCCGTTGTGTAGAGCGCGTCTGTATCCCAGGACAAGCCCGACGGCAAGCTCGGTAAGGTTATGGAACCGAAAGCGCCTGAAGTTGACGCAAACGAAAGTATCTTGAACTGCTCTCCCGCTGCCGGAGTAAAGCCGTCAGTGAACGCAACCGTGAGCGCGGGTTGGTTCAGCGTCAACGATTGAGCGCCCTGCAACTGACCGTGGTGGGCGCAAGCCGAAGTGCCGCCGATCTCGACAATCAGCGTCAGACTCGATTGCAGGGTTACCGCGCCAGGATCGCTAGGGCACCCGCTCACGCGCATTTCGCCCATCATGGCCGAAACCACCGCAGCCGACAGTGATTGTGCTCCAACACCCGTATAGTGAATTCCATCTACAAGATACTTACCGCTTTCGCCGCTGGTGGCGTTCCAGCCGATGTTCTCCATCAGGCGCCGCGCGTTGATGAGCATGACGTTGCTGTCGGCCTGTCGGCCTGCGCAATCGCAAGCTGCGCGCCAACGTACTGGTCGTACTCCGCACTTTGTCCTGACGACAGACCACTCCGATAAACGTCCGCGACCAGAATGATGGGAACGGTTGCGTCACCCACCCACGCTCGCAGGCGAGAAATCACTGCCAAGATATCTGACTTGAATCTTTGGGCCGTAACACCTCCGGCCTCATTGGCTCCGTAGTGAATGATGGCGGCGTGAAATCCCAGCGCACCGAACATCGCACTGGCGTTGGCGTATCCGCTCAAGAACATCGAAGCTCTATAGCCACTTTGAGAAAAGGTATCGATGACGACGCCCTCGGGATGCGTCTCGTTGAAGAACCGCAGCCCCATGATGTCCGTGAGTTCGGTATCGCTCGTCCCGAACACCTCAAGCGCCATGTGGCGTTTCCCATCGAAGTCTAAGGCGGTGGTATCCCCCGATTTGACAGCGAACGCGGATGACTGCAGTCCCAAAGTGATAGTGCCGCTCGTCGTCACTACAGCCGAATAGGATGGTGAGTGATCCATACTGGGACGCGCTTGATAGCCGACCTCTCCTGATGAGGGATTGGTTGCAGCAAAGATGCGCGCTTTAACCACGCCGGACGTGTTGAAGTATGAAATGCTGGTTGGAATCCCGGCGCTTGGGTGAACATCGATCGCATCGTGCAGCAGCATCGTGAGCTGTCCGTGGCTTCCTCCGGTACTGTTCGCCGCACTGTTCTGAGTAGAAAACGCTTTTGGCCTGACATTCGGAAGTATTTGACTCGAACTGAGTCGCGTCGCCATCGGTCCGGGCGTCGTGCAATGTCCAGCCACGAGCCAATTAGCAGGCGGCTTAGTTCCGTAGTCGAAGCATCCGACGAGAGGAGTCTCGGGCGAGTTCCCAAAGCGCTTCCACATCTCGTAATTCAAGAGCGGAATGTACTGAAAGCCGCGCGAAGTCGGGCTTGTCTCCTGCGAATCGCCCATCACGGCGAGGCGTATCGTCTGCGATCTCGCAGCCTGCCACAGGTTTTTGAAGAGCTGAGGTTCCTGCGAGTAAAAGAAATCGACTTCGCGGAAACTCTGAAAGACCTCTTGTCCTATCGAAACTGAAGGGCAATAGAGCGCGAATCAGCCGCATCGCCGTCATCCTCGTTTTCGTATTACACAGCGACTGATCGTCACTGTACTCTCCAGCTTGCGCCGCCCGTATACGCACGTGGCCAGCGCGGAAGTTCCTATGAGCTGAAGAAGTCAGTCCCGAGCAGGCGCATCCGGTAGGGACCATGGTGACGGCACACGTCCGCGATTTATGAGCGATCCTCCCTCGTAGCTCTCGCAGGTATCTTGCAGCCCCTCGCTCAACCCTATGACTGGCTCCCATCCCATCAGCTGCTTCGCGCGCGTGCAATCGAAGGCCGCGTCGCTGATGTAGAACCCCATTCGTCTGCGAGAGATCGGGGGTCGTACTCCTAACCATCGGCAGAGATCTTCAACCACGGCTGCCAGAAACAACATCGGTGCCAATGGCAATCGCGGCCCGCATCGGCGTCGCTCCAGCACCGTGGCTAGCTTCTTCAATAGATCACATAGTGGAACAGCCTCCGGACCAGCAACGATCATCTCCTGATTCGCCGCACTGTCACGTGTGCAAGCCAAGAGAAAGGCATTCGCAACATCGCTTACGTGAATCATGTGGCGTCGCCCACGTCCGGATCCGAATAGCGGGAACTGCCCCTTCGAGGCAGACCGGAAGAGCTTGAGCAACCGTTCATCTCCAGGCCCGTACACAACCGCTGGTCGAAGTATCACGAACTGCATCTGCCGCTGACTTGCAAGAGTGCGCACGCGCTCTTCGGCTGCATGCTTGCTGCGCTCGTACGCGTTCCAGGGCTGGGGCGTTGCACTCTCATCGATGATTCCAGGCACATGCTGGCCGTAGATGCCTGCCGTGCTGCAAAACACCAACCTCTGGACGGCGCAATCTGCCGCGCTAAGCAGGAGTGCCTCGGTACCCTTGACGTTGATGTCGTGAAATTCCTGTTCGGAGTGAAATGGACCGTTGAATGCGGCCGCGAAGTGACACACACATTCAACGCCGGTGAGAAGGGGCCGGTATGAGTTCGGGTCGAGGACGTCCCCTCGTTTCAAGTGCGCACCTTTGTCTGTTAGAGATCTAAGTAGGCGTTCCTTGCGTCCACTAGCTGATCGATAGAGGCCTAAAACCGTGTGTCCCTCGGCCAGTGCTCGGTCGATGAAGTGCGCGCCGATGAACCCAAGTGCGCCGGTCACGAAGAATCTCATTGTGTACTTCCTGTCTTCCTGCGGGTGCTCTGCGGCGGGCAAGGCTCGCTGGGTTGATGGCCAGCGGCGTGATCTAGCGGCCGGTGCTTATCGCTGAAGCAGGCCAGTACGCGTCGAAGTCGCGGATGATCCCCACGGCGACGGCTCGGATCATCCTGCAAAAGGGTCAGCATGAGCCGCTGTGCCGGACGCTCGATGTGGCGGTAGAAGAAATCTGCCATAGCGATTGCGATCAGCAAGCTCGCCACGACCGCCACGTAAACCCCTGGCACGCTATGACTGGCTCCCACAGCCATGAGCACAGTGTGCGCAAGCGCCACGCCGACCCAATGAACCAGATAGAACGAGTAGGAAATGCACCCGGCGTATCGAAGGCGTTGAAACGTGTGCGAGAGTGAACCGGTTGCACATGCCAGCGTGTATACGACTGCGCAGCCCAAGATGGGCGCCTTGGCCACCGACAAGCTCCGTCCGGCGATCATGTCGATGCAGCTCGTACCTAAGATCAAGGCAACGACCGCGAACCAGCCAGCCGTGTTGATGGGCTCGCGACGCTTCGACCAAATGCGGTAGACGAGCACCCCCGCAGTGAAGCTCGCAGCGACTCGTTGAAGACCTAATGAGTAGGGGCCGTCACCCCACGGGCCAATGACGAACGCGCCGTACAACGCTAGGTAGCAACATGCGATACCGATGGCTGCGAGGGGCAAAGGCAAGGCACGGGTCGACAGCGCGATTAACGGAAACACCAAGTACACGGCCCACTCGCAACTCACGGACCACGCAACCGGATTCCAGATCTGGTGCGCAGGAAAGGCCCACGCCTGCATCAAGGTGAGCGACTTCAGGAAGCCTGCGAACGAGAGATCAAAGGCGACGGGGTAGATCGCAAGTCCGGCAGCAAAGAACAGCAGAGCAGCCGTGTGGGCCGGCCAGATCCGAGCCAACCGTTTCCACAGAAAAAACGCATATCGACGCAGTGAGCGGTGCAGATCCTCATGCGCATAGTTGTACGAAATCACGAACCCGGAGAGCACGAAGAACAGGTCGACGCCGAGATAGCCTGCGCTGGCCACGAAGCGCAAAGGCCAAGTGACGGATTCATCGAGGTCCTTGGTCAACACTTGGGCGTGGTACAGAAAAACCCAAACGGCGGCTAAGCCTCGAAGTCCCGTCAACGCAGTGATTTCCTGGCGCGCGGCTGCGGTGTGAGAGAAATTGCGGGCGATACTCGGCCCCGCGCGAGGTGTACGCGCGCGCGAGCGATCCTGACGAGCGTCCATGACTTGACCTCGGAGTGGTCGCCTGGCGATCACTTCAGCAAAGGGGCTGTGCACGGCCGCCGGAAGACAGTCGTGCCCGTCACCAAATTGGTGCTGTTGGGGTCAGGGTCTAGGGTGGAGAGCTAGCGCTGCAGGGAGGTGCCCCTTGCATGAGCAAGGTAGTGCAGCAAGTGTTCGACATGAGCGAGCTAGTGTGCACTCGTGCGACGCCAATACCGTTGCGAACGATCAACGGTACTCGCCGGACATAGCCATGCTTGCCCCGTCGCCAGATACCCTGGGATCGGACCGCCTGGACGAGCACTTCCTTCGCATGCACACATCCGGCTAGCCGAGCGTCGGAATGGGCTGCTTGTGTAGGAGTAGTGGGTCGCATGGTATACAGAGAGCGGGCGCTATCTGTCCCGCTACGTGGGAACCCACGCGTGACCTGAAAGTTCCAACAACGTACTCGCCTGCTGAGTACGGCGTCGCGGCGGGGAAATCAAAACTCGGCAGATGGCGAAAGGTTGGACGGCAGCAAGGCGAGCGGCACAGTCGGATGATCCGTGTCTCGTTTCGGTGCTGACGCGAAAGGGAGCCATTAGACGATGCGATCGTGGTCTGATGGTCAACGACCAGCACGTCCATGAGATGTCTTTCTCAGCTTGCACTCTGTAGAGGAGCGCTCATTCATCGCTGTATCAGCCATCGGCGGATGGATTGGAGGGCCGCGCTATGATCTGATTCCCGACAGATTGTAACCGCGCGCCGGCGACGTAAGGTCCGATACCGGTGCCCCAGCGAATGCGTCGAGAGCACGAAGATGATGAACCTGACCGGATTGGGAGGACTACGACCGCATGTTCGCCTGCTGCCGATTTTGGCGGCGTGCGCCATGTGCCTCGGCGCGACGTCGCAGTCGTGCAAGCTAGGCCGCCAGGCGAGGGATCAGAACGACTTTTCAGATTTCTCAGTGGAGTTACAGCTGCAGAACGACGCGGGAGCGATCCAGGACACGTTCGATCAACAGGATCATGTCCATTTCGTTCTGAATGTCACGAATGGCAAAGACGAAAAGGCGACACTTACGTTTTCCTCGACGCAACAAGCCGACTTCGCGATCGTCACTGACGATCGCGCTGAGAGAGTGCTATGGGTTGCGTCGCAGAACAGCACCGCGCAGACCACACCGACCGAAGTTGAGTTCAGCGCCGGCGAAACGAAGACCTTCACGTTCGATGGCGTGTTGATCGATGCGGACGGAGAATTCCTGCCGAGGGGCGATTACCAGGCGGTCGGCGCACTGCTTGTCGACTTCGATAACTTCGCAACCGACCCGCTCGCCGATAATGATCTGGCCTCCGATCCAGTGCCCTTAACGATCGACTAGCGCCTAAAGCGGATCGACGCCCGCCGAGAGTCTTGAATACGGCCAGGAGGGTCATCGAGGACCCGTCCAAAGCAGCGCGACAGCGATATTCGCGCGCAGCGCCAAGCGGCGCACATGCGTCGCCGCTGGTGATGCTGCGGCCGAACCCGCGGAGCACAAGATGATCGACACTCGATCCGAATGGCGACAGGGTTGGCAGGTGGTCTTGGGCGCTGCCATGGGAATGGGCACGGGATACGGCCTCTTGATGATGACCTCCGGCCTGTTCCTCAAGCCCATGCAACAGGATTTCGGATGGTCTCGGGTTGCGCTGAGTTTCTTGCCCATCATCAGTGTCATCTCCGCTGTGATGCTGCCTCTGACAGGGTATCTGCTCGACCGCTTCGGCGCGCGCATCATCGCCACGATCGGGCTGCTTGCATTGATACTGGGCTATGTTCTTTTCGCACTCGTGCCTCCGGAGAGGGTGCCCTTTTATGCGGTGGTCGGATTCGTTGGCATCATCGCGGCGGCCACCGGAGGAGTGAGCTGGACCCGCGGTGTGGCGACATGGTTCGTGCGCAGCCGGGGCGCAGCATTCGGACTCTCGATGTGTGGCACTTCCATCATTTCCGCAGTCGTGCTGCCAAGTCTGAATCACGTGATCGAAACTTACGGCTGGCGCACTGGCTTCCTGACTCTGGCCGCTATCGCTCTGCTCGTCGGTTTGCCTCCGGTACTGCTGTTCTTTCGCGAGCGTCCAACACCGGAACACGTTACGAAAGGCGAACGATCGCTTCAGTCCAGCGCGGGCTTTCGCATGGCCATCAGGGATCGCCGGTTCTGGCTCTTGTTCACGTGCTTTGCGCTCGTGAGCATACCGCTGGGAGGATTCATGATTCACCTCGTGCCGATCCTCACGGACAAAGGTGTCGATTCCACGACTGCGGCGATGGTCGGATCTGCGTTCGCCCT
>JBEVDW010000251.1:0-8219 GCA_040513115.1 Steroidobacteraceae bacterium | reverse complement strand
AGGCGATCAATTTCCTGCCAGAAGCCGGCGACGGTTTCGTCAATGATCTCGGCAACGGGCTTGATCGAGTCGAACAGCACGGCGCTTTCTCCCCCGCCCACCATGGCAAGGTCTGACCGGCCTTCAAAGAAGCATTTGCGTGCATCGCCGCCATAAGCGTTGCCGTTGCGTTCGATCTCGCCACGTTTGAACTTGTCGCTGTAATCATTGGCGACCACGAGCATATGGGTTCCCGGCACGCCAAATTCCAGGTGATAGACCTGTTCGGCAGCGGCCAGCACCTTCTTGTAATTCTCGTGGATCGGACATTCCGTGGCGGCCATGAAGAGCGTGCCGATTATCGAATGCAAGCGAGGGAGCCCGTGAATTCGACGGATGTGAAGTTCGAAGCGAATTGGCAGCCGCTGCCGTGGGACAAGCAAACGAAGTCACGCTTCTTACCACTTGAATACGACTTCTGTGGGCTGAGAGTCGTGCTGATGGATGCACGTCCACTGGTCATCGATGCGCCGGAAGACCAGCGTGGAGCGTCCGCGGACGTCACCTTTTCTGCCGTCTTTCGCCGTGAAAGAGAAATGCAGGAAAGCCGTGGCAAAGGCCAGATCGTGATCGGTCTTGACCGCAATATCGCTCCACTCCGCCGTGATCGGACCTACCGTGCCATCGAAGAAGGCCTTGGTCTTCTTGTATGCACTTTCGTAGCCGCAGCAATCCTTCGCCGGCGGTACTAGATCGAAGAACATGAGCTCGTCGTTGCGATACAGCGCCAGCACCGTGGCGAGGTCACGCACTGCATAGGCTTTGACTGTCCTTTCCATCATGGCTTTGATCTCCGCTTCATCGATGGATGACCCCCGGCTGACATGGGAGAAGCCCATCGCAACCGCCAGAATCACAATACGAAACCATGCGGACGAATTCATTGTTGTTACCCTCTCATCAGAGTTTCACGCTTGAGTACATACGCTCGAATTCCGCGCGCGGCAGTCACGTCCCGACGCGCGATGAGGCCTCCTGCGTGGAATTGCACCGAGGTGCTGACGCAGCGCCGCACGGGCATTGGGCGACGTGTGGTGGCTAAAAAACCAAGCTCGCTATAGTGTGGTGCGCGCTCGGGGTCAACCACAGCGGGAGTAGCGACGATGCCATCAGGCCCTGTCCTCGAGTTCGATCGCGTCGTGCGCACCGTGTGTTCGCCGAACTGCATGGGGACGTGTGGTGTCAACGCGTTCGTGAAGGACGATCAGATCGTCAAGCTCGAGCCTGCCAGCTTTCCCGATCCCGAGTTCGAACGCATCTGTCTCAAGGGCATCGCGATGGCGACGCAGCGCCTGCACCATGCAGGTCGCCTGACACATCCAATGATCCGTACTGGGGAGCGTGGTGCAGGCCAGTGGCGCAAGGTCAGTTGGGGAGAAGCTTACGAGTACATCGTTGGTAAGCTGACCACGATCGCTGCGGAGCATGGATGGCGGGCGGCCTCCTGGATCAACGCCAGCGGCAACTATGGATACAAGTGCATGACCGCGCCGAAGCGATTGACGAACTGCCTGGGCGGCACGCATTTCACTTCGGCAGGTCTGAATTCCGACTGGGCGGGGCTTGCTGCGTATTACGCAGCACTGGGAAGCGTCTGCTGTGCGAATTCGATGTCGGACGTCGTCAACGCGCGATACGTCCTCAATATAGGAAAGAATCTCGCAGACACCGCGCACAGCGACATGCATTTCCTGTTCGATGCAATGGAGCGGGGCTGCAAAGTGGTGGCTGTCGATCCGCGCTTCTCCCGCACGGCAGCCAAGGCGGACGAATGGATATCGATTCGACCCGGTACGGACACCGCCCTGGCCATGGGCCTCATCAATGTCATCGTGAACGAAGGATTCGTCCAGGAGGAATACGTCGCAGCGCATACAAATCTACCCTTCCTGGTGCGCTGTGATACGCGCGCTCTGCTGCGCGAGCGCGATTGCCTTGCCGGCGGTAGCGATGTCCCCATGATCTGGGACGCTGCGAGCACTCGTGCGGTGCGGGCAGATGCTGTGACCAAGGCGCAGTTGTCGGGCCGATGGCAGATCGACTCAGTGCAAGGAGGCACGCTCGAATGTCGCACCGCCTTCGACATGAGCTGGGATGTATGGAAGGACTTCACACCTGAGCATGCTGCTACGGTATGTGACGTGCCCGCCGCGGTCATTCGTCGCATCGCACGCGAGTATGCAAGCAATGATCCGGCATGGATCTGGATCGGGCTTGGGCCGCAACGATATGCGCACGGTCATCTGACACATCGTGCGTTCATCACGCTGGCTGCACTGTGCGGCAACATCGGTAAGGCATTTGCAGGCGTCAATTGTTACGACGGGCCGCTCTTGCAGATGTTTGGGACACCGGATACCGGCTGGTTGTCTCCCGGCGGCCGCCAGGGTCACTCGCAGCCGGGCACTGTACTGGTCGACATGGTTGCCTCCGGCAAACCTTATCCCATCAAGTCGCTCTGGATCTCCGCCACGGGCTTCGCTTCCCAGACCCCGTATTTCGATCGGTTCGTGCGTGAAGCATTGCCGAATCTGGATCTCTACGTGGCCTCCGAACAAGTCATGACGGATGCTGCGTCGTACGCAGATGTTGTGCTACCCGTCGTGTCCTACTTCGAGGACGACTGGGACCTCGTGCCAGGAGGCGAGCACTGGTTCCTGCAATTACGTCGTCGCGCCGTTCCGCCCGTTGGCGAGAGCCGCAACGATTTCGAAATCTTCGGCGGACTTTGCGAGCATCTCGGCATCGGCGCAGAGCACTGGCGCATGGATCCGGAGGACGCCTGCAAGCAGATACTGGCCAGTCATCCATTGCCCATGTTCAATCGTATGGACTGGGAGCAGTTAAAACGTGACGGTGTTGCACATGTGGCCGTCGAGCGCCCGTACATACCGTTCAAGGAGAAACAATTTCCCACCGGCTCGGGGCGCATAGAGCTCTATCAGGAGCAGTTCGCCGATCTTGGTGAAGAGGTGCTCGTCTACAAGGAGCCTCTGGAAAGCAACCGCAGCGATAAAGCACGGCGGTATCCGCTCAACCTCATCACGTACAAACATGTGCATTCAGTGCACGGCACTCATGTGATGTTGCCTTACATCCACGAAGTGCTGCCCGGCCCCAGGATCGAGATTTCGCCTCTGGATGCTGCCCCTCGCGGCATCGAGGATCAGGACGAAGTCCTCGTGTTCAACGATCGCGGCAGGTTCCGTGTCAGGGCATCGGTCTCGCACAGCGTGCCCCAGGGCACACTGGCGATGACTCAGGGTTGGTGGCGAGGCCACTTCGGCGAGGGGCATCCGCAGGACCTTACCCAACAGTTGTCGCACAACGAGGCCCAGGCGCGGCTCGGCGAAAGCAACTGGGCCCCGTGGGACATGCTGTGTGACGTGCGCAAGGCTGAGGTGTGCCAATGAGCTCGACAGGTCGCAAGCAACTTGCCTTCGTTATCGATCTGAAGCGCTGCATCGGCTGCGATACCTGCATCATCGGCTGCAAAGTGGAGAACGGAGTCGAACCGGGCCGCTTCCGCTTGAAGGTACTGGATTCCAATCGCCAACCGATCCACGAAAAGCCGCAAGGCGTGTATCCGATGCTGTCGCAATACTGGTTGCCGACCATGTGCCATCACTGCGCCGAGGCGCCGTGTATCAGCGCATGTCCAACCAATACGCTCTGGCGGCGCGAGGAAGACGGTATGGTGATGCTCGAAGCGGACAGATGCGTTGGCTGTCTGCGCTGTGCAGAAGAGTGCCCCTACGACGCGCTGTCCTTCGATGAGCAGTACGGCGTGGCCGATAAGTGCAACATGTGCGAGCACCGTGTCGAGCGCGGCGCCGCGCCAAGTTGCGCTGCGGTTTGCCCGACACGCGCTATCCACTTCGGAGACATCAACGATCCCGCGTCGAAAGTGGCGCAGTTGCTCGCCACGCGTGAACACAAGGTGCTGGCCGAAAGCACCGGCGCAAAGCCGCAGATTTACTATCTGGCACCGTGATGTTCCAGTGAACGCCTGGTCGTCATTGGCGGCGGCCAGGTCGCGGCTCAGCTCATCTGACTATTGCACCGGTGCCAGATGCAGTGCAGTGCGCCCGCGCAAATCGATAACTAAACGGCCGTGCCCCTGATTGTCGGCTTGGATCCGCGAATCTCCCGCCGTGCTCGTTACCGCATACCGTTGGCCAGGCAGCAGCCGCTCGAACTGGAGCCCTTGATTGGTGTTTTCACTGCCAGGATACAAGACCAAGCTCAAGTCGGCGCCGTCACTCCAGGCACGCGCTACAAGGACGTCCGGATAACGTGCTTCCGTCAACAGTGGTCCGTGAAATGCAGTTGCCGGCGGTCCACGATGAATCACGTTGCGCCAGTCGTGGCGTTGCATGAGCCGACCCATGATGACCAGACCATTGGAGAAGGTGGAAAGGTGCAGGTAAGCGAGAATCCCGCCGGCGCCACTGTGTGCGTGATGTTTGTTCAACCCGCGCAGCGCCGCGTCGGCTACTTCGCGATCGCCGTGTTCGCTCGCCGCGACCAATAACTGCACGAAGGGTAGTGGCCCAGTGAAGCTGTAGTTACCGATGTCCAGGCGTTCGATCCATGAGGAGATATCGAGGTCGAGCTCACCCTTGTCGTCGAAGCGGATGCGCTGCTCCCTCAGGATGGCCCACATGCGCTCCGACAGATCGGGGAAATGGCCATTCATCAGCCAACAGTATGCGGCTCGGGTCCAGGTAGCATCGAACGAGTGGAAGCGGAGCCCTGTCCAGTTGTTGCGGCTCGCGATGATGCCTCCATCGAGATCCATGAATTCATTCTCGAAGTTGCGACGGAAGGCGGGAACAATCTCGCTCGCATGGCGCGTGCCAAAGACACGGTCGTTGAGATGGATGCCTGTCAGCCCCTGCAGATTGCAGTAGGAATACGAAAACGTCGGTTCGCATGGATAAAGTGAAAACGGCGAACTCTCGAAGTTGCGCCGCGACACCGCTGCGATCGAGTGCATGTCATGGTTGAATACTTTGCGCTCATGGAGGGCGAAGGGCAGGGCGCCAGTCTCGCCGTAACGCATGTCGCCTGTGTTCGCAGCGTAGAGACCGATCTGGGCATTGTAGAAGCCACCCAGCATGATGTTGTCGCGGCCGATCGGATCGCAATCCAGGCTCAGGTTCCCCAGCAGGTTCTCCACGCGCCAGTAGCTCCACACGCGGCGATCGCGCATCTTGTCGATGAGGTTGCGTTGCGCCCGCGAGAGATAGCCGTGGAAATTTGGCAGGTAGTGACATTGCGCCAGCGCAAGTGCAAAGCCCAAGTTGTTGAGCTGATAGCGGATCGCCGCTTCACGAAACTGATCGATGACATTGAAGCCGTTGAACTCAGCGAGAGGCTGCAGCGCTCGATCATAGGCAAAGCGAAGGGCGGCGATCTGGTCAGGCGTCAGCTCCCGCGTACCGACAGCTTGTGCCGGTACCGCACGCGAATGGACCGCCGTAATCGCTGCGGGCAGGATGGCATTCAGTTCTTCCCTTGTGCGCCGCTGACGCACAATGCGCCGCTGCGTGAACACCTGGCGGACGAGCAGTAAAGTAATTGGAATCGCAGGCACGACGTAAGCTGAATAGGGCACGATCACTTCCCCCGCCGTGGCTGCGGCAATCCCTGCGGACACCAGCCATACGAGTGGCATGAACCAGATCGAACCGATCACGAACCAGAGCAGATACGCGATACCGAACAACAGTAGCGTCGCAACGAACCCGACGATGTTCCAGCCGCCGCTGGCAATGAAACCTCCACCAGGAACCCACAGTCCGAGGCCAAATATCTGCCACGCGGTGGAGGCATTCAACATCAGAGGCACAGTACCGAGGACGCAGAACGCCAGGTAGATCAGCAGCGTGCGGCGGGCGAGTCGTGTGCTGATTCGGCCCAGTTGCGGTAGCTCTGGGATCTGGGATGTCGCAGCGTGTGCTGTTCCGATGTCAGGTTCTAAAGCGACGCTCACGATGAACTCCTGTTGGGAGAAAGGTTCGTTCAGTCAGCTGCAAGAAGCCGTCGGTGTACAGCGCCCTTTCTGCACACGCCAATGGCGAATTTCATCTCACGTTTGCATCCGGTGCGGTGTGGAACAGCCCGTCAGGATCGAAGCCGATCGCAGATCGCAACTCGCGGTGGTAATGGACCAGCGTTTCCTCGGCATGGCCGAACAGGTGACGTTTTTCGACGCCCGACATCACCGCACGCGTTGCCTGCTCACCCATCAAATAGTCTTCCGTCGGAACGAAGCTCAGGTTCAGATCGAAATAGGCCCGGCCAGCCTGCCGCTGTTCCTCATTCGCGGGCGCCTTTCGAGAATAAAGGGCGAAGCGGGTTTTCTGTGTATCCACTGTCTTGCCGGGATAGATCTCGAAGTATTGGACCCAGAGCGGACCGTAAACGATGAGGATGTTGGGGAAGATGTTGTAAACGATCGTGAGGTGCTTGTGGCCATCCAGCGCCTCCGGAGGAACATCGCGGATCTGGGTGATACTGGACGCCGCGAAGACCATGCGCTGATGGCGCCCATAGCCTTGATTCAGTGCGTAACCCGATAGGGACAGCGGTGCTATCGTGCTCTTGTGCAATGATTCGACGTGGTAGGACTCGAGAAAGGTGTCGATCTGCACCTTCCAGTTGGATCGTGTGTCAATGGTGGTCGCATCCACCAAATGCAGACTGCCGAAATCCCAGTCAGCGAGCTCGACGGCGAAATCGCTGCCAAGGTGTGACTCCATCGCGACGGCGGCACCGGGAACAGGACGGACAAAAATCAATCCGTGTCGCTCCTCGCATGGGAGCTCGATCAGGCCATGGTTGCTCTTGTCGATGTTCCCGAACAGTTGCTCCTGCTGTATGCCTTTGAGCTCGCCGTCGAGGCCATACACCCATCCGTGATAGCGGCACGTGAATGCCTTGCGCTTGCCCATACAGGTCGGCTCGTCCACCAATCGACCACCTCTGTGACGACACATGTTGGCGAAGGCCTTCACCGTGCCTGACTTGGTGCGTATCAGTAGGATCGGGATATCCAGATAATCGTTCGTCTTGACGCTGCCGACCTCCGGCAGATCCACCGAAAAGCCCAGCATCAGAGGAGACTCACGAAAGAGAATCCGACGTTCCGCTTCGAACTGCTGTGAGCTTGTGTAATGGGCCAGATCGATGAAGTACGGAGCACGCCGCTCCGGTCGAGCTTCACGTTCCTGGTAGAGCTCGAACATTTGTCTGGCGATGGCGTTTATTGCGTCGCGCTTCATGTGACGTCTCGAGCTACTCCGTCGGGAAGTACGATGCCGATCACTTCGCGCCAAATCGTCGGGTCGTCGAGCCATCGGCCGCAGCTGAAGTACACGGACGCGTTCGTCGCGGGATCGCCGCAGAGCAAAGCATAGTTCTCGCTCCATAGCGCCGTGCGTGGGATCTCGCGGATGGGGAATTCGTCGATTGCAGATTTGCTATTCATCTCGGTTCTCTTCCGGGGAATGTGTGTACGACGGCACGCCAGCGCGGTTGCGGTCGACTGTATGCGTTACAAAGCTATACGCCTCAATCAGCAGAAATACATCCGCTGAAAGCGCGAGAATGCTCAGCGAAGCGTATTGGGGAATGCGGGTGTACCTGTGTGCTGAGCAGTTGCAAGGATGCGTTCAATTACCTCGCGGAGCACCGAACGCGAAGGGAGGCCCCGGCAGCTGTTGCGCCGTATCAGTAGGCTCTCGAGCGCTGTCGCGCGTGTTCAGGGATTACTCAGCGACATTCCTCCATCGACGGGAATGACTGCACCGGTGACGTACGCCCCGGCACGGCTTGAAAGAAATATCGCGGCACCCGCAAAGTCGTCCGCCTGACCGACCATTCCACGCGGAATGGTCGCCTCGAGTGCGGCACGCTGCTCGAGTGCAAAGGCGATCAGGGGTGTCTCGAAAGCCCCGGGTGCGAGCGTGTTGACGTTGACCACGGGTGCGAGATGTCTTGCTAGATGATGCGTCATGTGGTGCAGGCCGCCCTTGCTGGCGGCGTAGGCAAATGATGCGAGCTTGAAGGGCGCCGGCCCCATCATCCGCTACGACGTGATGGACAACGTGACGTTCGGGCGCTGGCATTACGAGCAGGAAATGTCGATCGATGCCCGCTTCGCGTTTCGCGGC
>JBEVDW010000250.1:0-5177 GCA_040513115.1 Steroidobacteraceae bacterium | reverse complement strand
AAGAGGGCGGAACGAATGTCAGGATCCATGGCGGGCGCACATGGCTGTTCGCTGCGGTGCGATAGGAAGGTCGGTGAGTCAGTCTGATAACGTGCTGGGTGGAGTAAATGACCAGCAGCACTAAGACAGGGTGGCTGGAGAACTCAGCGTCGAAAGTACTGCGCGCTAGTACATCGGCCATCGGGCGTTGGCGCAATCGCATGGCGAAACTCATCTGCGGCCGATTGTGCCCTACCCGTTAGTGCAGTCGCACGCGCAACGGCAGGGACTTGATCGTGCGCAGAACATTCACGGCGCGAAACTCCACCTCGCCGTCGAGCTCGAACTCGGCAACGCGCTCCACCAGCGTGGATAAGAAGCACTCCGCCTCCAACTTCGCGATGCTTCGACCCAGGCAGAAGTGAATACCGAAACCAAAGCCGACGTGACCACCCAGCGAGCGCTCGACGTTGTAGCTTTCTGCGTCCGGCCACTTGCGCGGATCGCGGTTCGACGCACCCACGAACACCTGCACCTTCGTATCCGGCAACAGATCGACGTCGCCGACACGCGCGCCTTCCGTCGTCGTGCGATAGATCGAAGACGTCGGCGACTCCATGCGCAACGCTTCCTCGAACGCGTTACCGACCAGCTTGGGATTGCGCTTGAGAATGCTCCACTGCACCGGATTCGATGCGAGATACCACAATGCGGTAGCGAGTCCGCTGATCGTGGTATCGAGCCCACCACGCAACAATGTGCGTAGCATGGGCGAGGCAAGTCCTTGCGGGATGTCGCCGCGCTCTTCGGCCGCAAACACCTGAGCACCGAAGCCGCCGGGAATGATGCCTGCCGGGGATTGATGCCGTTGGTACCAGTCCATGATGCCTTCCAGCGCAGCTTGGGAGCGCTTGAAGAGCTCGTTGTTCGGACCCGCCGCATTGGCATTGTGGTGTCCGACGATCAGCAAATTCTCGCGGTGAGGCTCGACGCCGAGTGCCGACGGAAACACGTCGTGCACATATGCTTCAGCCAGATCCTTCAAGCCATCCACACGACCCGCTGCCAGCACCGCGTCACATAGCACCTGAGCACGTTGCAGGAAGCGCTCGCGCCAGCCGTTGACGACGCTCGGTGAAACGATTCGATTCATCGCCTTCCGTACGATGTCGTGCTGCGGTGGATCCGCTTCGGCGATGGGGCTCGGAACGCGCCACGCCCCAGGCTTGCGCAGGTGTGCAAGGCCAATACCGGCAGAGGAAATGAAGTGTTGCGGATCCTGCAGCACCTGCTGCACTTCGCGATGGCGCGCAACGCCGTACGTCTCGTAGCAGTCCAGCCAGAACACCGACCCCGCTTCGAGCAGCGTGCGCTGCATCGCGTGCGGATACCGCAGGTTCTGTTCTGCGAAAGGATCCAACTCGATCCGTTCGAGATCCGAAATAGTTGCCGCCATACCTTAGCCTCAGCGATGCCGCCACACCGGCTTGCGCTTGGACATGAACGCCTCGACGCCTTCCTGGTAATCCTCCAGCTGGATCGATTCGTTCATGAAGTAGTCGGGCAATACCCGCAAGCCTTCCGCCACCGACATGCCCATCAAGCTGCGGAACTGTCTGCGACCGACGCGCAGCGCGGCCATGCTCTTGTCGGTGAAACGCTCGAGATAGCGAGTGAGTGCGTTGTCGTAGTCGTCCTGCGGCAGGATGCGAGTGATCAACCCGAAGCCGAGCGCTTCTTCGGCGTTCATCCAATCGCCTGTCAATGCAAGCTCGAGCGCCTTGCCCGGCGCGATCACCTGCGCCATCAGGAACGCGCCGAGATTGCCGACGGCGCCCAGCTTGACTTCGGGCTGCGAGAAACGTGTATCCGAGCGCGCTACGACGAAATCGCACGCAAACGCCACTTCGTTGCCGCCACCCGAGCAGATGCCCTTCACCGCGGCAATGCGCGGTTTGCCATCGGGCTTCATGAGCGTGGCGACCAGCGCAAACAGCTCGTCATTCAGCTCGCGCACTTGATCCAACCGATGTTCGCCGACATCGGCACCGGCGGCGAAGGCCTTGTCGCCCACCGACGTGATGACGATGACTCGCGAGCTGTCATCGGCATCGAGTTGCTCGATGCCCGCGCGTGCTGCGCGTGCCATACCGGCGTTCACGACGTTGAGGGGCGGTCGGTCGAAGGTGATCCAGCCCACACCGTTACGGCTTTCGACGCGCACGGAACCTGCGGGCATAGACCCTGGGGACATCGACATTGAGGCCTCCTTGTAGGCGCTGCGGCAAACCAAAGGCGGCAAGACAGGAATAGGAAGGATGGTATATCGTACGGAACCGCATTAGCCAGCACGCAGCCATGTCATCAGAAGTGTTATTCGAGAAGCGCGCCGGCATCGCGCGCCTCACGTTGAATCGCCCCAACGTCAAGAATGCGTTGACGCCCGGCATGTCGGAGGACCTCGTCGCGATCGTCGCAGAGCTGCGCGCCGACAAAGAAGTCCGCGCGTTTCTCATCGCCGGCAACGGCCCTGATTTCTGCGCAGGCGCAGATCTCAAGTCGATGGCGGCCGCGCTCTCGCCTTCTGCCGAACAACGTGGCAAGGACGTCGCTGAGATGGCGCGGAAAATGGCCTGGCCCATCTTCCTCGGCATGAACGAGCTGACGATGCCGATCATCACGAGCGTGCGTGGCCACACCATCGGCGCAGGCGTGCAGATGGTGCTGTCTTCGGACATGACCGTTGCCTCGCAAACCGCGAAGCTTCTGCTGCCGCAGGTTCGACTGGGCCACAACGTCGATCACGGCGAATCTTATTTTCTACCGCGCAAGATCGGTCTCGCACGAACGATGCAGATGATCCTGCTGGGCGAAACGGTCAGCGGTGCCGATGCAGAACGCTATGGCCTGGTGAATTGGGCCGTGCCCGATAGCGAGCTCGAGGCCAAGACCGAACAGGTCTTGCAGACCATCATTTCACTGTCCCCCGTTGCCATTCGCGAGATGAAATCGCTCGTGCGCCACTCGCTTGACCGCACGATCGAACAGCAGTTCGCCGCCGAGACCGAGTCGCTCGGCCGGTGCGGTGCCACGGAAGACTTCATCGAGGCGATCAAGGCGTTCGGCGAAAAACGCCCCGCCACGTTCAAAGGCCGCTGAGCGCACACGCCTCGCGGCATCCGAAGAGGATAGACATGACCCAGGAAACCATCGTCATCGTCGGTGCCGGTCTGGCCGGTGTGAGCGCGGCCGGCGCGCTGCGTGAGCACGGCTTCGCTGGACGCATCGTGCTCATCGGTGATGAGCGCGCACGTCCGTATGATCGGCCGCCGCTGTCGAAGAGTGTGCTGGTGCACGATTCGTTCGAGAGTCTGGTGGCGTCGCACTTGCCGGAAGACATCGCGCTGCGCTCACCCGAGCAGATAGCACTGCGTCCGCACCACTGGTACGAAGAGAAGAACATCGAGTTGGTGCTGGGCAAGGAAGTGACAGCGATCGATACGCAGGCTCATACGGTGACGATCGCCGGCAGCGACTCGCTGCGTTACGACCGATTGCTGCTGGTGCCCGGTGCACGGGTGCGCCGTATTCCCGCGGTAGAGCAAGGCCCAGTGAAGCATCTCTATCTGCGCACGCTGACGGATGCGCTGCATCTGCGGAAACAGCTCGTGCCCGGGCGCAATGTCGTGCTGCTGGGCGGCGGCGTCATCGGCATGGAGGTCGCAGCGAGTGCCGTCCTGCGCGACTGCAAAGTAACGGTGGTCGAGCTGGCGCCACGCATCATGGCGCGCGCATTGAGCCCGAGCATCTCGGAGCACGTGGCTGCGTATCATCGATCGAAGGGCGTGCAGTTGCGGCTTGGCATTTCGGCCACGGGTCAGAGCACGAGTGGCACACAAGGCCTCGCGCTCTCCGACGGCACCGTGTTGCCGGCGGATCTGATCGTGATCGGCGTGGGCGTCGTACCGAACATCGAGCTCGCAGCGAACGCCGGCATCCGCTGTGACGATGGCATCGTCGTCGATCAGTTCGGCGCGGCCAGCGCGGCAGATGTCTTTGCCGCTGGCGACGCCGTGAAGTATCCGGATGACTTTTTCGGCCGCACCATGCGCAGCGAGAACTGGATGCACGCGCAGAACCAGGCGGTGGCGGTGGCGAAGAACATGCTCGGTGCCAACGAGCCCTACTCCCAGGTGCCGCACATGTGGTCGGATCAGTACGACTTGAAGATCCAGGTGACCGGTGTCTGCGACACAGCGCAGAACGTATTACGTGGCGATCAGCAGAAGAACAAGTTCCTGCTGTTTCACATGGCGGAGGGCCGCGTCGTCGGCGCCACGGGCATCAACGAAGCGCGCGACATCAAGTACGCGCAGCGCCTCATCGAAGCCCGTGTGACACTGGATCCCGCAAAGCTTGCGGATCCCTCATTCAACCTGAAGAAAGCCGCCGCTTGAGCGACGAGGTGTAGCGTGTTCGATGTGTTGAAGGACATTCGTGTCCTGGACTTCGGCAAGTTCGTTGCCGCGCCCTTCTCCACCTGGCTGCTGTCCAACATGGGCGCGGAAGTCATCAAGATCGAACCGCTGGGCGGCTCGCCCGATCGCGATCCCTTCCGCTTGAGCGACACGCTCGATGGTGCCGGCTTCCTGCAGTTGCACTCGAACAAGATGAGCGTGTGCCTGGATACGGACAAGCCCGAGGGACGCGAGGTGTTGAACAAGTTGCTCGGCTCGACGGACGTTGTCGTGCTGGGCGCACCGGATGCCACGCTGCAGCGTCAGAACCTCGACTACGACACGCTGGCGAAGGTGAATCCAAAGCTCATTTATCTCAATGTGTCCGCTTACACGAGCGTAGGACCACAAGCCGCCGAGGTGGGCTTCGATGGCGTAGGGCAAGCCATGTCCGGTAGCGCCTACATGTCCGGCTTCGGCGATACGCCGACGCGCTCGTTCTGCTCGTTCGTCGACGTCTCGACCGGCATCTATGCGGCGTTCGCCATCGCCTGCGGATTATTGGAACGCAATCGGACGGGCAAGGGGCACAAGCTGGAAACGTCGCTGATGACGAGCGGCTACGCCGCCATGAGCTGGCTGCTCGTCGAGCAGGCGGTAGCAAAGCGCAATCGCACCCGCACGGGCAACCGCGCACAGTCTTCAGGCCCGAGCGACGTTTTTCAGACGCGCGACGGCTGG
>JBEVDW010000249.1:0-6508 GCA_040513115.1 Steroidobacteraceae bacterium | reverse complement strand
TGCTGGCGATTCGAGAGCTGCACGAACGCTACGGCCACATCCAGGAAATCATCATTCAGAACTTCCGCGCCAAATCGGACACCAAGATGGCGCACGCGGAGGACCCGTCTCTCGAGGAACATCTGTGGACGATCGCGGCCGCTCGCCTGATGTTCGGACCTGACATGACGCTGCAGGCACCGCCGAATCTGCGTCCTGGCGCGCTGGCGGCGTTGACGCGCGCGGGCATCAACGACTGGGGCGGGGTGTCGCCGGTGACACCGGATCATGTGAACCCGGAAGCGCCTTGGCCGCATCTGGATCGATTGCGCGATGAAACGAGCGCAGCCAACCGCGAGCTCGTGGAGCGCCTGGCGATCGGGCCGCGCTATGCACTCGCTCCGGAGCGCTGGGTCGATGCGGGGTTGCGAGCAGCGGTGCGTCGACGCAGCGATGCCGCGGGTCTGGCCTATGTCGAGCCTTGGTACGCGGGCCGTGGTGATGGGGTCCCGGATGCCGCACAGGCATGGCTGAAACCGTCGCCAATTACTCGCGTCACCTCGCTTGCAAGTGCGCGCGCCTTGCATCGGGCTCAACGCGGCGATGTGCTCGACGAGCACGAGATCGCAGCGCTGTTCGCCGTACGAGGCGAGGAGCTGACTGCGGTGCTGCACGCTGCCGACGCATTGCGGCAGGAGACGTGCGGCGACGTCGTCACCTTCGTCTGCAATCGCAACATCAACTACACGAACATCTGCACGTACAAGTGCGGCTTCTGCGCGTTCTCCAAGGGACGCAGCACTCGCGATCTGCGCGGCCCTGCCTACAACCTCGATCTGGAGGAAATCGCACGCCGCACACAGGAAGCTCATGCGGCAGGTGCCACGGAAGTCTGCTTGCAGGGTGGCATTCATCCCTCGTACACAGGCGAAACTTATCTATCGATCGTGCGGGCCGTAAAAGAAGCGGTTCCGACGATGCACGTGCACGCCTTCTCGCCACTCGAAGTCACTCATGGTGCGGCGACGCTTGGCTTGTCGCTGCACGACTATCTGGCACGCCTGCAGGCCGCTGGTCTGTCGAGCCTGCCCGGCACGGCTGCCGAGATTCTCGACGACGAAGTTCGTGCGCTGATCTGCGCCGACAAGATCAACACCGCGCAGTGGCTCGATGTCATGCGCGCGGCACATGGCGTTGGACTGCGCAGCACGGCCACGATCATGTTCGGTCACGCCGATCAGCCGCATCACTGGGCACGGCATCTGCTGAGAGTTCGAGCGTTGCAGGCGCAGACCGGTGGATTCACCGAGTTCGTGCCCCTGGCCTTCGTGCACATGGAAGCGCCGATGTGGCGCAAGGGCCTGGCCCGCTCCGGGCCTACGTTCCGCGAAGCCGTGTTGATGCATGCGATTGCGCGGCTCGTGCTGCATCCAGTGATCACCAACATCCAGACGTCGTGGGTGAAGATGGGTCCGGAAGGCGCTGCGTTCTGCCTGCAGGCCGGAGCGAATGATCTCGGCGGCACGTTGATGAACGAGTCCATTACTCGCGCCGCGGGCGGCGTGAATGGGCAGGAAATGGATCCGCAACGTCTGAGGGACGTGATCCGGTCCTTGGGCCGCCCGGCACGCCAGCGCACCACGTTCTATGGCGAGCCTCCCCCTTCCGTGACAGGTAACGATGTACATGTCTCTTGATTCGAGTGCTGCGATGACCCCGTTTCTCGGGATGCCGAACTTCAGAGATTTCGGCGGCCACCCCACTAGCGATGGGCGGTGCGTCCGGTACGGCCGCCTGTACCGCTCGCAGTCCCTGCATTTCGCGACCGAGGAAGATCTGGAGCAGCTCGCACGGATGGACATCAAGCTCGTGTGCGACCTGCGCAGCAAACGCGAGCGCAAGCGTCATCCGGGCCGCTGGCACACGGGCACAGATCCCGTGCGTTTGCATCTGGACATCAGCACGGATGCGCGCGCGGGCAATGCCGAGTTCGCAGCCGTGGTACAGGCAGCGCCGGATTACGCGGGGGTTTACCGGGGCGTGCTGGTGAACTACCGCAACTTCCCGAAGTCGTTTGCCCCCGTACTGCTCGATCTGTTCAGCCACCTGGCAGACGAAAAACACCTGCCGGCCGTCATTCACTGCCATGCGGGAAAGGACCGCACGGGATTCATCTGCGCGGTGGTGCTGTCGGCCCTGGGCGTCGATCGCGAACACGTGTTGGCCGACTATCTGCTCACCGAGCAACGGCTGGATCAGGCGCAGATCTCCGAGGGGCTCGCCGAAGTCTTCTCGCATCTCATTGGTGTGCACCTGTCACCCGAAGCGCTGCAGCCTGCGATCGAGGTCCACGGTGAATACCTGGAACGCTCGCTCGACCAGATCGATGCCGAATACGGCAGCATGGACGCCTATCTGGAGCGGGTGGGCGGGTTGACGCCGGCCAGGCGCGAAATCTCAAGGCCTTGCTGCTGGAATAACCGGCCCCAAAGCCAGATAGCGATGCTCGCGCCAGGCTGGCCCCGGAGCGAAGACGTGCGGCTACCTCGGCCTGTGCAAAAGCTATGGACAGCGTCCATCGGCCGTCGATAATCGCCGGCCTGACTCACGTTTCCCTCTCAATCGAGGCTTCACCTGGTGCAATCGAAAGTCTACAAAGACGCGGCCAGCGCGTTGGCTGGCGTCCTCTTCGACGGCATGACCGTCATGTCCGGCGGCTTCGGCCTCTGCGGCATCCCCGAGAATCTCATCACTGCGTTGCGCGACTCGAACGTCAAGAACTTGACCGTCATCGGCAACAACGTGGGCTGCGACAACCACGGCATGTGGGTCGTGCTCGCGAACAAGCAGATCAAGAAAGTCGTCGCCTCGTACGTCGGCGAGAACAAGCTGCTCGAGCAGCTCTACATGAACGGCGGCATCGAGATCGAATTCAATCCGCAAGGCACGCTGGCCGAGCGCATTCGTGCCGGCGGCGCCGGCATTCCGGCCTTCTTCACGCCGACCGGCTACGGCACGGTCATCGCGGACGGCAAGGAAACGCGCGAGTTCGACGGCAAGCACTACGTGATGGAAACCGGGCTCACCGCCGATGTGTCGCTCGTGAAGGCATGGAAGGCGGACACGGAGGGCAACCTGATCTATCGACGCACGGCGCGTAACTTCAATCCGATGATGGCGACCGCCGGAAAAGTGGTCGTGGCGGAGGTCGAAGAGATCGTCGAGCCGGGCCAGCTGCCGCCCGACGGCGTGCATACGCCGGGCATCTTTGTCGACCGCATCTTCAAAGGCACGAATTACGTCAAGCACATCGAACGGCTCACCACGCGCCCACGCCCGGGCTCGGGTGCCGCTGCAGGAGTGGAAGTCTAATGCCCTGGTCTCGAGACGAAATGGCGGCGCGCGCTGCCAAAGAATTGCGCGATGGCGACTACGTGAACCTCGGCGTCGGCATTCCGACGATGGTCGCGAATCTGATTCCAGAAGGCATGACAGTCACGCTCCACAGCGAGAACGGCATGCTCGGCATGGGTCCGTTCCCGTACGAAGGCGAGGCCGATCCAGACTTGATCAATGCCGGCAAGCAGACCATCACCGAGCTGCCGCAAACGAGCTATTTCTCGTCCGCCGACAGCTTCGGCATGGTCCGCGGCGGCCACATCGCCATATCCATCCTCGGCGGCATGCAGGTCGCGGAGAACGGTGACCTGGCGAACTGGATGGTGCCCGGCAAGATGGTGAAGGGCATGGGTGGGGCGATGGATCTGGTCGCGGGCGTACCGCGCGTCGTCGTGGTGATGGAACACACCGAGAAATCCGGCGCGCCCAAGTTCAAGCACCGGTGCAACCTGCCGCTCACCGGCAAGAACGTGGTGGACCTTTTGATCACAGAGCTCGGCGTGTTCGAGATCGACCGCAACGGCGGCGGCGCGGTCCTGATCGAGCGGGCCCCAGGCGTGTCTCTCGAAGCCATCCGCTCCCGCACAGAGGCGACGTTTACCGACCGCAGCTCCTGATCTTTGCCCGTGCACACGGTCGTGGGCGCTGCAGTGAACTGAATCGACCGTCCGAAGGCCCGGTGACCCGGGCCTTCTTTTTTTGAAGCACATGCCCGCATCGAGCGTCCTGCCAGGAGGAAGCTTCAGGACGTAGACTGCGGGGCGAGTCACCGGAGTTCGAGTCTTATGAACCTGACGCACGTGCGCGTTGCCAGTGCCATCAGGGAGTTGAGCGAGCGCTACACGCGTGCCGGCTGGGCGCGCAGCCAAGACGCTCACTGGGACCAGCCGATCGTCGGCACCCTGATCTACTTCTGCGATGTCGATAGCAACGAGCTGATCGCGCTCGAGCTCGTCAAAGGAGCGATCGAGCGGCTCACCGATAGCGAGGAATCCCGCCTACCCGTCACTCAGGTGACCAGTGCCTTCAGTACGCTACTCGGCGAAATCGCCAGCGGCGCGCTACCGTTCGATCCGGCCGCTCGCAACATGCTGGCCGCTGCAGCCGCTGTGCATCTGCTCAATTCGCAACCGTATCGCATCGCACGCGCACAGAAACCCCCGCTCGCGCAGTTCCTGTTCGTGCGTTATTCCGACATCAGCCGGGGCGATCACGTGCTGCGGGTGCTGCCGTTGATGGGCACCGCCAAGCTGGATCCGCTGGGGGTCTCTGATCTGGTCAACCACTTGCTGCACATCGATCGCGATGGGCATCCCGAGCGCTTCGCACCCGACGTCATCGTCGAGTTCAAGCCGCGGACGTTCAAGGAATTTCGTTAGTGGGAGATCCGAGGTGCCGCGCTGTTGGTTTGCACCAGGCGCATGATCGCACCGCGATAAGAACCAACTTGCTGTTTCAACTGCAGAGCAAGTGGCCGCAATGCAGCCGCGGGTTGACACCGCATCTCCGCCACTGACAGGTCGCAGTACACGCGGAAGTAGTCTGAGTAGAGCAGCTCGTAGCGCGCGAGCGGCTCGGCGAACAGCGGATGCAACAGGAGCTTGCGTCCGACGTAACGAGAACACAGGAAGCTTGCCGCGCTGCGCAGGTAGTTGCCGTGTTCCAGCACGACGGTACGCGCGTAGTCGCGATCGCCGAAGAGCTGGCGGAATAACAGGTGGCGTGTTTCCCCGCGAATCTCTTCATCGCGCAAATGTTCGAACAGCGCCTTGCGATGAATGAGTGACAGGACACCCGTCAGCAGCGCGGTCGCACGCGCTGCCTCGCGACGCTCGTCGGCCACGCGACTCATCAACGTTGCATGTTCCGATTCCCAACGACGGAAATCCTGGGGGTTGTCGAGAATTCGGGTGGCAACCAGCTCCTCGACCGGCAGACTGCTATATGCAGCGCCATATAGACGGTGCTCGGAGGCTTCCATCAGTCGCGTCAACGTAATTTTTTTGCCTACGTAGGTGCGAATCAATCGCGTCGATGTGACAGACACATCGCTATTCGCAACTCCCATGACGCCCTCCCCTATTCGACTGACTCTAGCCAGTGCAATCGATATGCCATAACGCATGACAGCCCGATGTACAAACAGGCTTCAATAGTTCTTGCAGCTGCAGGAATCCCTTCGAGCTATGGTGATCGCACGTCGCGGCCGTCGCCGCGGTGCGCAGCGATCACTGCGCCATTCTGATGCTCAGCGCGCTCATCGAGCCTTGTTTTCGCCCACGCACCGTACACATCTCATGCACGCAGTCGAATACGCAATTGTCGGTGCCGGTGCCATCGGATCGATCATCGGCGCGCATCTCGTGCGCGCAGGTCACTCCGTTGCGATGGTCGTGCGCGAGCATCGCGCTGCACAGTTGCGCCGCAATGGGCTGCGGATTCGAGGCATCGTCGAATTCGCGGTGCCTGTCAGCGTCATCACCGATGCATATGAGCTGAGCAGTGCTGATGTCTTGATCGTCGCCATGAAGACACCGGGCACGGAGGCAGCGCTTGCGCCGCTCCGCAACACGTCGATCGGCACCGCGTTCTCGATTCAAAATGGATTATGGAAGAACGATGTGCTCACCGAGACCTTCGGTGCCGAGCGCGTGCTCGGTTCACTTGCGAATACGAGCGGTGAGCTCATGCCGGACGGCACTGTCCTGTTCACTCGCAACGTGAATCTGCTCGTCGGTGAGCTGGCCGGCGGGCGCAGTGCTCGCGCGCACCGTATTGCGACGAGCATCGATGTGTCAGGCGTGCGTGCGACAGCCGTGCCCGACGTGCTCGCACGTGAGTGGACGAAGTTCATCGCGTGGGTGCCGCTCATGAGCTTGTCGGTCACGACGCGTGCATTGACCTGGCGCTACTTGAGCGACCCTCATGGCGCAGCAGTCATCGTGAATCTCGTGCGTGAGGTCGCGAAGCTGGCGCGCGCACACGGCATCGAGCTCATCGACGATCAATCGTTGCTACCGCAAGCGGTGATACTCAATGGCAGCGATGAGGCAGCCATCGACGCCGTGCTGGCAGTCGGAGAGCAGTATCGAGTCAACGCACCAGAGCATCGCATGTCATCGCTGCAGGA
>JBEVDW010000248.1:0-6292 GCA_040513115.1 Steroidobacteraceae bacterium | reverse complement strand
ATCGATAGCTCGCTTGCAGTCAACAACAACGCATCGCTCGCACGACGAGCGGGCACGTACCTACATACATCCGAGGAGACAGATGTGAGAGAGATGAAGGCAGCGGTGCTGCGGGCGCCTCATGGAAAGTTTGCAATCGAATCCGCACGGATCGATGGGCCGCGCGACAACGAAGTCCTCGTCGAGCTCGTAGCGACGGGCATCTGCCACACGGACATGGCTGTCGTGGAGCAGGTTCTGCCGTTGCCGCCGCCGATCGTGCTCGGTCATGAGGGTGCTGGCTTCGTGCGCGAGGTCGGCAAAGCCGTCACCAGCGTCGCACCTGGCGATCCCGTTGTGTTGAGCTTTGCCAGTTGCGGCACGTGCCCACAGTGCGCCGGCGGATTGCCCGCGTACTGCGATCTCTTTCCTGTGTTGAACATGTCGGGTCGGCGTCCGGACGGCTCCTCTGCGATCGTGGATGCCAGCAATCAGCCGGTGAATTCAGCGTTCTTTTCGCAGTCGTCGTTTGCGACGCACGCGATTGCAACGACTCGCAACGTCGTGAAGGTATCGAAGGATGCACCGCTGAAGTACCTCGGCCCGCTGGGTTGCGGCTTCATTACAGGTGCCGGAACGGTGCTCAACGTGCTCAAGCCGCAGCGCAATTCCACGTTAGCGATTTTGGGAACGGGCGCCGTGGGATTTGCGAGCCTGTTTGCGGCCAAGCTTGCCGGCTGCGAACGCATTGTTGTAGTGGACCGCGTGAAGTCGCGTCTGGACCTCGCTCGCGAGCTGGGCGCCACCGAGGTGATCGACACGACTGACACGAATCTCGAAGAAGCGCTCGACTCCATCGGAGGAGTGGATTTCGCGCTCGATACCACGGGCGTGCCGAAACTCATCGAAGCCACGGTGCGTAAGTTGAAGGTTCGAGGCGTGCTGACCCTCGTGGGCGCAGGTCAGGATAGAAACTTCACGACCGACATCTTCCACATGGTTTCCGGTCGCGTGATTCGCGGTGCTGTCGAAGGCGAATCCGATCCGATGACCTTCATTCCGTTCCTGGTCGACAAGTTCATGAAGGGACAATTTCCGATCGATCGGCTGTCGGCCTTCTATCCATTGGATCAAATCAATACTGCCGTGAGCGATGGCTTGTCGGGCAAGACCATCAAGCCGATTCTCACGTTTTGAGCAGCATAGATTGGAGCGAACTGTGAGTACGACGACGCATCCGCAATTCACCGCGAAAGACGAAGGACCCCATCCCTTTACAGACAGTCCTATCTGGCAAGAGAGCGTGCTCTTGCATTGGTACGACCAGCGTCAGGGTATCGGCGGTTGGCACCGCATCGGTCACGAACCGAACAATCGCGGCGGTCACGCAGCGCTTTGGAGCTTCCTGTTCGATAAGTCCGGTTGGCAGTACCGCCGCTGCGGCGAGGTGCAGCTCAGTGCGGCTGACAAGTTCACCAATGGCTTCGGTGCGGGATCGGCATTGCGCTTCGCATATGAGAATGATGCTGCTGTCTGGACGGTGAACGATGGTCCCGTGAGCGCGCGCGTCGAGTGCCGCAATCTGTTTCCGCTACTGGATCCATTCCCGCCGGGCGATGAAGTCGCCGCCAAGCGCTTTCCAAATCACTTCGAGGTCGCTGGCCGCGTGACGGGCGAAGTGACCTACGAAGGACGCAAGACGACAGTGGAAGGCTTTGGCTATCGCGATCACAGCTGGGGTCAACGGGACTGGGAGCGGGGCATGCTCAACCATCGCTGGTTTACGGGCACGCTCGGCACGGAACTCTCCTTTGCAGCGATCACCGCTCAGGCGAACACAGGCAAGCTCGTTCGCACGGCATATATCCGACGCAACGGCGAGACGATTTTCGCCAAGGAAGTCGATGTCATCGCCTACATCGAGCCCGACGGTTTGACGCACCGCGGCGGAGAAATCCGGATGACCCTGCCCAGCGGCGAGCGCATTGAAATCAATTGCACGGCGCGAGCCGGGGTCGCATTCCAGCGCGGCACGGTGGTGATGGTCGAGATCATGTGCGATGCCGAAGGGCATGGCCTGAAGGGATATTGCGATGCGGAAATCTCCACGAATCCGCGCAATGGAACGGGCCCGGTGATGCTGACGCTGAATGCCAATTTCACGGACGGCATCACGCCGTTCAAGTTGCTCGATTTTCGGCGCTGATTGCCGCTCACCACCGCTTTCCTCGGAAGCGGTCGGGGGAAGTGGTGCGCTGCGAAAATGGAGGAGGGCGCTTGCTGCGGCTCAGGCTGCCTTTGCCATCAACTCGGCCCAATTGATCTCAGGCGCGGTCGTTCTCAACACGAGCTCAGCGAGGGACTTCGGGTCGTAATACTTGCCGAGCGTGCCGGCCAGAAAGGGCGCTTTGCGGCGGAACTCCACCAGACCGAGCATGAGTGCAAAACTCGTGAACGTGATCTCCGGGGCGTCGCGATGCTTGGGAATGAAGCGCTCGAAAGTCTCGATGAGCGTGCCGAAGGATTCCTTCCAGCAACGCTCGGTAAGGCGTCGAATCCCTTCCTTGTCCTGATCGATCATCTCCCTATGCAAGAGCTTGAAGAAGTTCTCGTCATTGAGCAGATCGTCCGCCAGTTCTTCAAAGAAGCCGAAGATGCGTGCTTCGTTGCTCGCACCAGAGCGCGTGAAAGCCTCCAGGGCACGCTCGGCCCGAGGACTGAACGTCGTGAGGCAGACCTCGAAATACAGGCTCTCTTTGTCGCCGAAGTAGTGGTAGATGGTGGGCAGGGTGACCCGGGCGCGGCTTGCGATGCTGCGCATCGACGTCGCCTCGTAGCCGACGGCAGCGAATCGGCGCGTTGCAATCTTGAGGATATTTTCTCGCACCGACATGGTCTGATCTCCCTGCGATCAGGTGCTCCGAAACAGTTGACTCGCAAGGGCTGATGACGGCGGCCCTTGGTAGGTCGTTTTAGCTCAGGTGTGCCTACGCTGGCATGTATCCGCATGACATAGTCACCGCAGCCAGCGAAGCCATAGCGCCGCGCTGTCGATTGCAGTGAGTATAACGGTCGATATACTATCGCATCCAGGCGCACAAACGAACTGCAGGGGGCTCCATGAGCGCAGCATTGATCGAGCGAATCGCCGAGCGCGGCTTGGTCGACATCGATCCGAAACGCGGCCGGTTTCGCGTTCACCGCGACGCCTATCGCGATCAGGCCGTCTTCGAACGCGAGAAGGAGCTGATTTTCGCGAAGTGCTGGCTGTACGTCGGACATGCGTCCGAACTGCCGAACAAGGGTGACTACGTGTCGCGTACCGTAGGTGGTCGCGATCTCATTTTCATGCGCGGGCGCACCGGCGAGATCGGTGCCTTCTTCAACTCATGCACGCACCGCGGCACACGTGTGTGCCGTGAGAAGAAGGGCAACACCAAGACCTTCTCCTGTCCCTACCACGGCTGGGTCTTCAACACCGAAGGCAAACTGGTTTCGATGAATGCCGACAAGGGCTTTGCGGCGGACATCAACGCCGATGGATCCTTGGACTTGCGCAAGGTGCCGCGACTCGAGCATCACCGCGGCTTCTACTTCGTGAACTACAACCCCAAAGCCATCTCATTGAAGGAGTACCTGGCTGGCGCCACGGATGTGCTCGACTCGATGTGCGAGCAAACCGAAGGCGAGCTCCTGGTGCTGCCCGGTGAGCACGCCTATTCCATCAACGCCAACTACAAGTACCTCTGCGAGAACAGCTACGACGGTTATCACCTGCTGCCGGTCCACGTGAGCTATCTCGAGTTCCTGGACGACCGCATGAAAGCCTCCGGCAACGGCAGCGCGGTGAACTTCATCGCAAACCTGTACAACAAGCAGGGCCGTGGCATTGGCCTGGGCAACGGGCATGGCTCGCTCGAATCCTGGGTACCGACCGGCCGTCCGGTTGCGAGCTGGATTCCGCCGTGGGGACCTGAGATCAAGAAGGAGATCGATGCCAAGCGCGCATGGCTGCAACAGAAGTTTGGCAAGGAGCGCGCGGACTTCATCTCCGATGTGCAGAAGAACATGGTGATCTTCCCCAACCTCGTCATCAACGACAACGTGGGCATGATCATCCGCACGATCGAGCCGACGTCCGCTATGGCCATGCGCGTGCAATCGTGGGCGCTTGGCCCGAACGACGAGTCTGCGGCAATGCGTGCGCTCCGACTCGACAACTTCGTGAGCTTCCTCGGACCCGCCGGCTTCGGCTCAGCTGATGACGTCGAGATGTTGGAGCTGTGTCAGCGCGGGATCCAGCACACGCCGGTGGAATGGAACGAGCTCTCGCGCGGCATGAACGGCGCTGTGGATTCTCGCGTGGAGATTTGCGGACCGGCCGACGAAGGCCACATGCGTGCGTACTGGACGCAATGGGATCGCGTGATGCGCGGTCTGGATACCTTCGAGGCTCGCTAGAGATAACGAATATGGCCGCTGAAAAAGTAAGTCGATACGACGTCGAAGAGTTTCTGTATCACGAGGCCGAGCTCCTCGACGACTGGCGCTTGCCAGAATGGTCGGAGCTGTACACAGACGATGCCCGGTACGATGTGACTTCCCTCGACTCCGAGAAGCCACTCGAAGAGCGTTCCGAGGAATCGCTGTTCGTGCTCGCTGATGACAAGGAGCGGCTCACGAGCCGCGCCAAACGTCTGATGAAGAAGACGGCGCACGCCGAGTATCCACACTCGAAAACGCGTCACCTCGTCAGCAACGTGCGGGTGAAGCCGCTGGAGAACGGCGAGCTCAACGTGCGTGCTAACTTCGTGGTCTACCGCACCAAGGAAGATCGGACGACGCAGTACATGGGGCAGGCACACTACGTGCTCGTGTCGCAGAACGGGCAGTTCAAGATCAAGCGCAAGCGCTGCGTGCTGGATCTGAACAGCCTCGCCGATCAGGGCCGTCTGACGATCATTCTGTAAATGGGACTACGCGCTTCACGCGCTTCACAACCAAGCCGGAGTAACAGTCATGCCAGTGAATTTCCGCTATCGCAAAGTCGGCTACGTCGCGCTCAACGTGACGGATGTTGCGCGTACGACCGAGTTTGCGACGAAGACGTTCGCATTAGAGAACACCGGAAAGGGACCGAATGGCGAGCAGTTCCTGAGCTGCGGCCCCGAGCACCACGATGTCGTGCTGTATCCGGCGAAGGAGCCGGGCCTCTTGCGCGGTGCGTTCGAGCTGGAAACACCGGAAGATGTCGAACGTGCCTATGCGCACTTCGAGACACTTGGGCTGAAGCCGACGTGGCTCGCACAGGAAGAGAAGGAAGTTTTGGGCCTCGGTATTTGGCCGGCCTTCCGCGTACGCGATCCCGTCGTCGGCATGTGCTTCGAGTACTACTCGAAAATGATGTTCCGTGCGCGCGAGCGTGCAAAGGGTCTGACGAATTTCAAGCATCTGGGTCACTTCGGCATCAATGTGCCGAACGTGCGCGAGGCGACCGAGTTCGCGGTCAAGAACTTGGGCTTCCTGCCTTCGGATATCCTAGGCAACTACGTGGGCACGTTGATGCGCGCGTTCCCCAATCCGAATCACCATTCGTTTGCGTATCTGCCGGCGCGCGAGGGCAAGAAGCAGTTCAACCATGTGGCGTTCATGGTCGAATCCATCGACGACATCGGCACGCTGTTCAACCGTATCGACGCGCACAACGTGGGTCGTGCGTTCGGCATCGGCCGGCACCCGACCTCGGGCAGCATCCACCTGTACATCTTCGATCCCGATCAGCTCGTGTGGGAGTACACGCTCGGGATGGAGCAGTTCCCCGAGAACGGTGCGCGTGAGCCGCGGTTCATGTCGGCTGCACCGGAAGACTACGATCTGTGGGAAGCGAAGCCGAAGGCCGGCTTCGGTGGTTCGGGCAACATCGTGACGCAGGACGAGCCCGCGCGCATCCACAAGATCGCCTGAGCATCCATCGAGCGGCCATGAAGATCATCGATTTTCATACTCACGTCGTACCGAGTCGGTATCCCGATCGACCTGCGTCGATCGCGGAGCCGAATTGGCCGTCGATGGAAAAGATCGACGATCGCAACTCGCGGATGGTCATCGCCGGGAAGCAGTTCCGTGTGTTCCAGAGCTTTTACTGGAACGTCGATGAGCGCATCCAACGCCTGGACGAAGTGGGCGTCGCGATGCAGGTCGTCTCGCCACTGCCGGAGCTGTTGTCCTACTGGCTCGCTGCCGATGCGGCGGAAGTCCTGACCAACTTCATGAATCAGTTCATCGCCGAGTTGGTTGGCAAGGCGCCAACACG
>JBEVDW010000247.1:0-4028 GCA_040513115.1 Steroidobacteraceae bacterium | reverse complement strand
TCGAATCGAGGCTGATTGAGCGGATGTGCGAGCTTGCCGATCAATCGCCGCGCGGTCTCGCGCGGCAGGCGCGTATCGGCATCGAGCGTGATGACATAGCGGACATCGCCCGGCACTGCGCGCGATCCGGTGTCGACGAACGACGTGTCGGTCGCCCCGCGCAACAGCCGGTTCAGCTCGTGCAGTTTGCCGCGCTTGCGCTCCCAGCCCATCCAGCGCTGTTGGCCTTCGCTCCAGACACGACGCCGATGCAGAACGTAGAAACGCTCGCCTAGGGACGGCGCGTCGTGCAAACCGTTGAGGCGAGCGATGCTCTCGACCGCCATCTTCAATAGCGGTTCGTCCTCGGGAGTGCTCTCGGTCGCTGCATCGATCCAGTCCGTGAGCAGCGCGAAATGCAGCTCACCGTGGGATGACGCCAGGTAGTGCACTTCGAGCCGCTCGAGTTGCGCCTCGAGCGCTGCGCGAGTCGTGAGCAGTGTCGGTACGACGATCATCGTTCGCATGCTCGCCGGCACACCTTCACGCAACGCAAGGCTTGGCAGCAGCGTGGCGCCGAACCCGTGAGTCGCTGCGCGATTCACGAGCGCAACAGCCAGGTCGATGGCGGGAATGATCCCCAGCAGTGCACACAACACCAGATACGGTGTGGAGAGCGGCTGCATCATCAACGCCTTCAGCGGAACAGCAAGGATGCCTGCGGCGAGGATGAGGACCGCAACGATGTAGCCGGTGGGTCCGAGCGCGGTGTTCAAGTCTCTGAGACGCCTTCCCAGGGGCGGCCGATTGCCGATCGCTCGTTCGAACGAGCGCCGTCCACGGCCCAGCAGGTGGTATCCCGGATCACGCTGGCGCGGGTCATCCGCGCCCGCATCGATGGCCGCGCGAGTCGCGTCGACGACTGCGTAGGCGACCTCCAGCTCGCTGTACATCGAACGGCGCGACAACGCCTCAATGGCGCTGCGATACAGGTTGCGCGTAGCAAAGTCCATGCTGGCCAGATCGGTATCCTGGCGCAACGTGGCATCGACGAGACTCACGGCCTCGAAGAATTCCGGCCAGTTCACGTCCGATATCAGGCGCATGCTGGTGATGATGTTGCGTACCGTGACGTTGGCTGCGCCTTGTCGTTGGTGCTCGTTGTGAACCATCTCCTCGGACGTGGTGCCTTGAGCGATGAGCGGATCTTCCAGCCACTGCAAGGCCGGAGTGATGCGCGGATCCTGATCGCGCAGGCGTTTGACCACCTGCACCACGAAGGCGTCGGAGAACCCTTCGTGCCGTGCGTGGTGATCGAGCAGTGCCCGCGAGTCGGCGTTCAGTCCGTTCACTCCCAGCAGCCGATCGGAGATGTAATCGGCCCGTTCGCGCTCGATGCGACTGGTCACGATGCGCTCTGCTGCCCGCCGCAAGTTCTCGACCAGCACGATGCGTAACGTGATCGCGATAGCCCACAACTCGCCGATGGTCAGCGGTTGCACTCGTTGATAGGCACGCACGAAGCGGCGCAAGGCTTCCAGATCGAAGCGACTGTCGCTGTGCGCGATGTAGGCCCATGCGATGCCGAAGACACGGGGATAGCCGAAGAAGGGGCCATCCGCGAGCTTGGGCAATTGTCGATAGAAGTTGGGCGGCAGATCGGTGCGGATCTTGCGGATCTGCTCTTCGATCAGATGGTAGTTGTCCAGCAGCCATTCGGCCGCGGGCGTGATGCTGCCGCCGCCGCTCACCGCGGCGGCGATGGAACGGTATGCAGTGAGCAGGACTGATTGATTCTCGCTCAGGCGCCCATTGAGCGACCGCCGGTCGAGCGGCTTGGCCGAGACCGGCTGCGATCGTGCAAGACTCGCGGCGTGCTCTTCGAGTCGTTCGATGCTGAACAACTCTTCCCGAATGAGTGCAGCCGAGTTCCATGGCGAAGCGGGGGGTGCAAAACCGAGAGTGCGAAACAGAATGGATTCCTCCGGAGAGTGCGCGTCCGAGGCGGCAACCCATTGAGTCGGTGGCCCATCGAGCAGCGCGAACCATCGCGTGTGGCGCCTGCCAGCCGCGGCCGGATAGCTTCGGCTTTCTGAATGGGTCGGTCTGTACGCTAACGCGCATTGGCGCAAGCCTTAGCGTCTCGATCCAGTGCAGGGCGCTGCGCACAATCTTTAGGTTGGGCTGTGTGTGCTGGCGTACGGACCGACTGTAGCTGGCACAGTATCTTTCTCGGCCCAGGCCAAAACTAGGAGAGGCGCGTGAATTGGAAGCAGGCAGTTGAGAAAAGGTGGAGACTGACGCGCAAAATGCCGGTCCAGCCTGTAGACGCCGTGCCCGCTGTCAGCGATCCGCCTGCGCCAAGTTCCGCTAGTTCGAGCGACGCCTACGATCTCGCAATCACGCCTGCAGCAAGCGTAGATGAAACGCTGGCTGGTACAGAATCCGATGCCGCAGAGGCAGCCCGCGAGACGAGAGTTCGTTCTTGGCGCCGGCGAGTACTACTCAAGCGTGGTGCGCGAATGCACGCCTCCATGCTCATTCGAGCGGAGGACTGCTCGCTTGCGATGCTGGATGAAACGGGTGTCGTCGTCTCCTGGTTTGGTCGCTCCGATGGCAACGATCGTCCCGCCGAGCAGGTGGTGGATCGCCACATCGCGCAGTTCTACCTGGCTCACGACATCGGCAGCGAGCAGCCGTTACGCGATCTGCACGATGCAATGGTCGACGGCAGCAGCACTCGACAGGGCTGGCGGCTGCGCGCAGAAGGGACCGCTGTTTGGGCCACGACGGTCATCGAAGCCGTGACCCTTCGCGACGGACGCTTGCAGGGCTTCTCGTATCTCACGCGCCAGTCCCAGGGACCTTCGGACCGTATCCCCATCGCTCAAAGTCTGGATATCGCACAGGAGCGGAGAGACATCGCGACTCAGGACATGCATCGACTGACGCTCTTGCCGTCACGGAATCGTATGGCAGGAAGCAGTGCCCACGCACGCCAGCGACGCGTATTCAGACTGGCTGTTCGAGGAACGCATTGATGGTCACTCATCGGTTGCGCGCTCCCTCGCGAACTGCCTTCTTCTTTGTACTGTTGGGTCTTGCTGCGCCCTGCCTGGCCGCCGTGGCTGAGCCATCGACGCTGCCAGAGCATGCAAAACAGAATCGCTATGGCACCGACTGGCGCTGCATGAACGGATTCGAGCGCTCAGACAATCGATGTGTGCCTGTCGCCGTGCCCGCAAACGCCTATCTCGATTCTTCGGGCAGCGACTGGAAGTGCAACCGAGGCTATCGCAAGGACAACGCGGGATGCGTTGCGATCACGGTGCCGAAGAATGCATACCTCGATGGCTCCGGCATCGGGTGGACGTGCGATCGCGGTTATCGAGAAGCCAACGGCCGCTGCGACGCCATCAAGTTGCCAGCCAACGCCTATTCCGTGGGCTCCTCGTACGGACGCGGCTGGGATTGTGATCGCGGGTTCCGGATTGTCGATAACACCTGCGTGGCGCTCGTGGTGCCCGTCAATGGATTTCTCTCTACTCAGGGCAATGATTGGCAATGCGAGCGGGGCTTCAGGAAGGACAACGGCGCATGTAGTCCGGTTGCGCTGCCCGCAAATGCGCATCTCGACTATTCAGGGAATGACTGGAGTTGCGACGACGGATTCCGCCGGCGTGGCATCGGTTGCATTGCAGATTGATGCAGCGTCGACTCAGCTCTTTCCAGCCTGATCAACTGGTTGCACTCGGGATCGCATAGACGCGAGCGCCCGTATGTGGGGTGGCGAACCGAAGCGACTGCGCTGAGCAACTACTGTGCTCCTCAAGATCTTTTGTTCGAGGAGCCTTGCATGAGTTGGAACTATCCCCGGAAGTGGCGCAGCCCGTTGTTGCAACAAACGGAGCTTCATCCCAGCGCATCTCCGCAGGTGCAGTACTCATTCCGCCGCAATATGCAGGGGGATTCCGCACAGGTTCGCATGTGGCGCCGGCGGGCACGGATGACAGAAGGTGCTCGCATCCGTGTTGCCTCCTTCGAACGGG
>JBEVDW010000246.1:0-4738 GCA_040513115.1 Steroidobacteraceae bacterium | reverse complement strand
CGACCTGGAACTCCTGCGTGATCTGCTTGGTCGCGGGTGCACCGCACACTGGCTGCACGAACGCCCCCGTCGCATCGATGTCCGCGCAGTTGTATTCATACTCGCGGCGGTAGCCCGTGATGCTGGACAACGTGAATAGCTCCGCCTCGTAGTCCAGACGTGCAGTCGAGCCGTAAGCCTTGGTATGCAGATAGTCGTGACCGTCGTTGCAGTAGGTGTAGAACCCGTCAGCGACACAGCCGCCCAACGCCGCACCGGTCTGTTCCGGCGCCCCCGGGAACAAGTTGGACTCACTCACGCTCTCGCGATCGTCTTTGCGGGAGAAGTCGGCGCTGAGCAGGAAGCGCCAGGGACCATCCCGATCCATCAGCAACTTGGCCGTGTACAGCTGCTGGTCGCGGTTCTGACCATCTCTATGCCCATTGGCATCGCCGCCCGGATTCAGATTGCGCACGTAGCCATCGTTGTGATCGTAGGAAGCAGCGAAGCGCACTGCGATGCCGTCGGACAGCGGCACGTTCAGCATGCCGTCGTAGACGCGCGTACCGTTCTCACCACCGGTGAACTCGAGCTTGCCTTCGAGCTTGTCCGTCGGATCGTTGGTGATGATGCGGATAGCACCGCCGGTGGCATTGCGGCCGTACAAGGTGCCTTGCGGACCTTTCAACACCTCGATGCGATTCACATCGCCCAACGAGAAGAAGGCGGAACCGGCGCGAGGAATGTAGGTATCGTCGATGTACACCGAAACGGACGGCTCGAGGCCAGGATTGCCGAACTGCGTACCGACACCACGCAGGTATGCGGAGGCGAAACCCGAGTTGGACGTGAAGTTCAAGTTCGGCGTCAGCTTCGGCAAATCGATCTGACCATTGATGTTCGACTCGGTCAGTTGGTTTGCGCTGAAAGCCGTCACCGCGATCGGCACGGTCTGCAGCGACTCGGCACGCTTCTGTGCAGTCACGACGATTTCTTCGAGCACGCCGCGCTCTGTTGTGCTGCTCTCCGCAGCTTGCGCGAACGCATAGTGAGGCGTCGCCAGAGCGGCTACGCCGGCCAACAGATGAGCACGTACTCCAACCTTGTTCATTCGATCCCCCTTAACTTCCAATCACGTTGAATCCACTGTGCCCAGGCGCTCGGCCGCCTGGACGTTGCCTCTACCATTTGCGGCCGCTCAGATACGCATCCAGCTCCGCATGGAACACCTGCACGCGCAGCTCGCGTTCCGCAAAGCGCATGCCGCCAGGAAATCCCTTCGAATGCGCGCCGCGCTGTGTACCCACCATGTTCGAGATGTCCTGTTCGAGAATCTCGCCCATCTTCGGTTCAGCCATCGTCGTCCACTCGCGTGCGGGCCGAGTGCGGCCCGACACGTCCGCATCGTCCGATACGCCCATGTAGAACGGCGCTTTTACACCCTCGCGCAACTTCGGCAGGATGACGTGCACGTGGTAGTAAAACTTCTCGGGGTTCGTTGGATGCGGCAGGAAGCGCATGACCAGAACACCTTCGGGATGCGTGTTGAACGTCATGTTCGGAAATAGGAAGTAGTTCCAGTCATCCAGAACCTGCGACTTGGTGAATCGTGTGAAGTCGACGCCATAGCGATTGTCCGCCTTACGCTTGGCCTGCCAGATGGCTTCACGCGCATCCTCGATGGTGCCGCTGAACGTCGCTGGATCGATGCCCGCATCCAGCAGAAAAAACTTCGAGCCTTCGTTCAGCTCGTTCGGTCGTCCCGTACGCGGACTGGGACTGACCAGTGGAGTCGCAAGTCGCGCGTGACCGTTGTGAAAAATATCGTACTGCTCGTAGACATCGTTGAGGATCGGCAACGCCTGCGGGTGCGTGATGTGGACGTGATAGGACTCGATGAACGGCTCGAGCCCGGTCTTCCAATTGCAGTCGATCTCCAGCACCGCATCCTTGACGACATGCATGTCTTCCATCCGGTAGGCGGACATGAGCCCGGGCACCTCGGCGAGGAACTCGAGTAACGGCGGCGCCGCCGGATCCATGTTGATGAATACGAAGCCCGCCCAGGTCTCGCAGCGTACGGCCTTGAGATTCAGGTCGCCCTCGAGCGCGCGTTCCGTGAAGGTTCCGCGGTCGGTGACGCGGACGTTCTTGCCCGTGAGATCGTAGGCCCAGCTATGGAAGGGACAGACGAAGCGCGTGCGTGTGCCGAAGTCGTCGTCTATCAATTGCCGGCCGCGATGCTGGCAGGCGTTGTAGAAGGCGCGCACGACGTTGTCCTGGTCGCGCGTGACGATGAACGACTCGCGCCCCAGATCGTAACGAAAATAGTTTCCCGGCTTGGGGATGTCGGCAGCGCGGCCGGCACAGGTCCACGTGCGACTCCACAGGTGATCCCACTCACGCTGCATGAACTCGGTGGAGTAGTAACGCCCGACATCCCGTATGCGAGCGTACTCGGCGAGATTGGGGTACAGCGTGCGCGCCGGAGGAAACTTACGATCGGAAGATGTAGCGCCTTCGCCGAACGGAAAGGTAAACGTGTGCGGGTCGAACCGCGGATCGATTGAGAAGTTGGCACCCATGTATTCCCCGCACGCCTCGCAACCGTTACTCCATTTCCAAACGCGAGTGCATCGAGCGCACTCGCGTGCAGGAGGGAGCGCTAACGATCGCCCAATACTTTGCCTGAGCCGAAGGCACTGGCCCCGCCAGACAGTTCATCCAGATAAGGCATGCGCGTCAGCTGCGACCCTCCGTTTACATGCCAATTCGTGCCGGTCACGTAGGCAGGCCCCGCAAGGAACAGCACCGCGTTGGCAAAATCCTGCGGATAGCCCACGCGGCGCAGCGGTACCTCGCGCTCGTGTGCGGCCTCGAAACCGGGGGTCGCCACAGCTTCCTTCGCCATGTCCGACTTGATCAAACCCGGCAGGATCGAATTCACGCGAATGTTCTGCGGTCCGTATTCCCTTGCCGCGTAACGCACGAGGCAGTCGGTGCCGGCCTTGGCGCACGCGTAAGCCACGTGCGGCTCGATCGGATGGGTGGCGCTGATCGACGAGATGATCACGATGGAACCGTTCTCCTTGATCGCAGCCGCCATGTGCTTGACGAAGTAGAAGTTGCCGAACAGGTTCACGCGCACGGCCAAGTCCAGCTGCGACTGTTCGATATCCTTGATGAAGCTCATGACGGGAACACCGGCGGCGTTCACGGCAACATCGAGACGACCGTAGGTATCGAGCGCGGCCTTCGCGAGCGCCTTCACCTCGCCCTCATCGCCAGCATCGCAGCGTACGGCGAGACCGCCGATACGGTCAGCGAGCACCTTCAACGGCGCAACCGAACGCGCACCCACCACCACTTTCGCACCGTTCTTGGCCAGCGCCTCCGCAACGGCCCACCCCGTGCCGCCCTCCGCAGAGGCGCCGAGCACGACAGCAACCTTCCCCTTCAGATCGACACTGAACCCATCGAACATGCCCATGCTTATTTCTCCACCTGAACGCTGTGCGGTCGCGGAGCATAGCGCTTTCCACTCTGACGATAAGAAGTGCACCCGCGCGACAACTGCGCGGGAACGATCCAGCGCGCCGCACGCATCGAGCGTGCGCAACGACAGGCAACCAAGCGAGCTGCGCTCCAATCTGTTGCACTGCGAAGGTTGCTCATCATCGACGCCCGCCCTCGTGCTGGCAGGGCGTGCTGAAGAACTGTGAGTTGCGAACACGAGGCCATAGCAGTTGCTCTCGGTTGCGTCTGCCCCGGAATCTTGCGGGTGCTGCTCCAACAGCGCGAGACGGAGCAACGGTGCTCATCGAATCGATCCCCCCGAAGCGGTGCGCGCGTTGTCTGGATGCGTATGCATATACATACTAGCCCGAATGTATTGTTTGTCCACACTCGCTTTCCTTTTTGTTTGTTAACAATTAAAAGGCGGTGTTCGCAAAAATCGCTGCGTTCCGGAACGTCGTCCGGAACCGGACGGCAATTCAAGAAAGTACAGCAGCTCGGGGGAAATCGATGGAATACCAGACACTGCCCGATTACATGAGCGTGCCTCTGTATCAGATGCCGCTCACTGCACAGACTGTGATGTTGTACGTCTTCAGCGTGCTGGGCGTGGTGACGCTCCTCTGGAGTCTTTATCGCAGCAAGGTCGAGCAGTCCCTGGCGCCGCTCATGTACTGCATCGGGGGCGCCATCACCTGTTTTCTCGAACCGATCTTCACGCGCCTGCTCGACGCCACGCACGCACAGATCGGACAGCAGGTTGCGTACGAAGCCCTGGGTCAGGTCGTGCCCTGGCATGCCGCAATTTCCTACACCTTCTATTTCGGTTTTGCTTACCTGTACCTCATCCCCGCCTTCAAGGAAAAACGATACACCGCCCGGGCGATCTGGATCATCGTCGTTGCCGTGACTGCCTCTGCCTGGCTGTACGAAGTGCCCCTGATCCGCATCGGGCTGTGGAAATACTACGGCGAGCAGCCGTATCAGATCTTCGGCGTGCAGCCGTTCTACTGGTCAGCCGCGAGCGGCGCGATGCTCCTGGTGCCGACCGCGCTCATCGCGCTATTTGCTCACCGCCTGCAGGGTTGGCGCAGTACTCTCATCGTGCCGCTCGCCTCCATCGGCGCCATGGGCACCGCCGCCGGCACCTGCTGGCCGATCTGGTTCGCGCTGAACAGTCCGTATGGGTACGGCTTCAAGGTTGTGTGCGCGACGCTGACCATCCTCTTCTCGATCCTGGTTG
>JBEVDW010000245.1:0-8103 GCA_040513115.1 Steroidobacteraceae bacterium | reverse complement strand
CCGGCGACGAACGTCCAGAAGATGGCCAGTGGCACGCCGCTCGATGACGCTGACCGGATCGCATGGATCGACGCGCTTGACGACGGGCTCAATCGGCGGCCCGAGCCGAACCTCATCGTTGCATGCTCCGCCTTGACCCTGTTCGTGCGTGATAAGATCCGCGCGCAATCCAACCGGCCCGTCGTGTTTCTGCATCTCACGGCGGACCCAACCCTCATTGCGCAGCGGCTGCAAACTCGCGGCCAACACTTCATGAAGCCGGGAATGTTGCCGAGTCAATTGGCGACGCTACAGCGTCCTGAGAGCGCAATCACGATCGATACCACCCCTGGTATCGATGCAGTCTGCCGCACGGTGTGCATGGAGGTACGCGCGCGGCTGACATAAGTGGAGCTTGTTTACCGTGACCACCCCGGCCGACGAAGTGACTTCTTTCCGCGCGCTCGCACTCAGCGAGCCCTTGTTGCAAGCCTTGAGCGAGGTGGGCTACGAGTCGCCTTCGCCGATCCAGGCGGCGACGATCCCGCACCTGCTCAGCGGCCGGGACGTGCTCGGCCAGGCACAAACCGGCACCGGCAAGACCGCTGCGTTCGCCTTGCCCGTGCTGTCGCAGATCGATCTGACAAACAGGTCACCACAGGCATTGGTGCTCGTACCCACGCGCGAGCTGGCGATTCAAGTCGCCGAGGCGTTCCAACGCTACGCCACCCACCTGCCGGGCTTTCACGTGCTGCCCATCTATGGCGGCCAGAGTTACCAGCCGCAGCTGCAGAGCTTGCGCCGCGGCGTGCATGTCGTGGTCGGCACGCCCGGTCGCGTCATGGATCACATGAAGCGCGAAACGCTGGGCTTGGGTTCGCTGCGACATCTTGTCCTGGACGAAGCGGACGAGATGTTGCGCATGGGCTTCATCGACGATGTCGAATGGATCCTGGAGCAGACACCCAGCACGCGGCGCATGGCGCTGTTCTCCGCAACCATGCCGCCGGCGGTGCGGCGCATTGCGCAGCGACATCTGAAAACGCCCGCGGAAGTCACGATCAAGAGCAAGACGACGACGGCGGCCAACATCCGCCAGCGGTACTGGCTGGTCAGCGGCCTGCACAAGCTCGATGCCCTCACGCGCATTCTCGAAGCCGAGACCTTCGCGGCGATGCTCGTGTTCACGCGCACGAAACAGGCGACGACCGAGTTGGCGGAGCGATTGGAAGCGCGCGGGTTCGCCGCCGAGGCATTGAATGGCGACATCCCGCAGGCGCAACGCGAACGCACCGTCGCTCGATTGAAATCCGGACTGGCGGATATCGTCGTCGCCACCGACGTCGCTGCGCGCGGTCTGGACGTCGAGCGCATCAGCCATGTCGTGAACTACGACATCCCCTACGATTCCGAATCGTATGTGCATCGCATCGGTCGCACCGGGCGTGCGGGTCGCAGTGGCGAGGCCATCGTGTTCGTCGCACCGCGCGAACGTCACATGCTGCGCATCATCGAGCGCGCCACGCGGCAACCGATCGAACCGATGGAGTTGCCGACCGTCGCCGATGTGAACGAACAGCGTCTCGCGCGTTTCAACGATCGCATCACGGCCGCACTGGGGACCGGCGACACAGCACGCTTCCTTAGCGTGATCGAGCGCTACGAGCAGGAACACAACGTTCCCGTCATCGAGATCGCAGCCGCACTTGCGGCACTTGCGCAAGGCAAGACACCGCTGTTTCTCGAGGACGCGGCACCGCGTACCGATGCGGCTGCGAAAGAGCGTGAGCCCGAGCGCAAGCCCCGGGCGGCCGATCGCGAGCGTCGCGACGATGCAGCAAACAGCCGCAAGCGCGATCGCTCGGAACCGCCGCCACGAGAGCGCTCACCGGCGAAAGAGACACCGCATGCGAAGGAGACGCCGCATCCGAAGCGCTCGCCACCTGCCAATATTCCGATGGAAACCTATCGGCTCGAGGTCGGGCACGTCCACGGCGTGAAGCCGGGTAACATCGTCGGTGCCATTGCCAATGAAGCGGGGCTCGAGGGTCAGCACATCGGCCGCGTCGACATCCGCGACGACCATAGCTTCGTGGATCTGCCCGAAGGCATGCCGAAGGAGATCTTTCGCGAGTTGCGCAAAGTGCGGGTAGCGGGTCAGCAACTGCAGATCAGCAAGGCGCGGAAGACACATAGCCCGAAGGCGGTGCCGGAGCGCGGCAAAGAGGTGCGGAAGGGTGCCGCGCGCCGCTGACACTCATCCGCCTTTCGGCAGAACGACCCACCCCACGATCAATCCCACCACCCCGCTCGTCGCCGATCCCATGAGGATCGCCAACTTCGCTTGCGCAAGGAGCGCGGGCGAAGCAAAGGCCAGATTCGCGATAAAGATCGCCATCGTGAAACCGATCCCGCCCAGGCAGCCGACAAGCAGTAGGCCTCCCATCGAAGCCTGAGGCGGCAGAACCGATAGGCGCAACCGAACTGCGATGAAGCTCGCAAGCAGGATGCCCATCGGTTTGCCGAGCGTCAGTCCCAGCAACACGCCGAGGCTCACAGACCCACTGAGCATCGAGCCCATCGATACGGACTGGAGACTCACGCCGGAATTGGCGAACGCGAACAGCGGCATGATCCCGAATGCCACCCACGGATGCAGCGCCATCTGCACGCGTGCCGCCGGCGCGAGCGATTCGCGCTGAATGCTGTCGAGCCGGCGCACGGGTGCTGCGATCTGCGCCGACTCGCGCGCCTCTCCAAGGAGCCGATCAAGTGAATGGCGTGCCATCTCGATCAGCGTGTCGCGTTGGGCTGCCGTGCGCACGGGCGTCAACAATCCGAGCACGACACCGGCGATGGCGGGATGCACTTGCGCCTGCAACACGCCGAACCACACGACCGCGCCCGGTACGACATAGCTCCAGGCAGAGCGCAATCCGAGCACCTGCCATGTGAATACCAGGACCGCGCCCGCGACGGCGATACCCGCGCCGAGCAGCTGCACGCCACTCGAATAAAACAGCGCGATGATCAGGATGGCGATGATGTCATCGATGATCGCGAGCGCGAGCAGTAGGACGCGCAGTGAGGCGGGTACCCGCTTGCCCAGAAGCGCCAGCACACCGAGCGCAAACGCGATATCGGTGGCCGTCGGCACGGCCCAGCCATGACGCAACTCGGGCGTCGCATTCAGTCCGAGATAGATCAGCGCCGGTGCGACCACTCCGCCCGCAGCAGCGAAGATCGGCAGCGTCGCGAGGCGTAGATTGGCGAGCGCGCCATCGTGAATCTCACGCCGGATCTCCAACCCCACGACGAGGAAGAACACTGTCATAAACACGTCATTGATGATGAAGTGCAATGACTCCGATACGCTGAGACCGCCGAGCTGGAGCGCAAATTGCGCGTGCCATAGCGCTTCGTAACTGTCCGCCCAGGGAGAGTTCGCCCAGATGAGCGCAGCGACTGCAGCGGTCAGCAGCACGACGCCGCTCGCAGCTTCGACGTGCAGAAACTTTTCCAGTGGACGAAGAATCGCAGGACGTGCGACGGCGGCGCGGGACCTTGAGGCGGGTTCGGGCAAGCTCACGATCGGACACTCCTAGCACGATGAGTAGCTGGCGGCCCGACCAACTGCAATCCTGTCTCGCGTATTGCGCGCAAGACACCCGAGCGCTGTTTATCACAGCGGCAGCGATCCATCCAAGCTCGAATGGACAGTCCGCAGACGCTTCGCCACACTCCCCCGCGTCCACCAAACCAATCAAAGCGCCCGAGGGATGCCACACGCCACACCGCTGATCACAACCATCGTTGCCGCCTTCGCGCTGGCCTTCATCGCAGGCCTGGTTGCGCAGCGTTTGCGACTATCCCCGCTCGTCGGCTATCTGCTGGCGGGCATCGTCCTCGGGCCCAACTCTCCCGGCTTCGTTGCCGATGCGCATCTCTCCGCGGAGCTCGCGGAGCTGGGTGTCATTCTGTTGATGTTCGGTGTCGGCCTGCATTTCTCGGTGGCTGACCTGCTCAAGGTGAAGGGCATTGCCGTGCCCGGCGCCGTCGCACAGATTGCGTGTGCGACGGGGATGGGCGCGGCGCTTGCGGTCAGTTGGGGATGGACGCTGCCACAAGGGCTCGTGTTCGGCCTCGCGTTGTCGGTTGCCAGCACCGTCGTGCTGTTGCGCGCACTCGAGGCGCGGCATCTCGTGCGCACGCAGCGCGGCCAGATCGCGGTCGGATGGCTGATCGTCGAAGACCTTGCAATGGTGCTCGCGTTGGTGGTCCTGCCGGTGCTCGCGCAGTTCACGAACGGTAGCAATGGCGCGGACGCGCCGAACCTGGGCACTACCCTCCTCACCACGTTGGTGAAGGTGATCGCCTTCGTTGCCGTGATGCTGATCGTCGGCAGGCGTCTCGTCCCATGGCTCTTGCAGCGCGTCGCCCGCACGCATTCGCGCGAGCTGTTCACGCTGGGCGTTCTCGCTATCGCATTGGGGATCGCGTACGCCTCGGCCAGCTTGTTCGGCGTATCGCTGGCATTGGGCGCTTTCTTCGCGGGCGTCGTGTTGAACGAATCCGAGCTCAGCCATCGGGCGGCCGAAGACATCCTGCCGTTTCAGGATGCGTTCGCTGTGTTGTTCTTCGTCTCTGTCGGCATGGTGTTCGACTGGCGCATCGTCATGGAGTCGCCGGGCAAGGTGGTTGCCGTGGTATCGATCATCGTCATCGGCAAATCGCTCGTGGCACTCGCGCTCGTGAGTTTGTATCGCTATCCATTGCGAACGGCGCTCACGGTTTCCGTGGGTCTGGCTCAGATCGGCGAGTTCTCGTTCATCCTCGCCAGCCTGGGTCTTGCGCTGAAACTGCTGCCGCCCGAAGGGCAGACGTTGATCCTGGCGGGCGCGATCCTGTCCATCGCACTGAACCCTGTGCTCTTCGGCAGCATGAACGCGATAGACGAGTGGATTCGCAAGCACCCCAAGTTGCTCGCGCTACTGGATCGCTCTACTGCCGAGCTTGCCCGCGAGGCTCCGGTCGTTCCCGACTCCTGGCAGGGCCATGCCATTCTCGTCGGTCACGGCAGAGTCGGCGCGGTGGTCGCAGAGATGTTGAGGGCCAAAAACGTTGCCTACGCCGTCGTGGAAATGGATCGGAAGATCGTGACGCGATTGACTGCTGAAGGCATTCCTGTGTTACAGGGCGACATCGCTGATCCTGAAGTCATGCGGTCGTTACGCGTGTCGCAGGCTGCATTGATGATCTTCGCCATCCCCGATAGCGTGCAGCTTCGCAATGCGCTGGAGCAATTGCGCGAGCACCGCGTGCAGTTGCCCGTGGTCGCACGCACCCATTCGGAAAGCGAAGCCGAGCACTTGCGCGAGAAGGGCGTTGCTCTGGTCGTCATGGGCGAGCGCGAGCTCGCGCTGCGCATGGGCGAATTTGCGCTCAAAGTCATGAGCCGGTGACGAACCACCACTGCTTGAGAGGGTTTCGCCGGCTGCAATGGTGGAACCTGCCTCACGCAGGTGCATTCGCCAGACTCGACGGTGTGTTCGGATGCATCGTTCATGAACTTCCTTAGCCTGAGAACCATTGTTGAGCGGGGCGCGCCCACTAATGCCGCTCTAAGGACTTCCTGCAACGGCACGGAGAGGTGCCAGCCACTGGAGCACACGCTTGACGATCGGCCGCATGGATCCGACAGGAGTCGGCACGAGACCCGGCGCGGGTGTGAATTCGAACCTGTTGATTGCGGCAGACATGGACCCAGGGCAGCGTGCCCTGGTGATGCAAGCACGAATTCTGGAGACCATCGCTCGTGGAGCACCCCTAGACGCCGTGCTCGCTGCTTCGTGTGGTCTGGTCGAAGCCGCCGATGCGGGTGCGCTCGCGGCTGTTCTAATCTTGAGTCCCGAGACTCAGCGCTTCACGCACGCCGTGGGCGCAGCTGCTCCTGCCAGCTTCCTACAGGAGATTCACGACTGGTCGCTCACGTCGGCCGATCATCGCTGCACCTGCTCGGTCGCGGTGCTGCAGAATGAAGTGACTGCGAGTCTGGATGTGACGGCGGATGGTCGGTGGTCGGAGCAGTGGTGCTCGCTCCTGCGCCGACACGGAATAAGTGCCGGCCTCTCCTATCCGATCTTCGACCCGGCGGGTGCGCCGCTCGGCAGCTTCTTCGTCGCCTACTCCGAGCCTGTGAGCGACCTTGGCCGCTGGAACCTCGATCTGATCGGCATGGGCGCGCGATTGGCGGAGTTGGCGCTCGAGCGCGAGCACGCCACTCACGAGCTACGCGAGTTGCACGAGCGGCTGGATTCGCAATTCCCAGTACCCGGCCCCGAACGCACCAACATCTGGAACCTGTCGAACGACCTGATGAGTGTTGGCGGCTTCGATGGATTCTTCCGCAGCGTCAATCCTGCCTGGACGCGCATACTGGATTGGCCCGAGCAGACGTTGATGTCGCAGTCCTTTCGCTGGCTGGTCCATCCCGACGACCTGCCAGTCGCGAACGAAGCGATTGAACGCTTGCAGCGCGGCGAGATCGTGCGGCGCTGCGATGAGCGTCTGCGCAGTGCGGATGGCAGCTATCACTGGTTCTCATGGACCGCCGTGCCGGAAGGCGACGTGTTCTTTGCCATCGGCCGCGACCTGGAGAGTCTGGTCGAGGACACGGCGGCTGAGGCCGAGCCGCAGCACGAGCTCGATCATCGACAGCGTGTGGAGGCGACACTCACGCAGATGCAGCGTATGGAAGCGTTGGGTCAGCTGACCGCCGGCGTTGCCCACGACTTCAACAATCTGCTCACGGTCGTACTCGGCAATCTCGACTATGTGGAGCGTCGCGCAGACCAGTGGCCTACGCATTCGAGTCAGTTCGTGCGACGGCTGTCGTTCGCACGCATCGCTGCGGAGCACGGCGCCAAGCTCATCGCGCAGCTACTCGCGTTTTCGCGACGCCAGCAGTTGGAACCCAAGGTAATCGATCTCAACGAGGTCATCGGCGGCATGCGGTACTTGCTGCAATCGACGTTGAGCAGCTCGATCGGCCTCGACCTGGGCTTGAGCGAGGATCTCTGGCACGCGCTCGTGGATCCGACTCAATTGGAGCTCGTGGTCCTCAATCTCACGATCAACGCCCGCGACGCCATGCCAGCCGGAGGACGCTTGCGGGTGGCAACCTCCAACGTCTCCTCGAGCGCCGCGCACCATGACATGGATTTGCCAGCAGGCGACTACGTCGTCGTGTGCGTCAGCGATACCGGCGTCGGCATGAGCGCTGACGTGCTCGGCCACGCGTTCGAGCCCTTCTTCACGACCAAGGACGTCGGCAAAGGCTCGGGCCTCGGGCTGGCGCAGGTGTATGGCTTCGCGAAGCAATCGGGTGGCGCCGTGCGCATCGAAACCCAAGTAGGGCACGGCACGACCGTGCACGTCTTTGTACCGAGAGCGCGCCACGCGCCCGCATGCGCGGCACCGAACGCGATGCGTTCAGCGGAGTGCCTCGTGGGTAAACGCATCTTGCTGGTGGATGACGATCCGGCGGTGCGGCAAGTGACGCATGCAATGCTGACGGAGCTCGGTTGCGACGTATTGGAAGCGAGCAGTGGCGATACGGCACTCGGGATGCTGCGCACGGAGGAGGACATCGATCTGCTGCTCGCCGATTTCGCCATGCCCGGTATGAACGGAGCCGAACTGGCCAGCCTGGCGACGCGGGAACATGCAGATCTGCCCGTGCTGATCGTCACCGGTTATGCCGATGTGGACGCGCTCCTCGATTTCACGGCCGAAGCCGTGCTCCGCAAACCGTTTCGTCGCGAGCAATTGGTGGACAAGGTCATCGCCCGTCTGGGCAACTCATGACCGCGGCTGGCGCACACTCAGGCGAGGTGTATCGTGGCGCGCTGATCGATGGCTGAGGTGACGATGCAGGTCGCGATGATTGGCTTGGAGCGGATGGGCGGCAACATGGCGCACCGTCTGCTGAGTGCAGGTCACGAGTGTGTCGTTTACGACGCCGTTCCCGCGAATATCGCGCGGCTCACTCAGGAAGGCGCCCAGGGAGCCAGCTCCCTCGAGGATCTCGTGTCGCGACTGCAGACACCGCGAGTGTGCTGGCTG
>JBEVDW010000244.1:0-5605 GCA_040513115.1 Steroidobacteraceae bacterium | reverse complement strand
TTGTTTGCCGCGAATGCTGAGCACGGCACCAAGGAACCCTTCGCCAGGTTCGTGGCCTCTGTAAAGGCTCACGAGCACAAGCACGGAGAGCTCATGCGCGATGAACTACTGAAAGACGATCCTGCCATTCGTATCGAACGACTCATCAAACGCGGCGAAGACGAGCTGGCGACCTTTGCAGACATGGAGATTCGCGCCACGGAAACTCGCATGCAGGAAGGGACATTTCACGAAGCTGATGTGCGTAAGGCAATGAGAAAGAAATTCGCCAAGGGTGGAACGGTGTGGGTTCGCAAGGGGACCGGCGGCTTCGCGCCTTGGACGCTTGATTCGTTCGCGGATAAAGGGCATTGATGGCACGTCGGGATCATCGGCGTCAGGCTTGCGGTGTGCGACGACCGTGATGCAGCCAATCGAGTTCTCAAGTATCTGAAGCGCACAATGGTGATCACACCCCATGATCCGCAGCACTTCATCGCGCGCGCGGACCCTCATGAAGCATGCGACCACATAGGGCGCATGCTTCAGTCATGGGGAAGCTGCTCCTAGCGATTCAGTAGCGACATCATCGATGCCTCATAGCGAGTGCCTGCCGCCACGCCGGGCGGCAGAATGCTCTCGATGTGATCGAGCTCTTCGGCACTCAGCTCGATGTCGGCTGCCGCCGCATTCTCTTCCAGGCGCTGGATGCTGCTCGTTCCGGGGATCGGCACGATGCGGTCGTGGCGATTCAGCATCCAGGCAAGGGCGAGTTGTGCGGGAGTGGCGTTCTTGGCTTCCGCGAGCTCGCGTACGCGGTCCGCAATCACCTTGTTTCTGTCGAAGTTCTGGCCCTGGAAGCGGGGATTGTTACGTCGCCAGTCACCCTGCGCCATGTCATCGACCGACTTGAACCGTCCGGCGAGGAATCCTCGGCCGAGTGGGCTGTAGGCGACGAGCGCGATGTCGAGTTCTTCGAGTACCGGCAGCACCTCCTCTTCGACATCCCGTGTCCACAGCGAGTACTCCGACTGTACGGCCGCAAGCGGATGCACGGCATGAGCGCGACGAATCGTGTCTGCATTGGCTTCGGACAGTCCGATGTGACGCACCTTGCCCTCGCGCACGAGGTTGCTCATGGCACCCACCGTATCCTCGATCGGTGTGGCGGAATCGACTCGGTGCAAGTAGTACAGATCGATGTAATCGACCTTGAGTCGCTCGAGTGAGGCCTCGCAGGCTGCACGCACATAGTCGGGACTGCCATCGACGGTCTGCTCGCGCGAGCCGGCCGGACTGCGGAAGCCGAACTTGGTTGCGAGGACCGCGCGGTCGCGACGGCCCGCGATGGCTTTGCCGACCTGCACCTCCGAGTCGCCGTAAACGTCGGCGGTGTCCAGCAGTGTCACGCCGAGATCCAGGGCACGGCGCACGAGCCGCGTGCCGTCTTCGTCGTTGCGCGTGCTGCTGGAGTACACGTCCTTGATGCCAATGCTCATGCAGCCGAGGCCGATTGCCGACACCTTCGGTCCAGTACCACCCAATGTGCGATGCCGCATACGAATACCCTCCACGGGCTGCAGGAAAGCCAAGTACGACGCGCTGGTCGCCGTCGATCAGCGAAGACTGAAACGAAGCGTGCTAAGTTCCGGCTCTCGATGTCCTAATCACATATTCTGCGGAAATGAGCGTGCTCGGGAAACGTCCACCAGCTCAATGAGCCTTCACTAGCAGCCTGTCGGACTTAGGATTGATCTACTGCGGTGGCGCCAGATGGGTCCACTTTTTCGATCCTCCTCGTTAAATAGCGAAAGCTATTCGCCTCGGACGATCGAAAAACTGTCCTCCATCTGCCACCATCCTCGCTACGATCACCTAAGTCCGACAGGCTGCTAGGAATAGAGATCTAACCCATCATGACTACTGCCAAGAAGAAACCCGCTCGGGCTGCCAAGGCCACCAAGCCAACCAAACCCGCGGCCAAGAGCAGCTGGAGCGACACGATCAAGAAAGCGTTGGAGAAGAAGCGACAGCCGAGCGGCTGGCCGGAACAGCCGAAGCCGCGAGACTCGGTAGTACAGAAAGTGAAGAAAGACGCGTTCTGATCGGAGGGCGAACGCCGACACCGGTTCGGTATTCCGGTCGTCGCCGCCCGAGCATTCCGCGCTGCAGGTCACGCTCGCGCTCTGCGACTCAGCGGCGTTTCGTTGGTCTCTTCAAACGCCGAGCAGCGCTGAGCTTCAATAGGTCGAATCTCGTACGACAGACCGCACTTCAAGCACGGGTTCTGCGCGGCAAGCGCTGCAGCTTCTGCAAGGCTGCCGGCGAGGAAGAACCAGTATCCGCCGATCACTTCTTTCGTTTCGGCAAAGGGACCGTCGATTACACCGAGCTTTGTCACCAACATCGAAGCTTCGGCGAGTCGTTGCCCGGCCTTCATCTTGCCGTCGCTGACGAGCTGGTCGTGCCATTCGTAGAAGGCATCGATTGCTTTCTGTATTTCCTCCGGCGATTTGTCCTCGTCCCATCGTCCACGGGAAATGACGAGGTATTCGGATAGCGCTTTCTTGCCGCTCATCACTATTTCCTTCTGCTGTAGTGGATTTGCAAACGGATGATAAAGCGTCGACTGGATTGGCTGAACTGGTTCACGCGGAGCACCAACGGTATTCAACACCGCTGTCGTGTCGGGCGTGTGAAGCTGGCGAACTTGAGATTTGCGCTATTGCGTCCTCAGCGCTGGCGCTTGGATGATGCGTCACTACAACGTTTGCTGACTCGCGGCTTTGACGAGGCGCCGCGTGGCCGACAACACTCTATGCGCGTTCGTGTCACAAGTATGCTCTTGGCGGTAGTCGCGATGGTCGCCAGCGCCCTGACGAGCGTTGCAGTTGTTGCTCAACCTGTCGTCGTCGAACTCTTCACATCTCAGGGCTGCAGTTCCTGCCCACCTGCCGAAGCACTGCTCGGTGAGCTGGCCCGCAAGCCGAACATCATTGCGCTCGCCTATCACGTCGACTACTGGGACGACCTGGGGTGGAAGGACCGCTTTTCTATTCCGGAAGCAGCGCAGCGACAGAGTGGGTATGTACGTCGGTTGTCCCGATCCGGCGCGTTCACGCCGCAGGCCGTGGTGAGCGGTGACACGAGTCTGGTTGGCTCCAATCGAGCGGCGGTAGCCCGAGCCATTGCAGAGCAACGTGATGCATTGAGCGTGGTGCTGTCGAGGACAGGCACGGACCTGCAGATCGGGCTTGCCGAGCGATGGAACGAACCGATGGATGTATTCGTGGTGTCGTATCTGGCGGAAGCGACGACGAAGATCGGCCGCGGCGAGAATGCGAAACGCTCATTGCGTGAGTTCAACATCGTGCGCTCGTTCGAGCGCATCGGCCGATGGGACGGCCGCCCGCAACAGATGAAAATAGCCCTCACTACGCTCCCCAAAGATGCCACCGCCGTGGCTGTGCTCCTGCAGCGACCGAACCAAGGTGCAATCGCAGGCGCGAGCACACTGTCATTGCAGTGAGGCCAGCGCGTCCGCTCCACTAAATGGGCAGCAGGTCCCCGGCGGGATCGGCCGCTCAATGACTGCTCATCAACTCGCGCTGGGGAAGCTCGCGCAGATATACAATTGAGCAAACCCGACTTCCCGCGGAGATTCTTCATGACTGAAGTTCGTATTGGCATGCTGGGTGCGTCCAAGATCGCACCGGCCGTGATGATTGATCCGGGGCTGCGTACGCCCGGGGTGGCGTTGTCGATCGCCGCCCGGGATCGTGCGCGGGCCGAGGCCTATGCGCAGAAGTGGAAGGTTCCGAAGGTCCTCGACAGCTACGACGCCATCATCCAGTCCGACGTTCACGCGGTCTACGTGCCGCTGCATGCGGGCGGTCACCACGAGTGGGCCATCAAGGCGGCCCAGGCCGGCAAGCACGTGCTCGTCGAAAAGCCCTTCGCCATGAACACGACCGAGGCACAGGAAATGGTGGATGCGGGCAAGAAAGCCGGCGTCCTCATGATCGAGGCGTTTCACTACTACTACCACCCGCTCATGCAGCGCGTACTGGAGCTCGTGCGCAGCGGCAAGTTCGGCACGGTGGAGCACGTCGAAGCTACTTTCATCGGACCGGAATTTCCCGTCGATCAGCCGGACAAGTGGGCGACCTATAACGATCCGAAACTGGGCGGCAGCATGCTCAAGCACATGGGCGGCTATACGCTGCACTTTGTCCGCTCGATCGCCGGTGAGCCCACCGGCGTCAAAGCCACGGGCAAGCTCAACTCCCTTGGCAGCGACATCCTGATCGACACTGACTTCGACTTCGCCGGCGGTAGCACAGGCCGCGTTCTCATGGACATGACAGGCAAGCCCAGGCCGTTCGCTGTCGATGGCCGTGTCGTGTTCGAGAGGGGTGAGCTCATCGTCCACAACTTCATGGTGCCGCACAACGACAAGCCCTTCGCGCCGGTACGCACGGCCGACGGCAAGTACGACTACGACGGCTCATCCTTCGCAGGCTGGCTGGAGATCAAGCATCCCGACGGCACCACGACGCGCGAAAACTTCCATCCCTCGGACACCACGTGGTGGCATCAGCTTCAAGCCTTCGTGAACGCGGTGCGCAACGGCAAGCCATTGCCGACCTCGGGCGAGGACACCATCAATCAGATGAAGCTCAACGACGCCATCATGCGCTCGGCCGGATTCGACCATCTCTTGCGCGCCTGACCGAAAGGAAGCCATTCACGCTTTGCTTGCTGACCAATTGCCGCTTCATGTTACGCATCCTGCTTGCCATCGTTTTCGCGCTGATCGCTGCCGCTACCACGATGGCCTATGACGCTCAGCCACGGCAAGCGGTGTCGCTGGCGGGCTCATGGGTCGTCAATGCCGCGGCTAGCGATGACCTCGACAAGCTCGTCTCGGGGTTGGTTGCGAAAGAAGAGAAAGAACTACGGCGCTGGCGCCAGCGTATGGAGGAAGAGGATCGCTTCTCGGTGCTGGATTCGTCGCCAGACACGCCCGCTTCGCAGCATCGGCGCGCGGCTGAGGATGAGTTCAAACGCATGATCGGTGCGGCGAACAGACTCGAGATTGGTCAAGATGGTGCGAAGCTCGAGATGCGGAGCGACCTGGACGTGCGTCGCTTCGAAGCAGGTTCCAGCAGTCAAGTGTCCATGCGCAATGGAGATATCGCCGACTCGCGTGTTGGATGGGATGGTGACTGGTTCGTCATCGACCGCAAAGTGCCCCGCGGCGCACGCGAAGTGGAAAAACTGCGTCTCATCAGCAAGACCGGGCAGTTGGAGTATGTCGTCCAATGGTCCGGCGACACGGAGCTATCCGGTGTGAAGTTACGCCGCATCTTCGACAAGGCCGCATCGGATGGCATGCCAACCGATCCTGCGGCCGGACCTGTTCGATAGGCACCCATTGATGCTTGAGTACGTCCAAACCCGCTCAGTTTCGGCTTGAAACTACATACCTAATTTGGGTATCTTAATACCCAATATGGGTACTAAGCCTCGGTCCAAACGTTCGAACTCGCCCCATCACACAATGGTGGACGCCTTGTTCACGCGCACGCAGCAACGCGTGCTCGGGTTGCTGTTTGCGCAGCCG
>JBEVDW010000243.1:0-3475 GCA_040513115.1 Steroidobacteraceae bacterium | reverse complement strand
CTTCAAGACCGACCTGCTTGATGTCGGCGCTGAAGCGACGAAGGCTGGCCACGATGAGGTCCACTTCGGCGGCAACCTTGTTCTCGTACCGCACCGCACCCGCTTCGTCGACCACGCAGATCGACACGAAACGCAGTGACACATCGGTCAACGCCTCATCGATCGTCCGCAGCCGATGCAAGAACACGTTTCCACACGCCCTCGGCCAGAAGCCGACGTTACCGTCGATCACGCAATCGACCGCGAAGCGGACACAATGCCGACCATTTAGAAGTTAACAGCGCCGGCAACGTTCGGAACTGCCAGGCGAGGCGCCGACGCGGCGACGTCGCAAACCGCGGAGCACGCCGCCATGCTTGCATAGACGGACTGCGATCCCCAGAATCGGCGCTCCTGATTTGATATCCACACCACGTGCCATGCGGGAGCCATTAGACGCTAGGACCTCCCTACCAACTGGTGCTGTCGCGATTCTGTTCACTGATATCGAGGGCAGCACCGCGTTATGGGAGCACGACCGCACCCAGATGTCGCAAGCGCTGCGGGCGCACGATGTGTTCGCGCGCACATCGGTCGAGTCTCACCGCGGCACGGTGGTGAAGATGACCGGTGACGGCATGCATGCCGTCTTCGACGATTCGCTGGACGCGCTCGCTGCAACGGTTGATCTCCAGCTGGCGCTCGCGGATCCCATCAGGACCTCCGGTGTCGCGCTGCGCGTTCGTTGCGGGCTGCACGCGGGGATGGTCGAGCGCCGCGACAACGATTACTTCGGTAGCTCCGTCAATCGTGCGGCGCGAATCATGAGCGCGGCGCACGGCGGCCAGGTGCTGATATCTCAAGCTATGGTTGATAGCGTGCGGGAGGGGCTTCCGGCCGCGTTTTCACTGCGCGACCTCGGTCGCGTCCGGCTCAAGGATCTGTCGACTCCCGAACACGTTTATCAGGTCGTCCATGTTGATCTGCGGACGGAATTTCCGGCGTTGCGCTCTCTGGAGGCCACGCCGAATAACCTGCCGCAGCAGGCTACGAGTTTCATCGGACGCGAGAAGGAACTCGCGGAATTGAAGCGTCTTCTGCCCAAGACCCGACTGCTGACGCTTACTGGCTCCGGCGGCTGTGGCAAGACGCGCCTGAGCCTACAGGTTGCGGCCGATTCCCTAGAAAGGTTCCCGGACGGCGTCTGGCTAGTAGAGCTCGCACCGCTCGCGGACCCAACGCTTGTCGCACAAACGGTGGCGGGCGTACTTGGGCTAAAGGAAGCGCTGGACAACCCCAGTGTCCGTACGCTCACCGCGCACCTCAAGGACCAGCGATTATTGTTGTTGCTCGATAACTGCGAGCACCTGCTCGACGGCTGCGCCGCGCTGGCAGATACGCTCTTGCGTCAATGCCCGCAGGTAACGATGCTCGCGAGCAGCCGAGAAGCGCTTCGCATCGGTGGCGAGCAAGCTTACCGCGTACCGTCCCTGTCGCTTCCCGACCCGAAGCAGGCAGACACAGCGGCTGCCGTGATGCTTTTCGAGGCAGTGCAACTGTTCAGCGCGCGAGGCCAGCTGGCCCGCCTCGATTTCCAGATCACCGACCAGAACGCTGCCTCACTCGCATCGATCTGCCGGCGGCTGGACGGGATTCCGCTGGCCATCGAGTTGGCGGCGGCGCGAGTGCGCTCGCTATCCATCGAGGAGATCGATCGCAAGTTGGATCAGCGTTTCCTGCTGCTCACCGGAGGCGCACGGACGGCGTTGCCGCGCCAACAGACACTGCGTGCTGCGCTCGAATGGAGTCACGCACTATTGACCGATGCGGAACAATCTGTATTTCGCCGCCTGAGTGTTTTCGCAGGCGGATTTCCACTCGAGTTGGCGCAGGAGGTTGCGAGCGACGAGGCGATAGACAAGTGGCAGGCCCTCGATCACCTTGCGGCGCTGGTCGACAAGTCGCTCGTCGTCGTCGATACCGGTGATCCGCCGCGCTATCGGATGCTGGAGACGAGCCGCGTCTATGCCATGGAGCAGTTGGTCGTAGTCGGTGAGAGGGATCGGATCGCTTCACGTCACGCACACGGCTTTGCTGCCCTCTTCGAGGCCGCCTGGGCCGAGCGTTGGACCGCACGATCTGCTGATGATTCGTTCGCTCGCCTCAAGCCGGAGCTTGACAATTTGCGTACTGCACTCGACTGGAGCAGCCGCAACGATCCTGAGCTCGAGATCGGACTGGCGGGCGCCGCGGCATGGCTGTGGTTGGGTAGTGGACTGGATGCTGAGGGAATCGCTGCTTGTGAACGAGCGATTTCGCATCTCAGCACGAAAACAGCACCGACGATCGAAGCACGCCTTCTTAGCGAGTTGGCGCAACTGGGCTGGTACATGCTCCCGCTCGAGCGCGCTTTGCAAGCGCTCGAGCGGGCGATTGCGCTTTATCGCGAAGCCAACGATAGCGTCGGGCTGTACTTGGCGCTCGCGCGTAAGGCCGGGTTCCTTGCTTCATGTGGAGACATCGAGCGGGCACGCCGCGCCCTTGTGGAAATGGAGGGCCTGGAAACAGGAAATTGGCCCTTACGCTTGAGACTAGAGCGCCTCATTGCCAAGACGAGAGTCGTCGTGTTCGCTGGAACATCGGAAGAGTTTCAGGCGGCACATGAAGAGCGATACCACCTCGCAAGCGTGTTGGGGAGCGAGCGCGACCAATTGCTTGCCCGCGGAAATCTGGTTCTCTGGAAAGTGGGAATCGGCCAGCTTGAAGAAGCTATTCGCGATGGTCGCCTTTTGGTCGACCAGTTCCGGCAGCACGGCATCGCAGGTGCATACCTTGGATATCTGCTTTCGCATGTAGCGATGGCCCTCGCTCTTAGCGGCCGACTTAGGGAAGCGCTGCCGCTCCTGCGCGAAGCGGCTCCCGCGCTGAGAGCGGGGGCAATGGTGTGGCGTTTACTCGATTTGTTTGCCCTGATTGCATTGCTGCGCGGACGCAAGGACGACGCAGCCCGATTGTTCGGCGCCGGTGCAGCAATTTTCAAAAGGATCGGACGGAAGCGAGAAATCGTCCTCGATAGGCTGCACGACGTCGTCTCCGACCAACTGCGTGACGCGCATGCTCCGGAAGCACTTGCGCACCTCTTGCGCGAGAGTGAGGCGATGAGCGAAGGAGAAGCCGTTGTAGCGGCGTTGCACGAACTGGCATCTGGCGACTGACAGCGGCCATGAGCCGACATTTCGAAAGTTCGCTCGTTTTCCCATTTGCAGACATTGAACACCGCTTGCTAGCCACAAGGATGGAGTCGGCATTGACTACACTGATTGGAGATGCGCCGGCGATCCCGGGCCGACTCAAAGGAGTTGCTCATGAATCTGCGCACCGTTCTGTTGGCGATGCTGCTGGCGGCGTTCACCGGGTTTCTCGCCCTCAACTGGAACGTAGTCACCGCGCCAACGACACTGTCCTTTGGGTTCTGGACGGCGGAGGCGCCTCTCGG
>JBEVDW010000242.1:0-21842 GCA_040513115.1 Steroidobacteraceae bacterium | reverse complement strand
AGGGGCTGCCGCTGCCCCAGTAAACTTCCAGCGCCATTCGCTTATCCTCGCCTTGCACAAGCCGCCCATTCGGGGCTGGCGATTGTATCGGTCACGGGTCACAAGACAATCATGTATCGCACGCTCATCAACGCACGGGAGCTGCACGACCAGCGGGGCAGCAAGGACCTGGTCATCGTGGATTGCCGTTTCGATCTCGCGCAGTCTCACGCGGGTGAAAGTGCATTCGTGGCCGGCCATGTGCCCGGGGCTGTCTATGCCCATCTGGATCGCGATCTGTCATCGCCGATCACGCCAACCAGCGGGCGCCATCCGTTACCGACACCGGAATCATTGGCACGGCTGTTCAGTCGGTGGGGTATCGATGCGAGTGTGCAGGTCGTGGCGTACGACCAGGACAGTGGTGCCTTTGCTGCGCGCTTGTGGTGGCTGCTGCGCTGGCTTGGGCACGAAGCCGCTGCTGTGCTCGACGGCGGTTGGGCGGAATGGCGGAGAAGCGGCTACGAAGTCAGTACGACGCCCGCAACGAACTCGCCGCGCGTGTTCGAGCCGCACGTGAAACCTGACTTGGTCGTCACCACCGCGGACGTGACTACGCTCGTGCGCGATGCGACGGCGCGCGTGCTGGATGCGCGCGCGCCCGAGCGTTACGCAGGCGCTGTGGAACCGATCGATGCGGTGGGCGGACATGTGCCCGGTGCGCACAATCTGCCATTCGCCACGACGATCGATGGCGACAAACACTTCCAGCCGCCCACTGAGCTGCAGCAGCGCTTCACGAGCGCGTTGGGCGGTGTCGCCCCGGAGCGCTCGGTTGCGATGTGCGGATCTGGCGTAACAGCGTGTCATCTGCTGCTCGGGATGGAGCATGCAGGGCTGCACGGCGCGAAGCTGTACGCCGGATCGTGGAGCGAGTGGATTCGGGATTCGAAGCGGCCAGTGGCAAAAGGTGCATCGCCGTGAGCTTGGGTTGGATCAAGTTCCTTGTGGCAACGGCGCACCCTTGGGCCACAACATCCACACGCTGCCTTGACTGCGCATGCGGCCGGCTTGCTCTGCCGCCGTCGCGCCGAAACCGAAGAACCAGTCCGCGCGCAGGATCCCTTTGATCGCACCGCCGGTGTCTTGGGCGACCATCAGGCGGCGCAACGGCGTTTGCGTGAGCGGATCGGTGGTCGTCACGAACACCGGCGTGCCGAGCGGGATATAGCGAGGATCGACGGCGAGCGAACGCCCGGGCGTCAGCGGTACGCCGAGCGCACCTTTCGGACCTTCGTTCGGGTCGCGCAGCGGCGCTTCGGAGAAGAAGACGACGCTGGGATTGGCGTTCAGCACTTCGCGCGCCCGGTCGGGATGCACACGAATCCACTCGCGAATCGCTGGCGCGCTCGCCTCATCGAGCGTCAGCTCGCCTTGATCGACCAGGTAGCGACCGATGGATCGATACGGCTGTCCATTCACATCGGCGAACTGCAGCCGGATCGTCTCGCCCGTGTTCAACTGCACGCGCCCCGAGCCCTGCACCTGCAGAAAGAAGGCATCGACCGCATCGCTGACCCAGACCAGTTCCTTGCCACGCACCGACGGTGCGGCGTCGATTTCGGCACGGCTGTAGTACGGCACGACTTTGTTTCCTTGCAGTCGTCCGCGAATGCGCTTGCCCGCCAGTTCGGGAAACACAGAAGACAGGTCCACCGTCAGCAGATCATCCGGCACCCCGTAGAGCGGTACCGGAAACGCAGCGCTGCGTTTGCGCGCGCCGTGCAGTAGCGGTTCGTAGTAGCCGGTGATCAAACCTTCGCTCTGGGGCTTGCGGTCACCGGTATCGCGCAGCAGTCGAAGTACATCGAAACGGGTTTCGAAGAAGCGGCGCTGGGCTTGTGGGTCTTGCGCAGGAACTGATTGCATCTCGCCGCAAATGGCGCGCCATTCCGGTCTCTGCAGCAGCGGCGTGCAGCTGGCTCGAAAACCAGCCCACGCCTCGTCGATAGAGTCCTCTGCCCATCCGGGCAGTGCCGCCCATGCCACGCGCTGGTATTGCGCTCGCTCCTGTACCGGATGCGAAGGTGCCGTGGGCCTCACCGTGCAGCCGCTCGCGATGGCGAGCAGTAGCAGGCCGACACGGACGATCGAGCCTCGCGGCGGAACATCGAGCATTCGCGTGCATCTCCTCATCGAATCGAACATGACGTTTGCAATCGGGCACGCGCATTGTAGGACGCTGCTTGCACCGTGCGTTCACGCTGCTGCATTCACTTAACCACAGTTGCAGGCGTCATTTGCTATCGTTCGCGGCGCTCGGCAGTTCGAGCACGCCAGTCAAAGATCGGAGCTCAGCATGGCCGTGGATCCTTCCGCTCGCACCGTCGCATCGACGAGCGCCTGGAAAGTCGAGGACTCGCTCGATCTCTACCAAGTGCCGGCGTGGGGCAAGGGCTACTTCGGCATCAATGCCGCGGGACATGTAGTCGTGCGCCCGAATCCCAAAGGTGAGCACGAGATCGACTTGCTGGAAGTGGTCGAGGGGCTGAAAGCACGCGATCTCACGGCGCCAGTCGTCGTGCGCTTTTCGGACATTCTCCACCACCGCTTGCACCTCCTGCACGAAGCGTTCGCCCAGGCCATCGCCGAGAACGACTATCGCAACCGCTACTGCGCAGTGTTTCCGATCAAAGTGAACCAGCAACGGTTGGTCGTGGAAGAGGTCTATCGCTACGGCAAGGAATTTGGTTTCGGCCTGGAAGCGGGTTCGAAGCCGGAGTTGCTTGCCGTCATGGCGCTCACCGAAGGTGCGCCGGAGCGCATGATCGTGTGCAACGGCTTCAAGGACGATAGCTACATCGAGGCAGTGATCCTCGCCACCAAGCTCGGCCGCACGATCGTTCCCGTGGTTGAGAAATTCGACGAGCTGAAGCTGATACTCAAGCACGCGGAGAAGTACAACGTGCGCCCGAGGATCGGCGTGCGCGTGAAACTCGCGAGTGAGGGGGCCGGCCGCTGGCGCGATTCCGCCGGCGAGAAATCGAAGTTCGGTCTGTTCGTGAGCGAGATCGTCGATCTGGTCGAGGTCTTGCGCACCCATCAGATGCTCGATTGCCTGGAGCTCGTGCATTGCCATCCGGGCAGTCAGTTGCAGGACATTCGCCGCGTGAAAGACGCGATCAACGAGCTCGCGCATGTGTATGCCGAGCTCAAGCTCCTGGGCGCGGGGCTGAAGTACATCGACGTCGGCGGCGGGCTCGGTGTCGACTACGACGGCAGCGGCACCAACTTCCCTTCTTCGATGAACTACACGGTGAACGAGTACGCGAGCGATGTCGTCTATCGCATCGCGAGCGTGTGCAACGCCCGCGGCATCGAGCATCCCGTGATCGTGAGCGAGTCGGGACGCGCCACTGCCGCACACCACAGCGTGCTCATCTTCAACGTGCTGGGCTCCTCGGCCCTGGACAAGTTCCGCGTCAAAGGCCGCGTCGAGGAAGACTATGGCGGCGATCAGGAACTGCCGCAGCCGGTGCTCGATCTCTTCGAGGCGTATCGCTCGGTGTCGGAACGACGCCTGGTCGAGTGTTATCACGATGCCGTGCAGGCGCGCGAGCAAGTCCTGCAGATGTTCAACCTCGGCTTGATGAGCCTCGAGTTTCGCGGCATCGCGGAGCGGTTGTACTGGGCCACGTGCGCGCGCATCCGCGATTACTGCCGCAAGCTCGATGACGTGCCGGAAGAGCTGGAGGGTCTCGAGCTGATCCTCTCCGACACTTACTTCTGCAACTTCTCCGTGTTCCAGTCGCTGCCCGACAGCTGGGCCATCGATCAGCTCTTCCCCATCATGCCGATCCATCGGCTGACCGAGCGCCCAACTCGCAATGCCGTTCTCGCGGATATCACCTGCGACTCCGACGGCAAGATCGACCGCTTCGTGAGTCAGCGCGAGGTGAAGCGCACGCTCGAGCTCCACGAGCTGCAGGGGGATGAGGAGTACTACCTCGCCGCCTTTCTGGTTGGCGCTTATCAGGAAACCCTGGGCGATCTGCACAACCTGTTCGGCGATACCCATGTCGTGCACATCCGGCTGCCCGAACAAGGCGGCTGGTGGATCGAGGAGATCGTGAAAGGCGATACGGCGAGCGAAGTGCTGAGCTATATGCAGTACGACGTCGATCAGCTCTATCCCCAGTTCACGAAGGACTGCGAGCGCGCCGTCCGCGAGGGACGCATGACACTGGCGGAGAGTCAGGCGCTGCGCCGTTTTTACGAGTGGGAGTTGGCTGGGTACACCTATTTGGAAAGCGACTAGCTCTTATGCGAGTTGACTTGGCTCGTTCCTTTGCACTGCAGTAAGTGAAGCGCCCCTCCTTGCCGCGGGCGAGGTGCGCAGCAAACCCGCGTTTTCCGCTCTTTCTGCTGCAAGCGCAAAAAACTCGTACATTGCAACCCCCAAAAGCCTGACGTAGTATCCGACGCGTTCGCGTATTTCTCGGCTTTTTTCCTGGTTTGGCGAACACCTGCGGCACAAAACACCGGCGGCCCACCGCCCACAACACAAGTACCCGCATCCAAATGTTCTCGCTCGTGGATGGCTCAAGAATGCTGCGAACTAGGCGCAGCGGTTCGTCATTGCCGCTTGAGTGCGTGCAATCGGACTGCTGCATTCCGGAGATTGTCAGTGATCAGTGAGTGGAATCGATGACGACGATCTATGTAGGGAACCTCCCCTTTAGTGCAACTGAAAGCGACGTACGCTCCCTCTTCGAGAAGCACGGCACGGTGCAATCGGTGAAGCTGGTGAACGATCGTGAGACCGGACGTCCGCGCGGCTTCGGCTTCGTAGAGATGCCTTCGTCGGACGCGCAAACCGCCATTCAGCACATGAATGGCTTTGAAATGGGTGGTCGCCCATTGCGCGTGAACGAAGCGCGCGAGCGTGAAGCTCGCCCGCCGCGTCAAGGCGCGCGCTGGTAGCGACACCGAAGCGAGGAGATCGCACTCCTCGCTGCTAGCTCGCATCGTGGGGGATGCGCGTGCCGCTGGCACGCGCGCGAGAAGCAAAGCATATCGGTGCACGACTCATCAGAGTCGGCGCTTGCGGGCTCGTTGTGGCTTACGCCCCGCAGCGTTCCAGCGAAGCAGACACCGTTTGAGGCGCTCGTTCTGCTCGACCTTATCCCCGGACGAATCAATTGCGCGTGCCATGCAACGTGCGATTGCTCTATCTTTCGCGCCGGTTCAGCTGAAACGGCCTAGCGTGAGCTCGATGCTTCGTCTTTATCCTTATCGCGGCCCTGCCGCGTGATGCTGCAAACGCCTTCGTCATTCCGGGCCTGGTTGCGTGCCCTGGCGCTGGGCGCGGGCACTGTTTGCCTGACGCTCCTAGCAACAGCGCAAACTCCACCAGCCCCCGCAGACCAGCCGGGAGCACCCGCGGAGCTGAAGCCCAAGACGCGGGTACGCCTACTGGGAACCGAAGTGCCACCCGGGACCGTCAAGCGCTTGAGCTGGACGAGCGGGCTGGTCGTCGGCGGGTTCTCGGTTCCGGTCCCTGTCACCGTTATGAACGGCAAGGGCAACGGCCCGGTGTTGTGCCTGACGGCCGCGATCCATGGCGATGAGCTGAATGGCATCGAGGTGGTCCGGCGCGTGCTGGATGACATCGATGTGGAAGAGCTGAATGGCGCCGTCATTGGTGTGCCGATCGTCAACCTGCAAGGCTTCTATCGCGGCACGCGCTACCTGCCAGACCGACGCGATCTGAATCGACACTTTCCTGGCAACGCTCGCGGCAGCGCGGCCACACGCATGGCCTATTCGTTCTTCACCGATATCGTGCGGCATTGTTCTGCCTTGGTGGATTTGCATACCGGATCGCTCGATCGCACGAACCTTCCCCAGGTACGTGCGGACCTGAGCTCGCCCATCGTTGCGCAGCTCACGCAGTCGTTCGGCGCGACCGTGGTGCTGCACAGTGCCGGGGAGAAAGGCTCACTGCGCCGTGCGGCGCACGACGCCGGTATTCCCGCGGTCACCTTCGAGATGGGCGAACCGATGCGCGTGCAGCCGGAACAGGTGGAACATGGAGCGAAGGCTGTCGAGACGCTGATGTATGCCTTGGGGATGACTTCACAGCGTCGCTTCTGGGGCGATCCCGAATCGGTTTACTACCGCTCGAAATGGGTGCGCGTGGATCAAGGCGGCATCCTGTTCTCGGACGTGGCCCTGGGGGAGCGCGTCAGCGAGGGTGAATTGCTGGGTACGGTGACGGATCCCTTGTCCAACAAACAGTACCGGGTCTACGCCCCGGTCAGCGGACGCATTCTCGGCATGGCGTTGAACCAAGTCGTGCTGCCCGGGTATGCGGCGTATCGCATCGGCATCGTCAATTCGAAGAATGCCAACAAGCTGGATGCGGCCGTCGAGGACTCGGATACCGAAGAGCCCGAAGGTGAGGACGTGTCGCCCGAGGATGAGCGGGCGCGGGAAGAATAAGGGCGCAACCTCGCGACGGAAGTGAGCTCCGGTGCTTCACTTCCACATATTGAGCAGTTTGGCCGCGACATCCACAGCCGTGCCCGAGCGCAGCTGGCTGCCCGCAACGGCCGGTGCGGACCAGGCGATCACCTCCAGGTGTTGCTTCACTTCCGCCGTCAGGAAGCGGCTTTCCGCACCATACACATGCGCAGCACCGCCACGCGGCTGTTGCGTGATGTAGTACCTCAACGGCCGAATGAGATGCAGCTCATCGCGTGCCCGCGTCATGGCGACGTACATGAGGCGGCGCTCTTCCTCGATGAGCTCAGGCCGTCCCGTCGCGAACTCGGACGGTAGATTTCCATCGGCGACATTCAGCACGTGCACGGCGTCCCACTCCTGGCCCTTTGCCGAGTGGATCGTCGAGAGGATCAGATAGTCCTCGTCCTGCAACGGTGGACCGGCGCGGTCGCCCGTCACCTGCGGCGGCTCCAAGGTCAGCTCCGTTACGAACTCGGTGCGTGAGGCGTACTGAGAGGCGAGCAGCTGCAGCTGCTCGATATCGCCACGCCGTGCGGCTGCGCTTTCGTACAGACGCTCGAGTTGCGGCTCGTACCAGCGCCGCGCGAGCTCGGCTTGCTGCGGCCACGACTCCGGTGCGGCAAGTGATTGCATCAGCGCGGTGAAGTCGGGCCACGCCTCCGCCGTGAGCTTGGGCGGTTGATACGACGCAAGCCATTGCCAATCGAAGTTAGCCGTCTCGAATACCTTGAAGCAGCGCTGTGCCGCGGCCGGACCCATACCCGATAACAACTGCAGCACGCGTGTCGCCGCGATGCGATTGCGCGGATTGTCGGCCCAGCGCAGCAGCGCGAGCAGGTCCTTAACGTGCGCAGCTTCCAGGAACTTGAGACCGCCGTACTTCACATACGGGATGTTGCGTCGTGTGAGCTCCACTTCCAGCACATCGCTGTGATGAGAGCTGCGCATCAGGACGGCCTGACGGTGTAATGCAACACCCCGTTCCCGCGCCTCGAGCACGTGCGCAATGACGTACTCCGCTTGCGCCGCATCGTCCTGCACGCTCACGTATTTAGGTTTCTGTTGCGAGACGCGTTGCGAATGCAGCTGCTTCTGATATTGACGAGTCCCCTGGACGATGAGCGCATTCGACGCATCCAGGACCGGCTGCACCGAGCGATAGTTCTGCTCCAACGCAATGATGTTTGCCGGGCGCGCGAAGCTTTGCGGGAATTGGAGGATGTTTTCCACGCTGGCGGCACGAAATGAATAAATGGCCTGCGCGTCGTCGCCGACGACACACACGCCAGCACCATCCGGCTTCATCGCGTGCAGGACCTGAGCCTGCAACGTATTGGTGTCCTGATACTCATCGACGAGCACGTGATCGAACAGCGCGCCAAGCTCCCGCGCCAGCTCAGGCTCCTGCATCAGTGCATGCCAATACAGCAGCAAGTCGTCGTAGTCGAGCACGCTCTGTTCGATTTTCACTTCGACGTAGCGGCGAAACAGACGCTGCAGCTCCTCTTGCCACGGCAGGCACCAGGGAAAGCTGTCCTTCAAGCTGTGCTCCAGCGAGCACTGCGTATTCACGCGATGCGAATAGATCGCCAGGCAAGTGTCCTTGCGTGGAAAGCGCTTGTCGCGATGTGCGAGCCCGAGCTCCTGCCTTACGACGTCGAGCAAGTCGGCGGAATCGGAACGATCCGCGACACTGAACGACGCGGAGAGCCCCGCGCGCTGTGCGTACTGCCGTAGCAGACGATTGCCCACCGAGTGGAATGTGCCAGCCCACGGTAAGCGCGAGGCTGTCAACGAGCGAGCCTCGTCACGCTGTGCGGTGCTGACGATGTGCTGCGCGCGACGGATCAACTCCTGTGCGGCACGACGCGTGAACGTCAGCAGCAATAGCCGTTCTGGCGCCACACCCTGCAAGAACAGGTATGCGACGCGATGGGCCAGGGTGCTGGTCTTGCCGGTACCGGCACCAGCAATGATGAGCAGCGGCTCGCACGTGAACTGACCGCCGCGAAGCTGCCCCCAGAGCGCTGCCTGCTGCTGCTGGGAGTTCAAACGATCGAGCCACGACGTTGGCGAGACGGCTACCGCACTCATGAAGGCTGCTCTGGCGCAAGAAGGCGCGCATTATGCCGCGCGGGCTGTATATGCATCCAGAGCGATATGGGCTAACGTCGCTCCGTCAGCTTTTCGAGCACCTCGTCCAGGCACCCCGCGATGCCATTCACGGAATCGAAGGTGACCAGATCTCCAGGCAGCGGCAAAGCAGCCTCGGCGTGAGCCAGCTGCGCCACCAGCGTTGCAAAGTTTTCAGCATCTCGATGGCCCGGGTGACGGCTCTTGTCGTGAGCTCGCTGGCGCAGGCGTTCGACCAGCACTTCGTCGGGCGCCGTGCACCACAGCTGAGTGAATTGAACCCCCTCATACAAGGACTCGAACTCGTGAGCCGTCTCCGACCAGCGGAAGTTGCCCTCCAGAATGAAATGCACGCCGGCGACCGCCAGCCGCCTTGCGACGTCGAACATCAATGCGTAGCTCGCGAGACTCAGCCGACGCGATGCAAGGGCATCGCTCGAACCCACCGCATCGAAGAGTCGCTCTTTGAAGTCGTCCTTCGCCAGCAAAGGCCACGACAAAGATTCGCTCAACCGGTGTGCAGCCGTCGTCTTGCCCGTTGCCGGCAGACCGCTGATGACGAGGACGTGCGATGGCATGCGAGTGGGGTTGAAGTGTAAGGTGCCGAAGAGACGTTCAATCTCATATCCACCATGGTCTGCGCAATCGAGAGAACCGCGTGAAGAAGACGATTTATCGTGGTCGCGTCATTGAGCTCACGTTGGAGACGGTGCGACTGCCCAACGGTGCCGAAGCTGAGTTGGAGATCATTCATCATCCTGGCGGCGCTGCTGTCGTCGCAGTCGATAGCGCGGGTCGTGTGTGCATTCTCAAACAGTTTCGCCACGCGGCTGGCGGTTATCTCTGGGAACTGCCCGCCGGCAAGATCGACAATCGCGAACCGCCGCTGGAAACGGCACAACGCGAGCTCGAAGAGGAAGCCGGACATCAAGCCGTGCGCTGGGATTCGCTGGGGGATTATGTGAGTTCGCCCGGCGTGTTTACAGAAGTGGTTCATCTCTTCCTCGCGCGCGACCTGCAAGCCACTGCCGCACGTCCAGAACTGCACGAAGTGTTCGAAACGCACTGGCGCCCGTTTCACGAGGTCCTGGACATGGCCGTCAGTGGAAAAATTTCCGACGGTAAATCGCTCGTGGGCCTGTTTCGCGCCGCACAGCGCTTTCCAGAGCTTCTGTCCTGAGGCTTTCCCCTAGCGGCGCGTGCAACAGTCGTGACCACGCGCACAGCGCTCCGCACAGGGTGAATCGTAGACTTCTGCGCATCCTTGCTGTGATCGGCGTCGAGGCGAATCGTGAACGACAAGTTGGCAAAGCTCGGCTATCGACTGCGCAAAGTCACGCCTGAGTCGCGCGAACGTCCCGGCGACATCGCGTTCGACGACCGCGGCAACGCCGTTTATCAATGGAAGCGATCGGCACTGGAGCACGACAGTGAAGAGGCTGAACGTCTGCGCGAGCAGGCGCTGGAACATCCCGGCCTCGCGATCGTCGATGAAGAGCCGCGTCCCGAAGCGATGATCCAGAGGAATCCGAAGGGCGGGCGGGTCGGCTACAACCCCTACGAAAGCGGGATGCTCGATAGGAAAGGCCGCAAGCCCAAAACCGATCTGCGCGAGCTGTCGCGGTGGATCGAGATGAAGCGGAAGATGGATCAGGGGAAAAAGGATTCTGATTGAGGTGGCTGGGGGGTTGCTCCCACCCTGGCCCGGACACCTGCTGAGCAGATGTCCCTTCCAGTGTGCAGGAACGCGTTAACCCTACGCGAACACGCTGCGCATCTTAACGGGATGACCCAAACGAAAGAAGCGTCGCAGGCTTGCGAGCCAGGCTTCTGGTTGCGCCCGTCGACGGGTGAGAAAGCGCTCGTCGATGACGCGACAGAAATGCGCTGCTTGCCGGTTCGCTTCGTGATAACGCTCGCGATGCTCATCCTGTAAGTCCGCCGCGAACGCGACGCGATGAAACAAACGTGCGTGCAGATCGCGCGGAAATCTTCCCTGCGACTGTTGCAATGACAGCAGCATCGCACTCGCGTACTTGTCGACTTCGGCTTGCAGCTCCAGCTCCAGCAATGACACTTCGCGACCGCGCTCGGCGCTCCAGATCAAATAGTGGAAGTGGCTGATCCCCTCGAGGGCCGTGCAGAAGTCTTGCAGATTGCGCTCATCCAGCTGAGCGAAGGGATCCTGGCGCACCAAGTTGTCGAGCACCCGCTGGTCGATGTACAGCGTCAACTGAAGCTCGTCGTGCTTGTGACTCACCAGCACCTGCTCGTCCGTCAGTGGCTGATCGTCCGTCAACTGCCGCACGTGTTCGCGATCGGTGAGCAGAAAGTCCGTGGCACGCACGGTGACGGGCGCATCGTTCAAGTGCGCCAGCAGCGTTTGTAAGCGCTGTACGGTCTCGATCTGGCGCGCATGTGAAACGGACATGCGCATTGCCGTCACCTACTGCGTATTGGTGGTCGCGGCCACCGGCGCGACGCCCAGCTTCTGCAGAACTGCGTGCGCTCGCGGACTGCCGGTTTTCATCCAGATCTCGTAGAGCCGCAGGATGTCCTTGTCGGTGTGCGTGTACGCCATCTCGGCCACGGCATTGAGCACGTCCACCACGCGTTGGAATTTCTGCGCCAGCTCGAGGTAGATCGCAGCCATCGCTTGCGTGCGCATGCGACCGCGGGCGGCTTCGGCCAAGGTGCCGTAAGCGCGGCCGCCCATCGCGATGTGATAGTCGATGTCGATCAGCTTGCGCGCGAAGCTTTGCGCAAAGAAGCCAGCGATGAAGAGGGAGACATCTCCCAGGCGACGCAGTGCGTGGTCGCGCTGATCGAGGGTGGGCGCTTCGGCAGCCTGCGCCAACATGTGCGCGAGCGGCTTCAGCCGAACGCCTTCGGACGTACGCTCGTACAGCTCCTCAGAACGAGCGAACATGGTGAGCACGTTCACGACGTAGTGCTCGGTGTGATCATCGATATCGACGCGCTGCTCTCGCAACGCATGCTGCACGGATTCATGAAAGAACTCGCGCAGATTGCTTACCGCAATCAACCCACCAGTGGGTTTGCTACCGCTTGCGAAGACCTCCATACATGAGACACCTGTACCGCCTGCGAAACTTTGAGGAAGCTGTCGCCGTGGCCGGCGCTCGTGCGCACGAGCCGATTACGTTCTGTAACGGCAGCCTCGCATTGGAAGCTGAGCTACCCATAGCAATGAAGGAAAGTACCTGCTGGATCCGTGATGCAATTCGCAGCAGCTCATTAGCAGCTGCGATCACGGAGTGCTGACAGGTGAGCGAAGCGCTCCTCCTGACCGTCATTACTCTTGATGACGAGGGTGAGCGCCGTTGCCCTATCAGGCAAGTGGCCGACGGGTCATGGCCAATGGGACGAGGCCCAAAGAAAAACCCCGCGACACTTGCGTATCGCGGGGTCTTCTATTGTCGACTTATCTTCGAGGTGTAACGGAGCGCTTACCAGCGGCCGCCACCACCACCGCCCCCACCACCGCCACGAGGACGGCCACCACCACCACCGCCGCCACCGCCACCGCCGGTACGTTCTTGTGCTTCGTTGACACGAAGAGGGCGACCGCCCATGTCCTTGCCGTTGAGTGCCTGGATGGCGCGCTGTGCATCGGCACGCGGCATTTCGACGAAGCCGAAGCCACGCGGACGACCGGTCTCACGGTCGTTGATCAGCGCGACGGACTCCACCGTGCCGTGCTGTTCGAACAGCGAACGCACCTGGCCCTCGTCAGCCGAGAACGGGAGGTTGCCAACATAGATCTTAGTCATACAGTTACAGTCTCTCTGAAAAATGCCTCGACGACCGAGGGTCCATAGCCCAACGGTGACTGACGAGGCCTGGTTCACAAACGGGCTCCGTCCCCCATTGCAGAACATGTCCATACGATCGGCTGTTCAGCCGATCTACGCGACGCGAATGCATTGGTGCGAAGTCCCAGGCCCTGAAGCCTTAACGGGCTCCAACGTTCGCGGTCTCGTCGGACTTTTCAGGAGTTGGCCTGAAGGTGGGTCATCTAGACCCGGCTGGCCAAGCCGAAGAAAAAGCAGGCAAAGGCAACGAACGCGCGGAGCCTACGCCAGCCCTATGGCAAAGGCAATCGCGATTCAGCTCAATGTACGCCAGGGCGCCGGCGCGGTTGGCTTGAGCAGTTCAACTAGTTCCATCAGAGACTTAACCCCGAAATCGGCCGGTGTCTCAGCGGCCGGCCAGGCCGTCCCGAAGCGATCGATCCATACGGTTTGGTAGCCCACGGCCCGGGCACCTGAGACATCCATCACAGGATCGTCCCCCACGTGCAGGAAGTGCTTCGGATCGAGGCCCGCATCCATGAGCGGCCGCAAGAACATGAGCGGCCCGGGCTTGAGCGTACCGACCTCACGCGCCCAGACGCTGCTGTCGAAATACCGTGCGATGCCGATCGCCTGCAGGTCGGCGTTGCCATTGCTGACCGAGATCAATCGGTAGCGCGCATGGAGCCATTCCAGTGCGGGTGGCACGTCGTCGAACAACGGCACGACGTTGCGCAGTCGATAGAATACATCGAACGCTTCCTCGGCAATCTCATGTGCTTGCTCCGTGCTGTACTGAGCAAGCAAGGCGCGTTCCCGCAACATCTGTTTGCGCAAGAACGTGAAGTCGTGATCCTTGTCCGGATATGCCATTGCAACTTTCTCGCGCAACGCCGTCATCGTGGACAACGGCATGTCGGCGGTCATCTGCGGATGGTGCTGCGAGAGGTAGTCATGCAGCTCGCGCTCGGCCGTCTCGATGACGGGCTGTATGTCCCAGAGCGTGTTATCGAGGTCGAGCGTGACGACCTGCACCTGAGTAAGATCCACTACTACACGCACGCGCCCGAGGTCGTATTGACCTGCGCCGTCTTCAACCCCGAATCGCCGCGAGTCCACGTTGTAAGTCCTCTTTCAAATCCGCTACGTCCTCGAGTCCGACGGAGATACGCAGCACACCTTCTGTAATGCCCGCGCGTTCGCGCTCTGCAGCCGTGATGCGAGCATGTGTCGTCGTGGCCGGATGAGTGATCGTCGTTTTCGCATCGCCGAGGTTCGCGGTGATCGACATCAAGCGCGTTGCATCGATGAACCGCCAAGCACCTTCCCTCGCACCCTCGACTTCGAATGCGACGATACCGCCGAAGCCCCGTTGCTGGCGCTTCGCCAGCTCATGCTGCGGATGCGACTCCAATCCCGCGTAGTGCACTTTGCGCACACCCGCTTGTTGTTCGAGCCAGCTTGCAATCTCCAAGGCAGCCGCCGAGTGGGCGCGCATGCGCAATTCAAGTGTTTCCAATCCCTTCAAGAACACCCATGCATTGAACGGGCTCATGCTCGGCCCTGCCGATCGCAGGAAACCAAACACATCCGTGCCGACGATTTGCTTGCTCCCGAGCACGGCACCGCCAACGCAACGACCCTGTCCATCGAGATACTTGGTCGCTGAATGAATCACGATGTCCGCACCGAGCTCGAACGGCTTTTGCAGTGCAGGCGTGCAGAAGCAGTTGTCCACTGCGAACAGGACACCACGGTCGCGAGCGATCTTCGAGATTCCCGCAATGTCCGCAATCGCAGCCATGGGATTCGTGGGCGTCTCCAGGAACATCAGTCGCGTGTTCGGGCGTATAGCTCTCGCCCATGCCTGGGTGTCGTTGGGCGACACATAGCTCACCTCGACACCGAACTTCACGATGTAGCGATTGAGCAGGGCGATGGTGGAGCCGAACACGCTGTCGGAGCAGATCAAATGATCGCCCGCCTTCAGCAATGCCATGCACAACGACAGGATCGCGCCCATGCCCGAGGCGGTGGCCACGCAGCTTTCGGCACCCTCCATGGCCGCAAGCCGCTCCTCGAAGCAGCGCACGGTGGGATTGGTGAAGCGCGAATAGATATTGCCCTCGGCGCCATCCTGGAACTTCGACGCCGCTTCGGCCGCATTCGCGAACACGAAGCTCGACGTGGTGAAGATGGCCTCCGAATGCTCGCCTTCATGCGTGCGGACCTGGCCGGCGCGGATGGCAAGCGTTGCGGGGCGATACTCGGAGGACATGACCGAACCTTGAGCAATTCGACGAGCGCTGAAGGCTACCTGAGCCGTGCACGCGCTCGCCAGTCGAACAACGCATTTCTGGTGCAAGACGCGGATAGCGCTGAGTGGCGAGTGGGCCGCAGCCTGCGATTGCAATGAAGAGGTCCGCAGCGCACTCTGAACCATCGGTTGCGTGCCATTGAATGCCCTATGCTCAAGCTCGTCATTGGCAACAAGAATCTGTCTTCCTGGTCGCTGCGGCCCTGGCTCTTGCTGCGCCAGTGCAACTTGCCGTTCGAAGAAATCGGGCTGCGGCTGGACACCCCCGAGTTTCAGGCTCAGATCGGTCAGTACACCCCCGCGCGGCGCGTGCCCGTGCTGATCGACGGCGCGACCACCGTGTGGGATTCGCTCGCAATCTGCGAGTACGTGAACGAGCTCGTGAAGGGTGCGGCCTGGCCCTCGGATCGCGCCGCTCGCGCCCACGCCCGAGCCGTCAGTGCCGAGATGCATTCCGGATTCTCAGCGCTCCGGCACACCTGGAGCCTGCGCGCCGCCGAGAAGGTCAAGGTGGAGGCGACCCCCGCAACGCTGCTCGACGTCCAGCGTATCGATGCGATCTGGCAGGATTGCCGCCAACGCTATCGCGGACCCTGGCTTTTCGGACCCAGCTTCACGATTGCCGATGCGATGTATGCGCCGGTGGTCCTGCGCTTCAACACGTATGGCCCTAAGCTCTCTTCCAGCGCCGAGACGTATGTCCAGCAGGCGCTCGGTGACCGGCATCTGCACGCATGGATCCAAGCTGCCGCTCAGGAGATTGGTATGCGTGGAGCCTGAGCAATGCGATGCAAGGTGTCCGCGGGACACCTACAAAGAAGCGATGGCTCGACTGTCTGCTGCCAACGGTCATGGCGGTGACTTGCGGACGATGAATCAGATCTTCCAGATGGAGCGCTGCGGATGAAGTGGGCGTCGATTGTGGATACGAGCGCCTCCTTGAGCACGGCGGTGGAGCAGGCGGGGGACCAGCTCTTTGCCGCGCTTGGCAAGCAGGAACCCAACCTCGTGCTCGCGTTCGTCAGCGAACACCACGCCGCGCTGTATGACGAGCTGCCAGCCTTGGTGGCGCGGGAGTTCGACTCCGCTCATCTGGTGGGTTGCTCGGGGACCGGGGTGATTGGCGCGGCGGGTGAAATCGAAGACCGGCCAGCGCTCGTGCTCATGGGCGCACTGCTGCCGGGCGTGCGTATTCGCGCGACGCACTTGGACAGCAGCGATATTCCACCGGTGTATGCCGAGCCGATGGTCTGGGAAGAAACGGTCCGGCTGTCCGCTGCTCAGGAACCCTCGTTCCTGGTGCTGTCGGACCCGCACAGCTTCGAGGTGGAGAGCTTCCTCAAAGGCCTCGATCGTATCTTCCCGCGAGCCACGAAAGTCGGAGGCATTGCCAGCGGTGGCAGCGCACAAGCCGGTAGTCACGTTTTGTTCCTGGACCAGCACGTCTACCGTTCGGGCGCCGTGGTGATCGGCTTCACCGGCGATATCGAGATCGACACCGTCGTGGCACAGGGTTGCCGCCCGGTGGGCGATCCGATGTTCGTGACCCTCACGCACGAGAACCTGATTCGCGAACTGGACGGCCACGCAGCGCGGGACGTCCTCGCAAACGTGTACGAGCGCTTGCCCTACAACGACCGCGACTTGTTCAGTCGTTCGCTGTTCCTGGGCCTCGCGCTCCGCCAGGACGCCAGCGAATACGGCCCAGGCGATTTCCTGATCCGCACCGTTCTCGGCCTGGATCCACAAAGCGGGGCACTGTGGGTCAATTCGAACGTGGAACAGAATCGAGTCGTGCAGTTTCACTTGCGCGATGCATCCGCCTCCGCGATGGATCTGGAGCGCATGTTGACCTCGTACCGCTCGATGCGCGGCAATGAGCCGGCGGCCGCTGCGCTGCTGTTCTCCTGCACCGGTCGCGGCGTCGGTCTCTACGAGCAGCCGGATCACGACTCCAATGCCTTTCGCCGTCTCGTGGCCGACATTCCGATCGGCGGCTTCTTCTGCAATGGCGAGATAGGGCCGGTTCACAACACCACGTATCTGCATTCGTATACCAGCGTGTTCGCTGTCTTCAGACCGAGGCTTTAGCAGCCCGTCCGTACCAAGGATCGATCTACTGCGGCTGCTATCACTTCTGAATCGTGGTTGGCGGTTGGTAAGATCGCTCACTTCTCACCGTTGACCGTATCGCATGAATTCATTCGCCCGCGTCGTCTGCTCGCTCGCTGCTGTTCTCTCCACGTCCTTACTGCAAGCAGCGCCTCATCCCTTCTCCGTCGATGATCTCGTGCGCCTGCGACGCGTGTCGGAACCGGCGCTGTCACCCGATGGCAAGACGGTGGTGTTCACCGTGCGCGAAACGGACATGGATGCCGATCGCGGCCGCACCGATCTGTGGGCACTCGATCTCGTGACGAAGGGTGCTCAGCCTCGGCGTGTCACGAGCCATGCGGAGAACGACGGCGCGGCTCAGTGGTCACGCGACGGCAAGTGGCTTTACTTTCTGTCCGCGCGCAGCGGTTCGGATCAAGTGTGGCGCATGGACCTGACCGGCGGCGAAGCACAAGCAGTTACGCACTTTCCGCTCGACGTGGGCTCGTTCCGGGTGTCACCGGACGGAACGAAGCTCCTTGTCTCGATGGAGGTCGATCCCGACTGCGCGGATCTGGCTTGCACGACGGAGCGCACGAAGCAGCATGAAGCCGATAAAGCGAAAGGCATCGTGCAGGAGCGTCTGTTCGTCAGGCATTGGGATACATGGAAGGACGGGCGTTCGTCGCGCTTGTACGTCGTCAATCTGAGCGATATGGATGCACCGCCAACAGCAATTGCGCCCGAGCTCGATGCCGATGTGCCTTCGAAACCATTTGGCGGTAGTGACGATTACACGTTCTCGCCCGATAGCCAGCGCATCGTGTTCTCCGCTCGTGTGAAAGGACGCACCGAAGCCTGGTCGACCAACTTCGACCTGTTCGAAGTCACGCTGTCGGATCCAGCCAAGGTCAGTAACCTCACCGAAAGCAATCCCGCATGGGATGCCCAGCCGATCTTCTCATCCGACGGCCGCATGCTCGCCTGGCGCGCCATGACTCGCCCGGGATTCGAGGCGGATCGTTTTCGCATCGTCGTGCGCGATTTGAAGAATGGCGAGCAACGCGTACTGACGGAAGGCTGGGATCGCTCCGTCGACGGCATCGCGTTCTCGACCGACGGCAAGACCCTGTATGCCGACACAGATCACTTCGGTCAGCACCCGCTATGGAGCGTCGAAGTGAAAACCGGCAAGCCGACGATGCTCACGGGCCCGGGACACATCGAGGCGTACAGCGTCGGCGAACGCGAGATCGTGTACGCGGTATCGACATTGAAATCGCCCGGTGAACTGGCTGCCGTGTCGACTCGAGGCGAGTTACGAGATCTCCCGAAGCTGAACACCGATCTGTTGCAGGAGGTGAAGCTGGGCGAGATCGAGCAATTCACTTTCGCGGGTTGGAATGGCGAAACGGTGTACGGGCATGTCGTGAAGCCGATCGACTTCAAAGCCGGCTCCAAGTACCCGATCGCGTTCATCGTGCACGGCGGTCCGCAAGTCTCCTTCGGCAATCAATGGAGCTATCGCTGGAATCCGCAGACCTATGCGGGCGCCGGCTACGCGGCGGTGTTCATCGACTTCCACGGCTCGCCCGGCTACGGCCAGGCGTTCACCGATGCCATCTCGGGCGACTGGGGCGGCAAACCCCTCGAAGACCTGCAGAAGGGATTGGATGCAGCACTCAACAAGTATCAATGGCTGGATGGCGATCGTGCGTGTGCGCTGGGCGCCTCCTACGGCGGCTACATGATGAACTGGATGGCGGGCGTCTGGTCCCAACCGTTCCGGTGCTTCGTCACGCATGCCGGCATTTTCGACAATCGCTTCATGGCCTATTCGACCGAAGAGTTGTGGTTCGATGAATGGGAGTTCGGCGGTACGCCGTATGAAGTGCCGGAGAACTTCGAGCGCCACAATCCTGTAAACCATGTGGCGGACTGGAAGAAACCGATGCTCGTGATCCATGGGCAGCGTGACTACCGAGTACCCTACACGCAAGGCCTTGCGGCATTCACCGCTCTGCAACGTCGCGGGATCGAGAGCAAGCTGCTCATCTTCCCCGACGAGAACCACTGGATCCTGAAACCTGCGAACAGCATTCAATGGCACCGCGAAGTCGGCGCGTGGCTCGCGCGCTGGCTACAGCAACCGTCCAACTGAGGAACCTGATATGAAAAACCTACCGATCGGCGTGCACGCCCTGGGACTCACTGCCGGATCCATTCTCGATCGCATCGTGCTCGCCGAAGAGCTCGGCGTGCAGTGCGCGTGGATGACGAGTGGTCGACTGTCGCCCGATCCAATGGTGATCTTCGGCGCCGCTGCGCTGAAGACGAAACGCATCCAGCTCGGCACGTCGATCATTCCCACATTCCAACTGCATCCGCTCGCACTCGCACAGCAGGCAGTGGCAGTGGATCAGCTCGCGCCAGGGCGGCTGCGCTTGGGCGTTGGCCCGAGTCACAAACCCGTGGTCGAAGGCGCGTTGGGCATTCCGTTCGATAAGCCGCAAGAGCAGCTGCGCGAATATCTCACCGTGCTGCGCGCGGTGCTGAACAAAGGCGAGGTGAATTTCACTGGCAAGCGCATCACAGCACGCGGCAGCCTGCCAGCACCGACGCAAGTGTCAGTGCTCGCCTCCGCGCTCCGTGCGAATGGCTTCAAGTTGTGCGGCGAGCTGGCTGACGGCGCAATCTCGTGGATGTGTCCGTTGACGTACCTGCGTGATGTCGCAGCTCCAGCGTTACGCGAAGGTGCTCGCTCAGCCGGGCGCACACCGCCGCCGTTGATCGGGCACGTGCCCGTGATCGTGAGCGAAGACACAGCGGCGGTGCGCGAAGCGGCCCGCCGGCAAATCGGCGTCTATCCGCAGATCCCGTACTACTCGCAGATGCTGCAGGAGGCCGGCTTCCCCGAAGCTGCCCGCGGCGAACTCTCCGATCGCATGATCGACACATTGGTCGTGCACGGCAGCGCTGTTCAGGTGAAGGAACGCCTGCGCACGCTCCCTTCCTATTCAGTCGATGAGTTGCTCGCGATGGTGATCGAGCCGCAAGGGGATGCGAAGGCATTCGAGCGCACGGTGAAGGCGCTCGGGGAGCTAGCGGCGGAGTAGCAATCCCCTGTCCCCTCCCCTGCGAAGCTGGGGAGGGTTGAGGGCAATCAGGTCGCTCGTGTCGATCCAGGCGCGGACGGCGAGGTCCCCGGCTTTTTCGCACTCAAGTCCGCAATCCATGCCGCGACCAACTGCGCGATCTTGCTGTTCGCGCCCCGCGCGTCGATCACGATCGGCTGCGCGGCCTGCAGCAAGGCCAATGCTCGTTGCTGATCCTTCCCTTGCAATGTCAGCGCCCGCGCCAGTATCGCGCGCGTGATCGCAATTTCCACGCTGCCTTCCGCGAACTCCGCCTGGAACTTCTCCAGTGCCTTGAGCGACAGCGCCTCGGCTTCAGCGCCCAACCTCTTCCGTTCGTCGGGCGTGGCGTTGGCAGCCTGCTCCACCAGAATGCGAGCCTTCCACCCTTTCGCCTCCGCGATGAACGCGTGATCTTCCGGCATGCGCTCCGGCACATTGGCGCGATAAATCGTTAGGGCGCGCTCGAACTCGGCCTTCGCGTCTTCCAGGTAGTTACCCTGTTCGAGCAGGTAGATCGCGCGAGCAAGCCCAGCGTGGTCATTGCCGACATACGGGTGATTCTCACCGCGCAGTTGACCGCCCAGTCTGATCAATTCGCGGTATTGATCAACCGCCTGCGGCTTCTTCAACTCCGCCAGCAGCGAGGCGTAACCAGAGCGAATGTCGAGCAGGTCGGGATGATTCGGCAATCCCGCCTTGTTCGCATAGATTTCGATGGCCTGCTGATAGAAGCGTTCGGCGTCCGCATAGTTACGCTGCGACAGGAGCACGAGCGCGAAGTTGGCCTGATGCGTGGCGTACTTGAGGCTGTAAGCGCTCCCGGGTTCTTTCGCATCCTGTTGCAGAACGCGCTGATAGATTTCAACGGCGTCATCGTAGTCGCCCTTCACCTGCAACACGCGCGCGATCGCATCGAGCACACGGGTCGTATTCGGATCGCTCTCTTCGAGATACAGCTCCTCGAGAATACGCAGCCCGCGCACCGCCGTTCGCTCCGCACCGCCGAACTCACCGGCCTGAATCTGAATGATCGCGAGCTCGGCGAGATCTCCGACAACACCATAACTATCCGTGCCATAGACGCGACTGTTGATCGCAATCGCTCGCCGCACGTCCCTTTCTGCCTGCACGGCATCGCCCTTGATGCGATTCAAGCGAGCCCGCAGCTTGTAGCTCTTCGCCGTGATCGGATGATCCTTGCCATATAGCCTGATGCGCCCGCTCAACGCTGCTCGCACCAACAGTTCGGCTTGATCCACCTGCCCCAGATGCAACAGCTTCGCGCCCAGCGATTCGAAAATCTCGGTGGAGAACTCAGGGTCCGCCAACACACCCGAGCTGGGTCCACGAGCAGCCGCCTTGCCTTTGTCTGCAACACTCGATTTCGTGAGCGACGCGACCACAATCTCCACGGGCGCACCATCCGGTGCGATCTCCACGGTTTCATCCGAACCGTTCTTCAGCATCTGCCGAGCGGCTTCCCACAAATCCTCGGTGAAGCCCGCCATGTCGTCCGCAATGAAGATTTTCATGATCACACCTCCCGGATTGTGTTCAGTCCCGCCGCGCCAGACCCTCCCTTGCGCAGGAGTGAGGGTGGGCAAGGGGGCAAGCGCCACGGACAGTAAACCAACCCTGCCCCTATGGCCACTGTCCCAATGGACCCCTCACTGCCTTGCAACTTTGGCGAAATATTCCGCCGCGGCTTGAGGGCGGTTCTGGGAGCGGTAGAGGTCTTCGATCCAGGTGCGGACTTGGACGGCCATTTCGCGGTCTTCGGCGCGTCGGGATTTGGCGATGATGGGGTAGGTTTCGAGCAGGACAGGTTCTGCATCCTTC
>JBEVDW010000241.1:0-4778 GCA_040513115.1 Steroidobacteraceae bacterium | reverse complement strand
CCGGTCATCACATTCCGCTGTTGTTGATCGCAGTGATGACCATGATCCTGATCACCAGCAGCGGCACCATGGCGATGGCGGTGAACTTCGGTTATCGGCGCAATCGCAAACGCACCGCCGCGCTGATGTTCGTGACGGCACTGTTCGGAGTGATGTTCGTCAGCATGCAGGCGTTCGAATGGACCAAGCTCATCGTGGATGAGGGCGTGCGTCCGTGGGGTAATCCCATGGGTGCAGCGCAGTTCGGCTCCTCCTTTTTCATGATCACGGGCTTTCACGGCCTGCACGTGAGCTGCGGCGTGATCTACCTGTGCGTGGTGGCCACGCGCGTGCTGAATGGTTTCTACGACCGCAAGGGTACGTACGAGACCGTCGAAGTCGCCGGCCTGTACTGGCACTTCGTCGATCTCGTGTGGGTGTTCATCTTCGCGTTCTTCTATCTTTGGTAGAGGTGCAACATGGATCAGGCGGTGAGGAGGAGTCACATGGCGTCGCATGCTTCGGCTGATACGCATCAACAACACCCGATCAAGATCTACTTGTGGATCTGGCTCTTGCTGTTCGTGTTCAGCACGTTCTCCTATCTCATCGACTACTACCAGCTGCAGGGCTACCTGCGCTGGTCGTTGATCCTCATCTTCATGCTGCTGAAGGCGGGCTTCATCGTCGCGATCTTCATGCACATGAAGTGGGAGCGATTGGGATTGAAGCTCGCAATCCTGATGCCGCCCATCGCACTACTGGTGCTGATCGGGCTGATGGCGATCGAAGGTGATCACACCTTCCTCACACGCCTCGCGGCGTTTGCACAGTAGAAGGTACGGCCGAGAGAATCATGACTACCGCTCTGTTGTGGCTCTGCATTGCAATGGCGAGCGCTGTGTTCGGCGCGATGCTGTATTCGGTTGTGGCTTATCGTGGCCCGCAAGGCAAGGTGCGGCGCCATGGGTTGGTGCTCGAGCTGTTATGGGCTGCCGTGCCCATCGCGATCATGGTCGCGGCCGCTGCACCGACGCTGCGTCATTTGATGCTGCCGAGTCCGTCGTCGATTGCGGCGGCTCACGAATGAACTGAGCGGCCGCCGTTCTGCTGCAGACACTGCGTTACGCGCTCCGCGTCCTGCGGTGAGCGTGCTTTGATTCCCAACAAGATCCCGCCATCGCGAATGCCGGTTTCGTATTCCTCCAGGCGGCCGCGCGGCACACCCCAATTGGTTATCGCGCCGACGATGCCCCCCGCAATGCCGACAGCGCCCGCTGCTGCCAGAGCAACTGCGATGGGTCCCGCGACTGCGATGTTGACGCCCGGTATGAGAAGCAGTGTGCCGATTGCGGCAAGCACAGGTGCCGCCGTTCCGAGCGTGCCGCCCGTGGGGCCGCCCAGTTCTTGCGCCGCTTTGCTTTGCGCTTCGGACGACGCAGCTGCTTTTTCGCTCAACTCCGTGCGCGTGGAGTGCGTGGAGAAATACCGTTGGCGTGTTTCATCCGACATGATGACGCTGATGTCATCGGCCCCGTAGCCACGGTCGGCGACACAGCGATACGCGCGTTCCGCACTCTCCCGATCGGCAAACAATCCCGTGATCATGCCGGCCGGCATACGTGCCGCTGCGGGCTCACTCATGGTTCGACTCCAGTGTGGGTGCCACTTGCTCCCCGAATGCCTGTGCGTGCAAAACGTTCCCTCAATGACGGACACTTGCATCCAGCGCCTAAACGTTGTGTGCTGCACAACCGCGCAGGCCAAGACGTCAGCGAGATGACCGAGCGAAATTTACAGTCGCCATCCGACTCGCGATGGGTCGCCATGCAGGCGGACATCACGCGTCTGACCGTGGATGCGATCGTCAACGCCGCGAATTCTTCGCTCCTGGGTGGTGGCGGCGTCGACGGTGCAATCCATCGTGCGGCAGGTCCTGAGTTGCTGGCTGAATGCCGAGCACTCGGTGGCTGTGCTACGGGCGATGCGAAGCTCACGCGGGGATATCGCCTGCCGGCGAAGTTCGTGATCCACACCGTAGGGCCTGTCTGGAATGGTGGCACCCGCGGAGAAGCGCAGTTGCTTGCGTCGTGTTATCGACGCTCTCTTGAAGTGGCCGCGGAGAACGGGGTCGCCACGCTCGCGTTTCCCTGCATCAGCACCGGTGTCTATGGTTATCCGCTGGAGATGGCAACGGAGGTTGCAGTCGAAACGGTCGCCGCTGTACTCGCAGCGAGTCCGGTCATCCAGCAAGTCACTTTCTGCTGTTTTTCTTCTGACGCATGGGTTCTCTATCAACAACGCCTGTAGCACCCCTGATCCCCTCGGGCGAGGGTTAAGGTGGCGCCAAGCACAGTCCCATGATCACCAAGGCGCTCATCAACATCGATGTCGACAACCTCGACCACGCTTGCACCTTCTACTGCAACGTCTTCGATCTGCGCGTCGGCCGACGCATGGGCGACAGCGTTCTCGAGCTACTAGGCGCCGAGACTCCGATCTATCTGTTGCTGAAAGCCGCCGGAACACCGGCCAGCAGTCGCACCTCCGTTACACGAACATACGAACGTCACTGGACACCCGTCCATCTCGACTTCGTCGTCGACGATGTGGATGCGGTCGTTCGCAAGGCCGTTGCAGCCGGAGCGACCGTGGAAGATGCCGCAACGACGCATGTGTGGGGCCGCATCGCGCACTTGAGCGATCCGTTCGGTCATGGCATCTGCATCCTGCAATTCCTCAATCGTGGCTATGATGAAGTGGCCAACGGCTAACCAACGAGTAACAACATCCTCATGCCCCAGACGCTCGATACGACTCCTGCCAGCGACAGCTATCGCATGCCCGCGGAATTCGAACCGCACTCCGGCTGTTGGCTGCTCTGGCCCGAACGCACGGACAACTGGCGGTCCGGCGCGAAACCTGCGCAGCAGGCCTTTGCGGCGGTCGCTACGGCGATCGCAACCAGTGAGCCCGTGACGGTGGGCGTCTCGGCAAGGCAGTACGAGATCGCGCGCACGCTGTTGCCCAGTCTCATCCGTGTCGTGGAGCTCTCGAGTAACGATGCATGGATGCGCGATGTGGGCCCTACATTCGTCATCGACGATCGTGGTGGCGTGCGTGGGGTCGATTGGATCTTCAACGCCTGGGGTGGTCTCGACGGCGGCTTGTACTTCCCCTGGGATCAAGATGATTTGGTCGCCCGTAAGGTGTTGGAAGTCGAAGGGCGAGCGCGCTACCGCGCGCCATTGATCATGGAAGGCGGTGCGATCCATGTCGACGGCCAGGGCACCCTCATCACGACCGAAGAATGCTTGATGAACCCGAACCGCAATCCGCACCTCGACAAGGGACAGGTCGAGATCCTGCTGCACGAATATCTTGGTGTTTCGACGGTGATCTGGTTGAGCAAGGGCGTGCACATGGATGAGACCGATGGTCACGTGGACGAGCTGTGCGCCTTCGTGGCGCCTGGAGAGGTCGTGCTCACATGGACTGATAACAAACGCGATCCTCAGTACGAGATTTCGCGTGATGCGTACGAGAAGCTGTCCCAGGCGCGCGATGCGAAGGGCCGGCGCTTGAAGGTGCACAAATTGCCGCAGCCGGGACCGTTGCACATGACACGCGAAGAGGCCGCGGGGCTGGATGTGATCGAAGGTACGAAGCGTCGCGCAGCCGGCGATCGGCTCGCGGGCTCATATGCCAATTTCTACATCGGCAATTCCGTGTTGGTGATGCCCTTGCTGGACAAGAAGACCGATGCTCGAGCCGCTCGTGTGTTGAAGCGGCTGTTCCCGCGACACAACGTCATCGGTGTGCAGGCGCGCGAGATTCTGCTGGGCGGGGGCAACATCCATTGCATCACTCAACAGGTTCCAGCGTCGCGCGAGCGTAAGACTCGCTCGCAGACGAGGTCACGATGAACAAACCGGCTGAACACGCGGCAAGGAAGGTCAGGGTGCTTAGCGCTGTGCGCAAGCGCGGCACCGAGCTCGACAACGACGCGGTACGTGACAGACTGCTTGCCGCCCAAGTGGCACTGCACGGCTCCAAGCGCTGTGCGCTCATCGTCGTCCTCACCGGCGTGCCGACGGCGGGCCGGAGCGAGGCGGTCAATGAACTGCTGGAGTGGGTGGATCCAAAACACGTCTCGGTGCATGCGTTGGATCCGAAAGATCCAGCGGCTCGCGGGCGCACTGGACTGTGGCCGTACTGGATCCGAGTGCCTGCGCGCGGCCGCCTCGCCATCTTCTTCGATGGCTGGTACGAGCGGCCGTTGCGCGCAGCACTTCACAAGCCGAAGAAGGCACGCGCTCGCGAAGCACGCGAAGCGCAAGTCATTCGCCGCTTCGAAGCGATGCTCGTGCGCAATGGAGTGCGCCTGGTGAAGGCGCACTTCACGGTCGATCGCGACACGCAACGCGAGCGACTGAAGGAACTGGCGAGCGATGAGCTCACCGCCGCTCGGGTCACAAAGGAGGATCTCTGGCTGGCGAAACATCACGAGCGCTTCAATCGAGAGTGGCAACGCTGGCACGAGTTGACGGAGCAGTCGTTGGCGCCCTGGCACTTCGTGACTCACGGCGGGCACAAGGCGCGTGCAGCGGAGCTCGGGCGATTGATGCTGGCAGCGCTGGACGATTCACCGGGCGCTGCGGGGGTCGTGCCGCACGAATTTGCAGATGTCGCCGAAGCGCCGGCGTTGCCACCGGATCCACTGCCCGAGTGCTCGGACGCGCATTACGATCGTGACTTGCCGAAGCTGCAGACCGAGCTCGCGCTGCTCGCGCGCAAGA
>JBEVDW010000240.1:0-14899 GCA_040513115.1 Steroidobacteraceae bacterium | reverse complement strand
TTGCCCCGGCTTCAGTGGGCCTGACCCTCAGCCGGTCTCGATGAGCGAGCTGAAGTCTAGCCGTCGCCCGGCGCCGCAGCAAGGCGATGCCCTCCGTTTTCCCTCTGGTCGATAATTCCGGGTTGACCGGCCCGTACCATTGTAATAACGTACTAGCACACTATTACAAATCTGCCGCCACTCATGAAAGAACACCGGGCCCTGACACCGCGTCAGGAAGTGCTCGCCGAGCGCGCGCTCTTTGGCGCCATCCTGACGTTGAAGAACGTCGAGGAGTGCCGCTCGTTCTTTCGCGACCTGTGCACGCCTGCGGAGCTGCAGGCCCTGGCCGATCGTTGGGCGGTGGTGGGCTTGTTGCGCGAGGGGAAACCCTACCGCGAGATTCACAAGCAAACCGGCGTGAGCGTCACTACGATCGGTCGGGTTGCGCGCTACCTGAGTGACGGCAATGGCGGCTACGCATTGGCTGCAGAACGCGTCCACGAGCAGCGCCACGCCTGAGCGTCGGCCAGCCGGCCCGTTGGCCCCCTGGCCAGAGTTCCACTTCCAAACCTGAAACATCATGGACAAAGCCACCCGACTCAAGGTCGCGCTGCAGAAATCCGGCCGACTCACCGACAACTCGCTCGATCTGCTCGTGCGCTGTGGCCTCAAATACACGCGCGGCAAGGACCAGCTCATGTGCTACGGCGAGAACATGCCGCTCGACGTGCTGCTGGTTCGCGACGATGACATTCCCGATCTGGTGCAGCAGGACGTCTGCGATCTCGGCATCGTCGGTTTGAACGTCATCGAGGAAAAGCGTCTGGCCTTCAAGGCGCGCGGTATCAATCCTCTGTTCGAACAGCTTGCCGTGCTCGATTTCGGCAAGTGCCGCATGTCGATCGCTGTGCCGGACGGCACTGAGTATCGCGATTGCACTTCGCTCCGCGGCAAACGCATCGCCACGACGTACCCGTACATTCTTGGTCAGTTCCTGCGAGAACGCGACGTTAGCGCCGAGATCGTCACGCTGTCGGGTGCTGTCGAGATCGCACCACGCTTGGGCCGTGCAGACTTCATCTGCGATCTCGTTTCCACCGGCTCGACGCTTACAGCCAACCATCTGTGGGAAGCCGAGACCATCCTCGAAAGTCAGGCCGCCATCATTCGCACGCCGCTCGCGATTCCCGACGAGAAACAGGATTGGGTGCATCGGCTCCTGTTGCGCATCGATGGCGTGCAGCAGGTGAAGGAGAGCAAGTACATCATGCTCCATGCCCCACGCTCGAAGTTGGAAGAAATCAAAAAGCTGCTCCCCGGCAGCGAGTCGCCAACGATCATCCCGCTGGATGGGGGCTCGGACAAAGTCGCCGTCCATGCAGTGTGCCGAGAGAACGTGTTCTGGGAGACGCTCGAAAGCCTGAAGAAGGCGGGCGCGAGCTCCGTGTTGGTATTACCCGTCGAGAAAATGCTCGCCTGAGGTTTGCGTGCTGCAACTTGCGATCCACACCTGGGCTGCACTGGCCGCGGAAGAACGCCTCGAGGCGTTGCGTCGCCCCGCGCAGAGCAGCTCTGCGACGATGCAAGCGCAGGTCGCCACCATCGTAGCCGACGTACGTGCCCGTGGCGATGCTGCATTGATCGAGTACACATCGAAGTATGACGGCGCGCAGTTGTCTTCGTTGCAAGTGACCGCCGCAGAGTTCGAAACTGCTGAGCAGGCATTGAATGCCTCACAGCGTGCAGCGCTGCAACGCGCGATCGGCAACGTGCGGCGTTTTCACGAGGCCCAGCGCAGCGCACCGTTGCAGATCGAAACATCGCCGGGCGTCGTCTGTGAGCGCCACTTCATTCCCTTGGAAGCCGTAGGCTTGTACGTACCTGCGGGTACTGCTCCCCTGCCCTCCGCGGCCATCATGTTGGCTGTGCCTGCCAGCATCGCCGGTTGCGATCGCCGTGTGTTGTGCACTCCACCGCGGCGCGACGGCACTGCGGATCCGGCGGTGCTCGTCGTTGCAAAGGCGTGCGGTGTGACCGAGGTATTCAAGATCGGCGGCGCACAAGCAGTCGCGGCGATGGCCTACGGCACGGCTTCCGTTCCGAAAGTCGACAAGATCTTCGGTCCGGGCAATGCATGGGTTACGGCCGCAAAGCTGCTCGTATCCAATGATCCCAACGGCGCGGCATTGGACCTACCGGCAGGTCCCTCCGAGGTGCTCGTGATTGCGGATGACGGCGCCAACGCTGAGTTCGTTGCATCCGATCTGCTCGCTCAAGCCGAACACAGTGTCGATGCACAGGCAGTGCTGGTCGCGTTGTCACAGGCGTTTGCGCAGAAGGTGATCGTCGAACTCGATCGTCAGCTGCAAACGCTTTCACGCGTGCAGACACTCGCCGAAGCTATTCGCAACACGCGCATCTTCGTCGTCGACTCGATCGATGCCGCGCTGGCATTGAGTAATGCCTATGCACCAGAGCATCTGATCCTGCAGATTCGAGAGCCGCGCAGCGCTCTCCCCAAAGTCCGTCACGCTGGCTCCGTCTTCCTCGGTCAGTGGACACCGGAAACCATGGGCGACTACTGCAGCGGTACCAACCACGTGCTGCCGACATACGGCTTCGCACGTGCGTACAGCGGACTGTCGCTGATCGATTTCATGAAGCGCATGACCGTGCAGGAGCTGTCGGCGGCGGGACTTCGAGACCTGGGACCGACTGCTATCCAGATTGCCGAGTTGGAAGGTCTGGACGCGCATGCGAATGCCGTCGTGCGGCGCCTGCGAGCACTCGAGTTGAGGTCGTCATGATCAAGGTCCTCGACCTCGCGCGTCCCGACATCCTGTCGCTGAAGCCGTACGAACACGCGGCGTGGCAGCCGACACTGGAACGCATGCACGCCAATGAGATGCCGTGGCGCGCGAACGGCGATGACACAAATGCCGGTCTGAATCGTTATCCGGAACCTCAGCCGCATGAGATTCTGGATCGATTGGCACAGCTGTATCAGGTGCGCCGTGAGCAAGTGCTCGTAGGGCGCGGCAGTGATGAAGGCATCGACCTGCTGATGCGCGCGTTCTGTCGCGCAGGTCAGGATCGCGTGCTGATCTGCCCTCCGACGTTCGGTATGTACAAAGTTGCGGCGCGCATCCAAGGCGCCGACGTCGTCGAAGTGCCGTTGCACAAAGATCGTGGATTCGCTTTGGATGAAGGCGCTGTCGTGCGTGCATCACAGGACGCAAAGATCGTCTTCTTGTGCACTCCGAACAATCCGACGGCAAATCTGCTCGACGCGCAGGCCATCGAACGGTTGTGCGCAGCGCTTAAGGATCATGCGCTGGTCGTGGTGGATGAAGCATATATCGAATTCGCCGGTTGCCCGAGCTTTGCAGCGCGCATCGAAGAGTTTCAGAACCTGGTCGTACTGCGTACCTTGTCCAAGGCTTATGCGCTCGCGGGCGCTCGTTGCGGTACGGTCATCGCGCATCCGGACATCATTTCCCTCCTGGCTCGCATCATTCCGCCGTATGCCCTATCGACATCCACCATTGAAACGGTGCTAGCGGTGACCGATGAGAGTGGACAAGCCACCTCGCAAGAGCGCATTCGTACCATCCTCGCCGAGCGCGAGCGCCTGCGCGTCGAACTTGCACGCCTTCCTCTCATTCAGAAAGTGTGGCCGAGCGACTCCAATTTTCTCTTGGTGGACTGTCTGGATGCAGACCGGGTACTGACCGCCGCCGTTGATTCTCGCCTGATCATCCGCGACCCGCGCAGTCAGCGCGGCCTGGAACGTAGTGTGCGCATCTCCGTAGGCACACCGGAACAGAATTCGCGCTTGTTGCGTGGCATCGCCGCCGTTTCGGGAGTTGCCGCATGAGCAACTCGACTCCGCAAGCGGTGCTGTTCATCGATCGTGACGGCACGTTGATCGAAGAGCCGCCGGACGAGCAGATCGACAGTCTGCAGAAGCTCGAGCTCGTGCCCGATACGATTCCCGCGCTGTTACGACTGCGCGATGCCGGTTATCGCTTCGTGATGGTGAGCAACCAGGATGGGCTCGGAACGGAACGCTTCCCTGAACCCACCTTTCGTGAGCCGCAGGAGTTCCTGCTGCAGATTCTGCAATCGCAAGGCATTCAGTTCGACGCGATCTTCATCTGCCCGCACTTCGCGAGCGACAACTGCGAGTGCCGCAAACCGAAGCTCGGTCTACTCAAAGACTACTTGCAGAAGACCTCGATCGATCCGGCCCGCAGCTACGTCATCGGCGATCGCGAAACCGATTTGCAGCTGGCTCGCAGTCTTGGAATCCAGGGCCTGCGCTTGCGCGGCACTCGCACGCCCGGGATGAGCTGGAATGAAGTCGCGCAGCGACTCACGACGCCGCAACGCACAGCGCGCGTCGAACGCAAGACCAAGGAGACGGACATCGTCGTCGAGGTGGGTCTCGATCGCGAATCGCCCGTGCACATCTCGACTGGGCTTGGCTTCTTCGACCACATGCTCGAGCAGATCGCCAAGCACGGCGGCTTCTCGGTGCAGCTCACCTGCAAGGGTGACCTGCATATCGACGAGCATCACACGGTCGAAGACTGTGCACTCGCGTTGGGTGATGCCTTGCGCCAGGCCCTCGGCGACAAGCGCGGCATCGGCCGTTATGGCTTTGTGCTGCCGATGGATGAGGCCTTGGTACAAGTCGCGATCGACCTCTCCGGCCGCCCCTACTTCGTGTTCGAAGGCACGTTCGGTCGCGATAACGTTGGGCAACTGCCCACCGAGCTCGTGCCCCATTTCTTCCGCTCGCTCGGCGAGAAGCTTGGCGCCTCGATCAACATCCAAGTGAAGGGCGAGAACACGCATCACATGGTAGAAGCGTGCTTCAAGGGCATGGGCCGTACGCTCCGGCAGGCCTTCGCGATCACGGGCCGCGAGCTGCCCAGCACGAAGGGCACACTGTGATGCGTCTGGCTATCATCGACAGCGGCGGTGCCAACATCGCATCGCTTCGCTATGCGATCGAGCGTCTGGGCGTCGAATCGGATCTGACGACCGATCCAGCGCGACTGCGCGCCGCAAGCCACGTGATCCTGCCGGGTGTGGGCGCCGCATCGGATTGCATGGCGAGACTGGAGAAGGCAAATCTCGTCGACACGATTCGCACGCTGGAACAACCGCTGCTTGGCATCTGCGTCGGCATGCAGCTCTTGTTCGAATCCTCCGAGGAGGGCGGCGTTCGTTGTCTTGGCCTGATGCCAGGCCGCGTGCAACGCTTCGCCGATCGTGAAGGCCTCCCGGTTCCCCACATGGGCTGGAATCAGTTGACCCTGTCCCAGCCTTCGCCGCTGTTCGACGAAATCCAGAACGGTGACTACGTCTACTTCGTTCATAGCTACGCCGCGCCGCTCGGCGCACATAGCATCGCGAGCTCCGAGTACGGCGCCTCGTTCACTGCGGTCGTACAGCGCGGCAATGTATACGGCGCCCAATTTCATCCCGAGCGGTCCGCACGCATCGGCTCGCTGCTACTGCGCAACTTCCTGCGCCTGAGTTGATCTTCATGGAATTAATTCCTGCCATCGATCTGCGCGGCGGCCGCTGCGTCCGTTTGTTCCAAGGCGATTTCAACGCCGAGACCGTCTATTCGGACGACCCCAATGAAATCCTGGAACGCTACTGCAGCTTCGGCGCGCGGTACGTTCACGTGGTGGACCTCGACGGTGCGCGCGATGGCGCACAAGGCAATCGCGAGTTGATCGTCAACCTCGTCGCCACTCGCAAGGCAAAGCTACAGGTCGGAGGCGGTTTGCGCTCACTCGAACGCGCTCAGGCATTGCTCGACGCCGGCGTCGACCGTGTGGTCATCGGCAGTGTCGCAGCGACGAATCCTGCGGAAGTGAAGCAGTGGCTGACCAAGCTCGGCGGCGCTCGCGTCGTACTTGGCTTCGATGTACGACTCGATGCCGACGGCACGCCGCAGCTGACGACACATGGTTGGCAGCGCACGACGTCCACGAGCTTGTGGCGTGCAGTCGATGATTACCTGCCGCATGGTTTGAAGCACGTGCTCTGCACCGACGTCGCTCGCGACGGCGCACTGACGGGCCCGAACATTGCGTTGTACCGCGATGCAGTCCAGCGGTTTCCCGAGATCGCGTGGCAAGCGTCCGGCGGCATTGCATCCGGTGCCGACTTGCAGCAGCTACGCGACTGCGGTTTGAAGGCGGCGATCAGCGGTAAGGCGCTGCTCGAGAATCGAATCTCTGTTCAGGAGTTGCGGCCATTCTTGCCAAACGCATCATCCCCTGTCTCGATGTAAGAGACGGACAGGTCGTCAAGGGCGTGCGCTTCCGCGACCACGTGGTCGTCGGCGACATCCTTGATCTCGCCCTGCGCTATCGGGAAGAAGGCGCCGACGAGCTTGTGTTCTACGACATCACCGCGAGCCCCGATGGACGCTCCGTCGATCGCAGCTGGGTGCGACGGGTGGCACGCATTCTCGACATTCCGTTCTGCGTCGCAGGAGGCATCCGCAGCGTAGCCGATGCGGAAGAAGTGTTGGGCGAAGGCGCAGAAAAGATCTCGATCAACTCTCCCGCGATCGCCGATCCCGATCTGATCAATCGCCTGAGCGCTCGCTTCGGCGCGCAGTGCGTCGTCGTCGGCATCGACAGTCAGACGGTCGATGGCGAATACAGCGTGTACCAATTCACCGGCGATCCGACGCGTACGAAAAACACGGCGCGTCGTACTCTCGATTGGGTGCGCGAGGTGCAGGAACGCGGTGCCGGCGAGATCGTGCTCAACTGCATGGCGAGCGATGGCGTCCGCAAGGGCTACGACTGCCCGCAGCTCAAAGCCGTGCGCTCCATCTGCAAAGTGCCGCTCATTGCCTCCGGTGGCGCAGGAACACCTGAGCACTTCGACGAAGTCTTCAGCGAAGCGCGTGTCGATGGCGCCTTGGCGGCAAGCGTATTTCACACTGGCGCGATCGCGATCCCGGACTTGAAACGGTTCCTCCACAATCGCCGCATCGAGGTACGTCCATGAGCACGGCGCTCGAACAGCTCGATTGGTCGAAGAGCGATGGGCTGCTTCCGGCCGTGATTCAGGACGCCGGCACTCGCGCGGTACTCATGCTCGGTTATATGAATCGAGAGGCGCTGGAACACACCCAGCGCACCGGACGCGTGACGTTCTTCAGCCGCAGCAAACAGCGACTGTGGACCAAGGGCGAGACATCCAATCATTTCCTCAACGTCGTGAGCATCACTCCCGACTGCGACAACGATACCCTTCTCATCCTCGCTCATCCCCAAGGACCGGTCTGCCACACGGGCACCGACACTTGCTTCGGCAACGTGACCGAGCAGGCCAACTTCGCTTTTCTGTCGTATCTCGAGCGCGTCCTCAGCGATCGTATCGCTCAACAGCCCGAAGGCAGCTATACAACGAAACTGTGGGCGGCCGGCACAAAGCGTATTGCCCAGAAAGTCGGCGAAGAAGGTGTTGAAGTCGCTTTGGCTGCTACAGTCGGCGACACGAAGGAAGTGGTGTCAGAAGCTGCAGACCTCCTGTTTCATCTCATGCTGCTGCTGCGAAAGCGTGAGCTGAGTTTGCAGGACGTCGTCGAGGAGCTGGAAAGACGGCATACGCCTCTGCGGTGATGAATTTGCGCAGGAACCCGTGCGGATCACTTTGGGTTTCACCCTAGGAACACGGAGCCCTATCTCAGGTCGACACATCCCCGGAGCGTCGCATGATCCGCGCAGCCCTACTGTTGCTCATTCTCACCCTGCCCGCAGCCCACGCTGCCGACGATAGTTGGATCGGGGAAAGCAATCGACACGCGAAGGTGCTGCTTGACATCGCGGCCCGCTACGACCCGGAGCGGGCTGCCGGACTGGGTGTGGAGGGCCACGATTCAGAAATCACTGATCTGAAACCGGGCTTCAGCGAACGACAGGAGGCGGATCTCGCCAGGGCTGCCAAACAGCTCGAAGCACTCCGCGATCGCGCCGTAAATCCGTTCGTCAAACAGGATCTGGAAATCCTTATCCGTGCTGCACATGATCAGCAACGAACGCTCGAGCTGAATCGGAAGCTCACCTTGCCCTTCTTCGATCTGGCACAGGCCGTGTTTCGCGGCTTCCAAGATCTTCTCGATGCACGGGTAGACAAAGCGCGTCACGCGGCTGCGCTGGCGCGCTTGCGACGTTATGCCGGAAGCGAACCAGGCTATGAGCCGATTACGAATCTGGCGCGCGTACGCTACGAAGAAGCGGCAAAAGAACCCGCGCTGCTCGGTCCCTGGATCGTGGAAGCCGAGCAGTACCTGGCGAATCAGGCGAGCTATCTCGATGGAATCGAGCAGCTACTCCAGAGCAGCGGGCTGAAGGGATGGCAGAAGGACATGCGAACCCTCCGTCGGCAGTTCAAGGAATACGAAGCGTGGGTCCGATCGGCGGTTCTGCCGCGCGCGCGCAAGACCTATCAAGTGCCTTACGAACTCTACGCGGACAACCTGCGGCGGGTCGGCGTGCAGATGGATCCGCACGAGGTGATGAATCGCGCACTCGCGAGCTTCCAGCAAACGCGCGCCGAGCTCGAGCCGCTCGCATTTGAAGTAGCACGGGAACGCAAGTGGGACATGAAGGACTATCGCGACGTCATACGCCAGTTGAAGAAAGAACAGATTCCGCCGGATCGGCTGCTCGAGCTCTACACGAAGCGGCTGGAGAAGCTCGAGGAGATCATCCGACTCGAGCATGTCGTGACACTTCCCACACGCAAGGCCGCCATTCGTCTTGCCACAGAAGCCGAGTCTGCCGCGCAGCCCGCTCCATACATCGATCCGCCTAGGTTCGTGGGCAACACGGGCGAGCCCATCGAATTCGTGCTGCCTATTCGCAATCCCAACGCAGAGTCCGGCTCTGTCATGGATGATTTCTCTTACGACGCCATTGCCTGGACCTTGACCGCCCACGAGGCGCGCCCGGGTCACGAGTTACAATTCGCTGGAATGCTGGAGCGAGGCGTTTCCACCGCGCGCGTGGTGTATGCGTTCAATAGCGCAAATGTGGAAGGATGGGCTCTGTATGCCGAAGGCGTGATGAAGAACCACCTGCCTCCGGAAGGCCAGATCGGCGCCTTGCAGATGCGCATGATGCGCGAAGCACGCGCGTTCCTGGATCCCATGTTGAACCTCGGCCTGATCGAGCCCGCGGCGGCAAAACGCTTCCTGATGGAAGAAGTGCTTCTGTCCGAGCCCATGGCAAAGCAGGAAGTGGATCGCTACACGTTCAGGCTACCGGGCCAGGCGACCGCGTACTTCTACGGCTTTTCGATGTTCAATGCCCTGCGGACACGGGTAGAACTCGCACTAGCAGAGCGCTTCGACGAGAAGCGATTTCACGACTTCATCGTCGGTCAAGGCCTGTTGCCGTTCGATCTCCTCGAGGTGACGGTAATGAAGGAGTTCGTCGGCACCGCGAATTGAACCAGCTGTAGCCGGTCGAACGATCTTTCGCACGCACGTCATCGACGCAATGTCATCGCGTGTTGACATCGTGCATCTGCCGGCGCAATGATCACATCCGCTGCCGATTCGCCTGCTTGAAGTCCACGCTCCCTGCTCACCAGGAGGGTCGATCGTGAGTAGCCTGCTGCTGGTTTCCGCCGACGCACACTGCCTCGAACCGGAGGATCTCTGGACATCGCGGCTCTCGAAGCCCGAATGGGTGGAGCGCGCGCCCCAGACGCGCCGCCTGCCAAACGATCTCAAGGACATGCGCTTCGACGGCAAGCGCTTCAACTTGTCGATCGACTACCGGCGCTATGAGGATCCGGGCCAGATCGTCGACGGCGTGTGGCAAGCATCGCCGCAGGACTCCAAGTACACACCCATTCCATACGACTCGTTGTCAGGCCGCATCGCCGACTTGAATATCGATGGCGTCTGGGCCGAGACCATCCATCCCAACAACGGGCAACTCATCCTCGGCTCCGACGATGCCGACTTCGCGATGGCCTGCGCGCGGATCTACAACGACTACATTGCAGAGCACATGGCATCGGAACGCTCATTTCCAAATGCGATCATTCCGGTGTGCGACATCAAAGCCTCGGTTCGCGAGATCGACCGCATCGTCGGCCTCGGTTTGCGCGGCATCGAGATTCCAATGCTCGCACCACCGAACGCACCGTACTTCCTGGATCTCTACGCGCCGCTCTGGGCCGCGGCCGCCGCCAACCAGCTCGTCGTCTCGATGCATGTCGGTAGCGGACAACTGCGCGAAGGCAACTTGTTGATGGGCGGCCTGCGTTCCGGCGGTCCGAGCATGAGCGGATTGAGCGCGGACGAGAAGGCGCGCGTGGATGCGTTCGGCAAACTCTCGGGAAACGTGACGATCAACGCGTACTTGTTGACGTCCGTCGGCGGCACGATCAGCGAGCTGCTCGCGGCAGGCGTTTGCGAGCGCCATCCCAACCTGCACTTCCTCTTCGTCGAAACCGGCGCGGCATGGCTGGCACTGCTGATGCAGTCGCTCGATGCCAGCTGGGATGTTGGCATCGGCTCGCGCGAAGTCGTCCGTGAATCGGAAGTCGCAAAGCTTGGCGGCTCTGCCCTGCCTCCGGCTGCCAAGTGGACTCAGCCGTTGCGGCCGAGCGAATACCTCGCACGCCAGATGCATGTGACCTTCATGGAGGATCATCAAGCGCTCGCCAATCGGCACATCTCGGGCATCGACGCGCTCGTGTGGGGCAATGACTATCCGCACTACGAGGGTTCGTGGCCGAAAAGCCGCGATGCGATTCAACACATGAGCACGCGTGCCGGACTCACTGCACAGGAGCAGGCGGCGATCTTCGGCGGCACGATTGCGAAGCTGTACGGCATGAAACTGCCGGGCTGAAGCTCGATCGTCCTAACGCCGCCTGCCCAGCAACGAACCCAGCACACCCCGCACGAGCTCACGGCCCAGCGAGCTGCCAATCGTACGGACAGCTGATTTGGTCATGGCCTCGATGACGGTGTCGGTGCGTCGTGTGGTTTGAGTCTGTGCGCGCGGTTGCGATCGTTCGGGCGGCGCCTTTGCGACTTCAGGTGGCGCGCTCGCTGTAGCACGTGCCTTCAACATCTCATAGGCCGACTCTCTATCTTGCACGCGCTCGTACACTCCTTTGACGAGCGACTGCTGCACCAGCGTCTGGCGCTGAGCCGGTGTGATGGGTCCGATCTGGCTGGCGGGCGGCAGCACGAAGCCGCGCTCGACGACGGCCGGCCGGCCCTTCTCATCCAGACAGGAGATCAGCGCCTCGCCCGTGCCGAGCTCGCCGATGACGGCGGCCGTCTCGAAAGCCGGGTTGGCCCGCATGGTTTCGGCAGCCGCCTTCACCGCCTTTTGATCGCGCGGCGTGAAGGCACGTAGCGCGTGTTGCACGCGATTACCCAATTGCCCGAGAACGGATTCCGGAATATCGAGCGGATTCTGCGTGACGAAGTAAACGCCGACACCCTTTGAGCGAATCAAGCGCACGACTTGTTCGATGCGCTCCAGCAGCGCGGGCGGCGCATCATCGAACAGCAAATGCGCTTCGTCGAAAAAGAATACGAACTTGGGCTTCTCGAGGTCGCCGACCTCCGGCAGGTTCTCGTACAGCTCTGCCAACAACCACAGCAGCATCGTTCCGTAGAGCTTCGGGGCCTGCATCAGCTTGTCAGCCGCGAGCACGTTCACCACGCCGCGCCCGCTCACGGTCTGCATCAGGTCATCGATGTTGAGCATGGGCTCACCGAAGAAGCGGTCGGCGCCTTGCTGTTCCAACGTGAGCAAGCCACGTTGAATTGCGCCGATCGAGGCGGCGGATACGTTGCCGTATTCCGTGCGGATGTCGGCCGCGTGATCGGCGACGTGCTGCAACATCGCACGCAGGTCCTTCAGATCGAGCAGTAGCAATCCTTGCTCGTCTGCGAGTTTGAAGACGATGCTGAGCACACCGGCTTGAGTTTCGTTGAGATCCAACATGCGCCCGAGGAGCAGCGGACCCAGATCGGATACTGTCGCGCGGACGGGATGACCCTGCTCGCCGAATACGTCCCAGAGAGTGACGGGGCATGCGCTCCACTGCGGCTCGCTCAGCTGCAATGACTGCAGTCGCGACTGCATCTTCGGCGTCAGCGAACCCGCTTGCGAGAACCCCGTCAGATCGCCCTTTACATCCGCCATGAACACCGGAATTCCCAAGCGGCTGAAGTTCTCGGCAATCACCTGCAAGGTCACGGTCTTTCCGGTGCCAGTGGCGCCCGTGATGCAGCCGTGGCGATTCGCCATGGACGGCAACAGCGTGATGTCCGCTTGCGCGCTGCGGGCGATAGCGATGGGATCTGCCATGGCGTGCTCGTCGTCACTGCGAAGGTGCGGACGATTGTCTACGCCGAATCATGTGAAGTCGAGGCAGATTCAGCGCGTGCGAGGACGTGTCAGAAGAATGAACACTGCTGCACCGAGGGCAGTGACAGCGGCGGCTGATGCAAACGCAAGCATCGAGTTGAACCGCTCCCACAGCCAACCGAACGCGACGGCCCCCGGCAGTAGCAGTGCGCCGCTCAGCAAATGGTAGAAACCAAAGGCCGTGCCACGTTGTGTGGCAGTTGCGTGGTCTCCGATCAGCGATCGTTCGACCGGCTCAGTGATCGCCAGCGACAACGAATACAGGAGGAAGAGCAGCCACACCCAAGCACCCTGCGCCGCAACGAACGCCAGCAACAGCAAGCTCACCACGCGCAGCGTGATGCCCACTGCGAATACCGGCATGCGACCGTATCGATCCGCGAGAATACCGGCCGGCCAAGCGGTCGACATTTTCACTGCGCTCGCCGCTGCCCAGATCAATGGCACCCATACGATGGCGAGACCCGCGTCGCGAGCCCACAGCACGACAAAGACCTCAGGCACCGCTGCCAACGCCAACGCACCGGCCGTGAGGACCATCGCACGCACGTGGGTATCGAGTGCCCGCCAGCTCAACGAAGCTGTGTAACTGACTGGAGCCAGAACCTGGCTTGGAACTCCCACTGCAATCAGGAGCAGCACAGCTATCCCGGGCACCATGGAGGCATAGAACACATGACGCAGATCGACGCCGGATTGCAGCAGCGCGAAAGCAAGCAGCGGCCCGATAACGGCACCGGCGTGATCCATCGATCGATGAAAGCCGTAGGCGCGACCGCGATTGGCTGATGTGCTGACACCGGCAATCATCGCGTCGCGCGGCGCCGTGCGTATACCCTTCCCTACGCGATCGAGAAACCGCAGCGCGATGACGAGCGGCCACGCCAACGCCAGTCCGATGAGCGGACGCGTTACGTTCGACAGGCTGTAGCCGCCCAACACGAGTTTCTTCGCGGCCCAACCGCGATCGGCCAGCCAACCGCTCACGAGCTTGAGAATGCTCGCGGTCGCTTCGGCGACGCCTTCGATCAAGCCGACGATTGCGGGGCCCGCCCCCAATGTGGCGGTGAGGAAGATCGGCAGGAGCGGCGTGATCATCTCGCTCGCCGCATCGTTCAGCAGCGAGACGAAGCCGAGAACGATGACGGTGCGCGGGAGTGATTGCATTTGCGGAGGATCAGGAGCAGCTGACGACGATGCGTCCTTCTCCTCCGCGAGCTCAGATCACGAATTCCCGCGCCGGAGCACGCAAGTTGTAATGCGAGCTCATCGCACGTCCATAAGCGCCAGTGGTCGCAATCAACAACACGTCGCCTTCCACCGTGGGCGGCAACAAGCGTTCGCTGCCCAGGACGTCAGCCGTTTCGCAGATCGGTCCAACGACATTCACCAGCTCGGTCGCGTCTTCGTCGAGGCGCGAGAGATTCACGATCTCGTGATGCGCGCCGTACAACGCGGGACGGATCAGCGAATTCATACCGGTCGCCACACCCACGTAGCGCACCTCTCCCTTGCCCTTCAGCTGCGTGACCTGGGCCAGCAACACACCGGCCTGAGCGACCAGGTAGCGTCCTGGCTCCATCCAGACCTGCAGTCGAGGTGCGACGCCTTTCAGCTGCTGCACCACCTTGGCGAGATCGCCAAGGTCCAGCTCGCTTTGACCCAAGCGCTCGGGTACACCGAGCCCACCGCCGAGATCGATCGTGCGCACGTCCGTGAAGCGATCGGCCAGCTCCACGAGCACACCGCCGACTTCGCGCCAGTTATCCACATTCATGATGCCGCTGCCGGTGTGCGCGTGCAGGCCGACGACACGTGCATTCGCATCGCGAGCGAGGCGTTCGAGCTCATCCATCTCGAACAACGGCACACCGAACTTCGATTGCACACCCGCCGTACGCACGTGATCGTGATGACCGCGGCCGTAACCCGTGTCGATGCGCACGAACACTTCCCGGCCCGCAAACAGCTCGGGCCACTCACGCAACGGATGCAGGTTGTCCAACGTGCAATGAATGCCTTGCGTCAGCGCCCACTCGTATTCGGCTCGAGGCGCGAAGTTGGGCGTGAAGAGAATGCGCTTGCGATCGACGTTCGCGATCGCCGCATAGACGTGCTCCACCTCACCGCGCGAAACGCACTCGAGCCCTAAGCCCAAGGTGTAGAACAGCTGCAGGATGGACGGGTTCGGATTGGCCTTCATGGCATAGAAGACTTGATCCAGTCCGGGCAGCGCCTTGAGCTCTCGTGCCTGCTTGTCGAGCGTCGCGCGCTCGTAGACATAGGCCGACCCCTCGGCGCGCCCCAGCTTCAACAGTTCGTTGCGCCGACGTTGCCACCATTCCTCTTGCGGCCCGCCCTGCTTCGTGGTCGTGCCGTAGAGCTGTTCCCACGTCGGTCCGAGCACGCGATCCGTGCTCGTCTTGCGAATGGCGATGTCATGCAGACGCGCAACCAGGCGATCG
>JBEVDW010000239.1:0-6259 GCA_040513115.1 Steroidobacteraceae bacterium | reverse complement strand
TCTGACTCAACGTGCGCAGTCCGAAGGGCGTCACCAGACTGGAGCGCACGACACCCAGCACACCCGGCCACCACTGGCGTTCCAGCACGGGGTGTCGCAAGGACATCGCGAACACCTGATTCGGACGAATGCTCGGATCATCGCCGTCGGGACCATCGATGACGTCGAAGAGGCACCCCGTCGCGTCATTGAAATAGCGAGCGTTGAACGACTGCTGCGCGCGCTCGGCGTGCGCATCGAAGTCGATGTCGTGCTGCGGCAAATGCGACAAGGTGCGTGTCCACAACCCCATCAGGCGCAGCGCGTTGTACCAGAGCGCCTGAATCTCTACCGGCTTGCCACGGCGCGGAGTCACCACCCAATCGCCCATCTTCGCGTCCATCCACGTGAGCTGGTAACCCTCCGCCGCCGCACTGATCAAGCCGTCGATCGGATCCACGTGGATGTTGTAGTGCGTGCCCCGCAGGTGATGCTCGATGATCGACAACAGCACCGGATAGAGCTGTGCGACGAGATTCGTATCGCCCGTCACGGTGACGTAACGATCGATGGCATGGAAGTACCATAGCGTCGCATCGACCGTGTGATACAGCGCCTGGCGCTCGCCTTCCGGAAACAGATTGGGCAACAGGCCCTCGCGCACGTAGTGCGAAAACGTGCGCAGGATTGCAGCGGCTTCGCGATAGCGGCACGTGCACAACGTCAGACCTTCCAGACTGATCATCGTGTCGCGGCCCCAATCGCCGAACCAGTGGTAGCCCGCGATCACGGTGCGCAGCTCGGTGCCTTCCGCTTCGGCAAGCACCTTCTCTTCGAGACGACTGCCCGGAAGGATGATGAACTGATCGCCCGCCATCGCGAGCTGCTCCGCGAAGTCATCGCCTTGCATGTGTGAGCCGCGCGCGAGCAGCTGCGTCATGCGTCTGCGCTCGGCATCGAACGTTTCGAAGACGTCGAAGTCGAGCGTCGCCCACGCTTGCGTGGTCGCGACGAACACCAGCGGTTGATCCGCCGTGACGTAGCCACGGAAATAACCGGGACAGTACGCGCTCTCCAGATACGGATCGCCGCGCTCGCGCTCGATGCGGTAGAGAAAGTCGATACCTTCGAACTCTTCCGAAACGAAAATCGCCGGCGCGGGACGCAACGCCAGGCGGAGGACGAGCGGACTGTCCGCCAAGCGCACCTCATGACGGCCGCGACAGACGGTGAACGTGAAGGGTCCGTGAGGCTGGCGGCTCGGCGCATCATCATGGCGCCGGAAGGACATGAAGGGTCTCACCTTCAGCTCCAATTCCTTGCCCGTCAGCAAGCGATAGCACACGCAGACGGTGTTCTGGTTGTGTGGCAATACGATGGACTTCTCCAAGACGGTGCCAGCGAAGTCGTACAGCCAGATCGCGATACGATGATCGAGGCGGAATTCGCGCAAGTAGCGGTGCGCCATGCCGACCGTGTGTCCGTTCTCGAACTCCGCACCACCCAGTAGGATGCGGTGGTCCTCGCACACGACCTCTTCGTCACAGCGCGAGATCATGATGTAGCGTCCCTTCGGCGCCGACAGGTTGGGCACGAACAAGCCGTGGTACTTGCGCGTCGGCATGCCGGCCAGCGAGCCGGATGCGTAGCCCCCGAGGCCATTCGTGATGATCCATTCGCGATCGCGTAGACCTGCGACGTCATCCTGCGCATGCCAAGGAACCACGAGCTCTCGATGCCGAATCATGGTGAGATCCTTTTTCTCAGCGGACGAGGATCAGCAGAGCACCGGACGACCGCGCTGGCTATCCGCCATCCACCCTTCTTTTCCCAACGAGCAACACGGCGCTCTCCGCCGTGAGTCGCCAACCAGGCTCGTCCGGCGCGCCCGTTGGACTCAACGCACCGCGACCGCCATACGCCGTATCGTCGCTCGACCAAACCAGCTGCCACTCGTGCTTCCATGGCGGCGCGAGCAGCGGCTCGGGTGCCGGCTCGAGCAAACATTCCTTGCCGGTATTCACTACCAATAGACGATCGCCGTGCGATTCATCGAACCACCGCAGCACGAACGCTTCGCTGCTGAGCACGGCCCCATCGATTGCGCTCACGGCCTGACGCGAGATCACCGGGTCGTCGCAACGGATGCGCAACAAGTCGCGATGCAGCTGCAGCCAGGCGGTGTTCTGTGCTGCCTCACTCCAGTCGAGCTTCGAACGCATGAACGTATCGACTCCTTTCGGCGCCGGTATCGCCGCCTGTGCCTGGGACGTTGCCTCCGCGCGGAACTGAGACATGAACTGGCGCCGGCCTTGATGCACTTGCGCCGCGAGAGCGTCCTGATGATCCGCGAAGAATGCAAAGGGCGTGGAAGCGCCGAACTCCTGACCCATGAACAGCAGCGGTGTCTGCGGCGCAAGCAACGTCAGGGCGGTCAGAGCACGCAGTCGGCCGGCGCTCGTCAAGGTCACGCAACGAACGCCGCTGAAGGTGTTCGCCACTTGATCGTGGTTCTGCAAAAAGATCACGAGCGCAGCGGCATCCCACCGCTGCGGCAACGGCGAGCCTCGCCGTTGCTTCTGCCACGAATAATACTGTCCTTGATAAAGGAAGCCGCGCTTCACCGCCGATACGAGCTCCTGCGGGGTACCGAGATAGTCGTGGTAGTAGCCGTCGCGCGAGCCGGTCAGAGCCACGCGAGCGGTGTGGTGATAGTCGTCGTTCCACATCGCATCGAGACCGAAGCCTCCTTGCGTCGGCGGCCGCAGATGCTCTGCGCACTGAGGCTCGTTCTCCGCCACGAAGATGATCTTGCGTTCGCCCGCTGCGCGGCGCGCACAGTGAATCAACTCGGCGAGGATGTGCGGCCGACTGGCGTCGAAGATGCTCTGGGTCGCATCGAGACGGAAGCCGTCGACGTGAAACTCGCGCAGCCAGTAGCAGGCATTGCCGATGATGAAATCGCGCACGCCACGCGCATGCTCACCATCGAAGTTCAGCGGCTCGCCCCAGTCGGTTTCGTACTGAGTGCTGAAATAGTGCGGACTGAAGCAGCTCAGGTAATTCCCGTCGGGACCCAAGTGGTTGTAGACGACGTCGAGTATCACCGCGAGGCCACGAGCGTGGGCCGCATCGATGAAGCGCTTGCATGCTTCGTGATCGCCGTACACGTGATACGGCGCAAAGAGATCCACGCCGTCGTAGCCCCAGTTCCAGCGCCCGGGACATTCGGCGAGCGGCATGAGCTCGATGACGGTGATACCGAGCGTGATGAGGTGATCGAATTTTTCGATCGCGGCATCGAACGTGCCTTCGGGTGTGAACGTACCGATGTGCAGCTCGTAGATCACCTGACCGTGGAGCTCGATGCCGCTCCAGTTCGCATCATGCCAGCGATAGGCCGTCGGATCGACGACGAGCGAGGGGCCGTGAGGACCCTGCGGCTGATAGCGCGAACAGGGATCGGGATACGGCCCCTTGCCATCGACGCGATAGCGATAGAGCGCGCCGGGACGAAGCGTCGAGCTCGCACCGTCGAAGTAGCCGTCCTGCGCGCGCTCGAGATTCACCGGCTCTGGCGCGCCCTCGATCAAGACCTCAACCTGGTTTGCTTGTGGCGCCCAAACACGAAACCGCACGCCATCGCCGCCGCCCACCGCGCCCAAGCATGGGTGTTGCATCTCGACATTGGCGCCGACCGGCGTGACCGCGACCAAGCGACTCACCAACCCAACTGCCGCCGGATCACTTCAGGAGGTGCATCGGTGGTGCGCTCGCGCCGCGGCTCCTGTTCCGTGATACGAATGCCGGCCCGCCATGTTGTTGCGTTGCGTCCAGGTCTATCGGCATTCACTTCGCGGTCCGCGAGCTTTCCCGCCCGTGCTTCCACTCGTGCGACTTCTGCCGGCAAGGCACGACGATTGCGCGCGTCGTACAGAATGGCTTTGGCACGATCAGCGACCACGATGCGGATGTTGGCCATGATGCACCTCGTCGGGAAACGGTAGCGAGGGGGAGTGCCCGTGAACGCACGAGAGCGACTCCGAGTTGCTGTCGTGCGGAAAACATCATTGCGCTCAACATCACCATCCACTGGCTCGATGAGAGGGCGCTGGAGTCGAGCTGATTCAATCGATACGAATGCATCCCACGTACATCTGGCGTTCACCATTCGCCAACGCGCGACAGGAAAAACAGCGGAATCAGCGCATTTCTACTGGTCACGCGTGCAAGCGACGCGGCGGCGGAACACGCACCCGTCGCGCTCGCTTTTGCGAATGCACGTCTCAATGCAATCGATCGAGGAGACCACTCATGCGCAAGCACGCATCCAAGATTCTCGCCTCAGCTGTCCTCAGTGTGCTGGCAACAGCAAGCTGGGCCGGCGATGAATATCCAGCGCAAGCCGCTGAGAAACAGCAACGCACCGTTCAAGAGCAGACCCGTGTCGCCGAATCCACGACGACGCAAACGATGCCTGCTCCTTCGTCAACCGAGAACACGCCAAGTGCGACGAACACGCCGAGCGCCAGCTCCACGGATAGCACGGCGTCTTCTACAGACTCGACCTCGACGACCACGCCATCGAAGTCGACCACCACATCGACCGAGACTCGCCGCAACACAGAGTGGCGTACGGCTGAAGGGACTGCGCCCTCTTCGTCCTCGAGCAGCAGTGCGCCTTCGTCAACCAGCAGCAGCTCGGAATCCTCCAGCAGCGTGCCGACCTCGAGCTCCAGCTCTTCGTCCTACGAAAGCTCGCGTTCTACGACGTCCTCGCCATCCACGTCGACGGCTGCGCCAGCGTCGGAATCTTCGAGCAGCAGCGCCACCGTCCCAAGCACTAGCTCCAGCTCGAGCTCGGACATCGGCGCCGTGACCAACGAGCGTTCAGGCGCAGCACGGACGGACACGCGTACGAGCACGAGCACGACATCGCGTAGTGCCAGTGTGGATGAGTCGCGCAGCAGCACGAGCGGCAGCCAGCCCGATGACGATGCCGCGTCTTCGTCATCCTCTTCGACCATGCCGAGCGACAGCAGCCCGAGCTCCGACAGCGCAAGCTCAGATGGGTCGATGGACTCCAGCAGCGACAGCTCGAGCAACAGCTCCGACATGAGCAGCACGGACGAATCTGCTCCGGATTCATCCAGCTCGACCGGCAGCACTCGCTAAGCCCTTCCTACCCGCACGGATGCTCCAGCCCCCGACGCGTTATTCGCATCGGGGGCTTTTTCATGCGTTGAGGCCGGTCGCGGTATCCTGCGTCTCAATCTCAGCACAACGCCTTGCGCGCATGAGCAAACGTCCCGACAACGATTCACGACTCGTCTACTCGACCGACGGCGGTCGACGCTGCCCGAACTGTCAGCGCCCGGTCGCGCAGTGCGTTTGCAAAGGTGGCACGCCCGGTAAAGCAATCGCCGGACCCGTGCGCGTAGCTCGTGAGACGCAAGGCCGCAAGGGAAAAGGTGTCACGGTGATCACCGGTCTTGGCCTCTCGCAGCAAGATCTGGAAGCACTCGCCACCGAACTGAAGAAGCGTTGCGGCAGCGGTGGCACGGCGACGGCCGAGCGCATCGAGATTCAGGGCGACCACCGCGATGCCATCGTTGCCGAGCTCATCAAACGGGGTTTCGACGCCAAGCGCGCGGGCGGATGAACGTGTCAGCGTGGTGATTTTTGTAGGCTCTCGTTGCCGGAACTCGTTGCGACGAGCACGCATTGATGCGAGTACGCGCAACCGCAGTGCTGGCAGTGCGGCGTACGCACTCATCAATCACGCCAGTTGAAGGAGATTCCCATGGCACGAGCGACACGAGCCAACAAGCGTGGTTCCGGCCCCGATGCAGTGACGTTGCTGAAGCAGGATCATCGCCAGGTAGCCGGACTCATTGATCAAGTGGAAGACGCGGAAGGTACCGAGTTGGAGGACATCGCTGAGCGCATGTGCGCTCTACTGACGGTGCATGCGCAAATCGAAGAGGAGCTGCTCTATCCCGCGGTGCGCGAAGCACTGGACGACACGGATCTGGTAGCCGAGGCAGCCGTGGAGCATGGCACCGCCAAAGATCTGATCGCGAAGATCGAAGGCATGTCCTCCGAAGACGAGGAATACAAGGCGACGGTCACGGTGTTGGGCGAGTACGTGAAGCATCACGTCAAGGAAGAGGAAGGCGAGATGTTTCCCCAGCTCAAGAAGACCGATCTGGATCTGGAAGCGCTCGGCGAGGGTCTTGCCGCCCGCAAAAGGGAGCTGATGGAAGAGCTCGGCATCGAC